>NZ_BAAAOS010000037.1:0-5599 GCF_039530625.1 Kribbella sancticallisti | reverse complement strand
ACGGCCGGCATCGCGTCGGCGGCGGCCGGTGGCAGAGTCGCCGAACCGGCGGCGGCAGCAGACCCGGGCGGAGTCTGCTGCTCGTCCTTTTCTTCCTCGGCGGCCTTCGTCATCGGCGCTACCCCGCGAGGGCGGAGACGACGCGACCGGCCGCCTGGCCGTCGCCGTACGGCGCGGCCTGCTCGGTGGCCGGAACCGGCCGGACGGCCAGTTCGGGGAGCTTGCCGAGGTCGGTGGTCAGCACGTTCCAGCCGTCCTCGAGGGTCTCGGTCCACTCGGTCTCCGTGCGCAGCGTCGTACACGGGGTGCCGAGCAGGAAGGCCTCCTTCTGCAGGCCGCCCGAGTCCGTCACCACGCCGACCGAGCCGAGCACCGCCGCGACCATCTGCGGGTAGGCCAGCGGCTGCGCGGTGTGCAGCGAACCGCCCGGACGCTCCAGCTTGATGCCGAACTCGGCGCAGCGCGCGACCAGCCGCGGGTGGGCCAGCAGCAGCACCGGGGTGTCCAGCGAGGCCAGGCCGTCGACGATCGCGGCCAACTGCTCCGGGTCGTCGGTGTTGTCGGCCCGGTGGATGGTGGAGACCAGGTACTCGCCGCGCTTCAGCCCGTCGGGCAGATCCAGCGGCTCGTCCTTCACCGCGTCGCGGACCCGGAAGCAGACGTCCGTCATCACGTCGCCGACCAACCGGGACCGCTCGCGCAGACCCTCGTTGGCCAGGTGGTCCATCGCGACCTGCGTCGGGGCCAGCAGCAGGTCCGC
Organism: Kribbella sancticallisti; assembly: GCF_039530625.1. Classification (NCBI taxonomy): domain Bacteria; kingdom Bacillati; phylum Actinomycetota; class Actinomycetes; order Propionibacteriales; family Kribbellaceae; genus Kribbella; species Kribbella sancticallisti. The sequence continues at coordinate 4,839 of NZ_BAAAOS010000037.1, read as the reverse complement.
CGCGTGGTCGGTCAGGACCCGGTTGTGCTCCTCCGGCATCAGCCGGTTGAAGGAGCGCAGCCCGGCCTCGAGGTGCGCCACCGGCAGGTGCATCTTCACCGCGGACAGTGTGCCGGCCAAGGTGGAGTTGGTGTCGCCGTAGACCAGCACCCAGTCGGGGCGGTGCTCGTCCAGCACGGCGTCCATCGAGGCAAGCATCGCGCCGGTCTGGACCCCGTGGCTGCCCGACCCGACGCCCAGGTGGACGTCGGGGGCCGGGATCTTCAGGTCGGCGAAGAACACGTCGGACATGTTCTTGTCGTAGTGCTGGCCCGTGTGCACGATGACGTGCTGGTGCTCGGTGGCGGCGAACGCCTCCGCGACCGGGGCGAGCTTGACGAACTGCGGGCGGGCCCCGACGACGCTCAGGACCTTCATGACTGCGCGGCTCCAGCACTCTCGGAGCCCAGCACGCCGTTCAGCGCGTCGGTCAGCATGACGGTCTTGCCGTCGTTGGTCGCGGACTGGATCACGGCCTCGGCGACGACGACGGTGGCCAGACCCTGCTGCAGGGTGACGATGTCGGTCTCCTTGCCCAGGATCGCGTCGCGGAACGCCTCGTGCTCGGCCTTCAGCGGCTCGGGCTTGCTGATCGCGTAGCGGATCATGTCGCCCTCGCTGACCCCGCGGAAGTGCGCGACGTCGTCCCAGGCGGTCTGCACGGTCCCGTTGGCGTGGAACGACAGGTCGGCCAGCAGGGTGTCGGCGATGAAGGCGCCGCGCTCACCCGTGACGACGGTGAGGCGCTCCTTCATCGGGGACAGCCAGTTGACCAGGTGGCTGGTCACGGTGCCGTCCTGCAGCTTGCCGGTGACGGCGATCAGGTCCTCGTACTGCCGGCCGCTCTTGTGCGCGCTCTGGGCCGAGACCGACGCGAACGGCGACTGGGTCACCCAGGCGGTCAGGTCGATGTCGTGGGTGGCCAGGTCGAGCACCACGCCGACGTCGGCGATCCGGGCCGGGAACGGGCCCTGGCGGCGGGTGGTGATCTGGTAGATGTCACCGAGTTCGCCGGCCTCGAGGCGGGACCGCAGCGCCTGCAGCGCCGGGTTGTACCGCTCGATGTGGCCGACCGCGCCGATCACGCCGGCGGCCTCGAAGGCCTTGGCGATCTCCGCCGCCTCGGCCGAGGAGCCGGCCAGCGGCTTCTCGATCATCGCGTGCACGCTGGCCTCGGCCAGCGACTTGGCGATCTCGGTGTGGTATTGGGTCGGGACGGCCACCATGCAGTAGTCGATGCCGGCCGCGATCAACTGCTCGACGTTCTCGTGCACCGGCAGGCCGTTGGCGACGCCGTGCTTGTCGCCACCCGGGTCCGCCACGGCGACCAGGTCGACGCCTTCGAGGGAACCCAGCACGCGGGCGTGGTGCCGGCCCATCATGCCCAGACCGATCAGTCCGGCTCGCAGGTTAGCCATCTCACGCACCAGCCTTCGCCACGGTCGCGACCGCGGTCACGATCCGGTTCAGGTCTTCCTCGGACAGCGACGGGTGGACCGGCAGCGAGAGCACCTCGGCCGCGGCCTTCTCGGTCTCCGGCAGGTCCAGTTCGCGCTTGAACGAGGGCAGCCGGTGGTTCGGGATCGGGTAGTACACGCCGCAGCCCACGCCGTGCTCGTTCCGCAGCGCGTCGGCGAAGCCGTCGCGGTCATCGGTCACCCGGATCGTGTACTGGTGGTAGACGTGGGTCGCCTCGGCGGCCACGGCCGGCACGGCCACGCCCTGCAGGTTCGCGTCCAGGAACGACGCGTTCTCCTGCCGCTGCTTCGTCCAGCCGCCGACCTTGGTCAGCTGCACCCGGCCGATGGCGGCGTGCAGGTCGGTCATCCGGTTGTTCACGCCGACGAGTTCGTTCTCGTACTGCTTGAGCATGCCCTGGTTGCGCAGCAGCCGCATCCGGCGCTCGATGTCCGCGTTCGCGACCGAGTTCATGCCGCCCTCACCGGACGTCATGTTCTTGGTCGGGTACAGGCTGAACATGGCGAACTCGCCGAAGGTGCCGACCGGTGCGCCGTTCCAGGTCGCGCCGTGCGCCTGCGCGGCGTCCTCGTACAGGTGCAGGCCGTGCTTGGCCGCGATGGCGCCCAACTCGGTCATGTTCGCCGGGTGACCGAACAGGTGCACCGGCATGATCGCCTTGGTCTTCTCGGTGATCGCGGCCTCGACAGCGGCCGGGCTCAGGCAGAAGTAGGTCGGCTCGATGTCGACGAAGACCGGGGTCGCGCCGGTCAGCGCGACGCTGTTCGCGGTGGCGGCGAAGGTGAAGGAGGGGACGATGACCTCGTCGCCCGGGCCGACGCCCGCGGCCAGCAGGCCGAGGTGCAGACCCGAGGTGCCCGAGTTCGTCGCGACGCAGGCTCGACCGGAGACCAGCGCCGCGCCGAACTCCTGCTCGAACGAAGCGACCTCAGGACCCTGGGCGAGCATTCCGCTGCGCATCACACGGTCGACTGCCTCCCGCTCCTCCTGCCCGATGATCGGCTTCGCGGCCGGAATCGGCTGCACCATCAGTTCTCCTCCTGGTTTTCGTCGGCCGGCCGAAGCCGTCCGTCGGTTTCGAGATACATCTCGCCCGTGTGCGGGCACTTCCAGTCACCGTTGCCGACATCCAGCAACGGGACACCTGCCTTGCCGACCCACTTGATCCGGCGGGCCGGGACCCCGGCGACCAGCGCGAAGTCTGGCACGTCTTTGGTGACGACCGCACCCGCGGCGACGGTCGCCCAGCGGCCGATGGTGACCGGTGCCACGCAGACCGAGCGCGCCCCGACGGCGCTGCCCTGCCGGAGGGTGACTCCGACGGCCTCCCAGTCGGACGCGCTCTTCAGGCTGCCGTCCGGATTGATCGCCCGCGGGAACTGGTCGTTGGTCAGCACCACCGCGGGACCGATGAAGACGCCGTCCTCGAGCACGGCCGGCTCGTAGACCAGGGCGTCGTTCTGGATCTTGCAGTTGTTGCCGATCCGCACGCCGGTGCCGACGTAGGCGCCGCGGCCGACGATGCAGTTGGTGCCCAGCACCGCGTTCTCGCGGATCTGGGACAGGTTCCAGACGGACGATCCGTCGCCGATCTGCGCGGTTTCGTCGACCTCTGCCGACGCTGCGATCCGGGACGTCACAAGCTCTCCTTCGGGTCAAGCCAATCAGTGAGTGCTACTGCGGAGCGCCGCCCGTCGTGCAGCTCCGCCACGAAGGCGGGGCCGGCGGCGGCCCGCTCGGCGGCCGCGGGACGGTCGGCGAGCAGGTCGGTGAGGACATCGGCGAGCGAATCGGGATCCGCCTCGATGATCGGCACCTCACGCCCAGTCAGACTACGCACCCGCTCGCGTACCACCGAACCGACGTACGAAACCACCAGTCGGCCGGCGGCCAGCGCCTCGCACGCGGCGACGCCGTACAGGCCGATCCGCAACTGGTCGACGACGATGTCGGCGGCGCCGATCACGGCCGGCATCCGGTCGTGGCTGACGCCGTCGATCCGCCGGTAGTCGACAACCCCGCGGCCGGCCAGCTCGGTCAGTACCTCGTCGATCCGGTCGCTCGCCTTGAGCTGCGGGTTCGACGGGACGTGCACGACGACCGGACGGTCGCCGCTGAACAACGGACGGGCGGCCTGCTGCCACGGCGCCGGATCGATCGCCACCGGCAGCCAGGTGGCGGTCGGTACGTCGTCCAGCAGGTCGACCGTCGAGACGAACACCGGCACGTCCAGGTCGGCCACGAGCTCGGCGAACCGGCTCGCCTGCTTCTCCAGCCGGTCGGTCAGGGGGTCGCCCTCGGCGAACGGGGACCAGCGCTCGCGCGCGGCATGCCGGCTGGGCAGCCGGATGTCGGAGCCGTGGAACAACAGGGCCGGCTTGATCCCGGCGGCCTGCAACTGGCGCACCTCGCCGGACGCGTCCGGGACGCCCCGGGCGCCGAACAACGGGCGCAAGGACTCGATCATCACGTGCGTGTAGGAGCCCAGCACGTGGGCTTCCTGAGCCTTCTGCCAGCGCGACTGACCGAACCAGGCCAGCGGTACGCCGTAGTCGTCGGCGAACTCGAAGCGGCCCGGACGGCGCAAGGAGAACGAAACCGCCTTCACGCCGGGCAGCGACTCGGCTGCCCGGGCCCAGGCGTAACCCTGCCCGGCGGAGTTGGTCGGGCCGACCAGCATCCGCACGGGCTCGGTCGAAACCGCCGGAAAAGCAGGCAGTTGCGCGTACGCGTAACGCAGCCCGCGGAGCCGGCGCCGGACCGCACCAGCGGTTCGGCGTACCGGCGTCGGCAGCTGGTCACGAAGCGGACGCGTGGCGGTCATCTGCATGCCCGCCACACCACCCGGGTCTGGCAGTTACCCATGCCCCGCCCCGACGAGCCGGTCCAGCTCACGACGGGCCGCGGGCACGCCGAGCACGACCGGCGTACCGGCCTTGCGCTGCCCGAGCTGCCAACCGGCCCAGATCGCGCCGGCGTCCAGGGCGATCACCACGTCGGCCTGGTCGATGGTGGTCTGCACGTCCGGCCGGCTGAGGATCCGCGCCCAGTAGGTCTTGGCGAGGTCCTGGTTGCGCCGCCCGGTGGTGAGCATCTTCACCGGAGCCGACTTCTTGATCGAGGCCGGCACCACCTTGCCACCGGCCTTCCGCAGTCGGCGGTAACGCCACTGCACAGCCTTCACCACCCGCTTGGCCCCCGTAGGCCGCGGCTTCGCCGCCGGCCCGGCGTTCGGCGCCGCGCTCGCCGCAGTCGCGCCTGCGGCGGATGACCCGTCGTCGGCGGCGGCCGCTGCGGTCGCGTCGCCGGCGGGTGCGGTCG
>NZ_BAAAOS010000036.1:29370-45103 GCF_039530625.1 Kribbella sancticallisti | reverse complement strand
GACAACCGACGCCCACTGGCGCTGCTCACGTCATGAAGCGCGACTTTGCCGAGGCCCTGGAGATCTTCCTAGTCGCCGATTCTCTGATCAGGTGACCTAGTGCTTGGCGGCTGTGATGCGGGCTCAGCTTGGAAGGGTGGCGGCGAAGGCCTTCAGGTGGGGAGTTTCCTCGCCGCGGCGCCAGATCAGCCCGAGGGAGGAGTCGGGGAGCCCGCTGATCGGGAGGTGCACGATGTCCGCGCGCTGGTTGTACTCCGCTGTCGGCCTGCACAGGAGCATGCCGCCACGGTTGGCCGCGATCATCGACAGGCCCTCCTGCAAGGTCCGCACCTCCGGGCCGGGCGGGATGCGGGTGCCGCTCGGGGTGTGAGCGGGCGCCTGCGCCTGCCGCCAGTACCCCGGGGCCGGGCCGGCGACGGAGATCAGCGCGGTGCCGGCGAGATCCTCGGCGGTCACGGTGGTTCTGCCCGCGAAAGGGTGCCGGGTGGAAACCGTGAGGGTCTGCGGTTGCCGGGAGAAGATCGGACCGAGCACGAGGTCGTCCTCGGCCACGGGAAGCAGGACGACCGCGGTGTCGACCTCGCCGCGCCGGAGCGCGCTGAACGGGTCGTTCAACGGCAGTTCGGTGACGTCGATCGCGCAGCCCGGGTACTCCTCCTGGAACGCGGCGACCGCCTTCAGGATGTGGTCGTTCGCCGTGCCCTGGAAGCCGATCCGCAGCTGCCCCTCGACCCCACGCGCCGCTTGCCGGGTCGACTCGACCACCCGCTCCAAAGCGGCGTACGCCGGACGCAGCGACGCCGCGAACTCGCGCCCGAGCGGTGTCAGACTGACCCGCCGGCTGGTCCGCTCGACCAGTTGCCCACCGATCCGCTGCTCCAGCGCCCGCAGCAACTGGCTGACCCTGCTCTGGGACAGGTAGAGCCGTTCAGCGGTCCGCCCGAAGTGCAGTTCGTCGGCCAGCACCAGGAAGCACTCCAGCTCCCGCGTCTCCAGACTGATGACTGCCTCCCCTGATCGATGAGCTCAGCTAATACAAGGATGAGCACATCATCGTTGTTCCCGTCCTGCCGTGGGCGTTGGCTGAAGACATGACACAGGTTCTGGGACAGGCCGAGAGCACGGACGCGCGAGGGTGGGCAGCGGCCGCGGTGATGGCGGCCACCGTCTTCAGTGTGGTGACCGCGGAGATGTTGCCGGTCGGGTTGCTGACGCCGATGAGTGCCGACCTTGGGGTCAGCGAAGGGACCACGGGCCTGAGCCTGACCGTGACCGGGCTGGTCGCAGCCGTCTCCGCGCCGGTGCTGCCGCGGGTGCTCGGTCTGCTCGATCGCCGGATCGTGCTGGTCGGGTTGATGCTGCTTCTGGCCGTGGCGAATCTGGTGGCGGCCGTGGCGCCCGGCTTCTCGGTGCTGGTGGTCGCCCGAGTGCTGACCGGGGTGTCGATGGGCGGAGTGTGGCTGCTGACGGTCGGGCTTGCTCCGCGCTTGGTGCCCGCGAGGTCCGTCGGACCGGCGACGTCACTCATCTTCAGCGGGATCGCCGTGGCGTCGGTGCTCGGCGTGCCGGCCGGCACGTATGCCGGCGAGTTGGCCGGCTGGCGGTGGGCCTTCGCTTCGCTCGGTCTGTTCGCTCTCGCCCTCGCGGGCCTCTTGGCGTTGCTGCTTCCACCTCTGCCCGCGGCGCCACCCGCGCGGCTGGCCGCAGTACTGAGACATCGGCAGGTACGACGTGGCCTGCTGCTCGTGGCCCTCCTGGTCACCGCGCACTTCGCGTCGTACACCTATATCCGGCCGGTCCTAGAAGAACTCGCCGGAGCCGGACCGACCCTGATCAGCACGCTCCTTCTCGCGTACGGCGTAGCAGGCGTGCTCGGGAACTTCGTAGCCGGTGCGGCCAAGTCCGTACGCCGCATGCTCGGCATGATCTCCGCAGTACTCGCCATCGCCGTACTGCTCCTGCCCCACCTCGGCAAGACAGCACTGGGAGCCCTTTTCCTGCTGGTGATCTGGGGCTTCTTCTATGGAGGAGTCACTGTCACCACCCAAGCCTGGCAGCTCGCAGCAGCGCCTAGAGCGGCTGAAGCGTCGTCCGCCTTGCTAGTCGGAGTATTCAACGCAGCAATCGCCCTAGGCGCCTTCGCCGGCGGACAAGTAGTCGACAACCTCGGCACCACCACAGTCACCTGGCTGACCGGAGTCCTGGCTCTCGGAGCCCTGGTAGTGGTTCTAACGAACGGCAGCCAGCGCCGCTGAGTCCTCGTCGCCGAAGACGTCCTCGAGCTTCTCGGGGGAGTAGTCGAGGTCAATACCGGCTACGTCGGCGCCGACGGCCGACTCGATCGCGCCGAGGCGGCGGGTGGCTCGGTCGCCGGCGTACGTCATCAGGGCGGTGGGGTCGATCTCCGGCGGGATCTCCGGCATGTTGTCCAGCGCCCACTGGATCTGGGTGAGCGCATGCGGGAGCAAGTCCTCCATCGTGTCGGTGACGACCTTCCAGTTGGACTCGTCGGCGGCGATGTGGCGACGGCAGGTGAAGGTGCCCCAGGCCATGTGGCGGCGTTCGTCGTCACCGATGCGGCGGATGAGTTCCTGCATGCCGGGCAGGACCCCGCGGCCGGTGCAGAGCAGGTTCCACGAGTGATAGCCGGTCAGGGCCAGAGTGCCTTCTACTACGTGGTTGTAGGTCACCGAGGCTCTCACCTGGTTCGCCGGCGACGGATCGTCGGCGAGGGACCTCAGTGCCACCGGCAACGCCTCGTAGAAGATCGCCCGGTAGCCCGGGTTGTTCTCGATGTAGCGATGCAGGTCGTCGGTCACCCCGACGGCGTCCAGCCACATCCGGAAGACCGCGGTGTGCTTGGCCTCCTCGAAGCAGAACTGGGTCAGGTACATCTCGTCGCCGAGCCGGCCCTCCGCGGCCATCGCCTGCAGGAACGGCTGGATGTCCTCGGTGACCGCCTCTTCGCCGGCGATGAACTGCGCGCACAGCATCAGGGCATTCTCGCGCTCGTTGTCGGTGAAGCTCTGCCAGTCGAGAGCGTCCTGGCTGAAGTCGATGTCGCGCGGGTTCCAGAACTTCCGATTGCCCTTGTCGAACAGCCGCAGCGGCAGCGAGTCCCAGTTGAGACCGCCTGCCCGCAATGAGCTGAAACCCTGCCGGTACAGGGGATTGGTCGTCGTCATGCCTGCCTCCTGAAGCTCCTGAGAAAGGGACCCACCACTCGGGCAACCTGCTCCGCGACGACGGCCGGAGCCGCGCCGGGATTCACGATGTGACTCAGTACTACGCGCAGTGCGACGTCCACGCAGGTGGTCGCGTCCTCGGCCGGCACCTCCGGCCAGTGCTCGCGGACGTGCGCGTCGAGCCGCTGGTGGCTCAGTTCGAGCACCTGCTGGCCACGCGTCGTCAGGAACTGGCTGGCCTGGTCCGAACCCGGTGCGCCGAGCGCCGCCTTCACCAGTGGGTTGTCCGCGGCCAGCAGGAGCGCGCGCTCGACCGAGGCTCGGAGCCCTTCGATCGGGTCGCTGTGCTCGGCCAGCGCGGCGTTCACGTCGAGCAGGAACCGCTCGGTCTCGCGCGCGGCAACCGCCTGCAGCACACCCCACTTGTCGCCGAACTCGTTGTAGACGGTCTGCCGGGACACCCCGATCCGGCGCCCCACCTCCGCCATCCGCAGCCCGTCGTACCCGCCGCTGACGATCGCGTCGTAGGCGGCATCGAGCAACTCGTCCCGCAACCGCCGCTTGGTCCGCTCGGCAAAGGAGTCCACGGGTTCAGGGTTTACATTTCCTATCAGAATGTCAAGAGATCGGACGGACAGTACGATGCTGTAAAACGGCGAACCGTCTCGGGATCTTGGCGGCGGGGAGGGCCGCCGGGGTGAAGACGTAGGGTTGGGGACGTGTCAACCGCCGAGATCCAGTCAGCCGCCGTGCCCACCGATGTGCCGGAACTCGTGGTCGGGTTCGACCTGGACATGACGCTGATCGACTCCCGGCCGGGCATCCAGGCCGTCTGGGACCTGCTCGCCGCCGAGACCGGCGTACCGATCGACACGGAACTCGTGGTGAGCCGGCTCGGGCCGCCGCTGACCTGGGAGATGGCCAACTGGTTCCCGGCCGAGCAGATCGACGCGATGGTCGCCCGGTACCGCGAGCACTACCCGGAGCACGCCATCACCGGCAGCCTGCCGTTGCCGGGCGTAGCCGAGTCGCTGGCCGCGATCCGCGCCTTGCGGGGGCGGACCGTGGTGGTGTCCGCGAAGTACGAGCCGAGTGTGCGGCTGCACCTGGAGCACCTCGGCCTGGACGTCGACGAGCCGATCGGCGATCTCCACGGCGCCGACAAGGGCATCGCGTTGCGGGAGCACCAAGCGACCATCTATGTGGGTGACCACACGGCTGACATCGATGGGGCGCACGCGGCCGGAGCTGTCGCGGTGAGCGTCGCCACCGGGCCGTTCTCCGCGGATGAGCTGCGCGCCTACGGAGCGGACGTCGTACTGAACGATCTGACCGAGTTCCCGGCCTGGCTGGACGAGTACGTGCTCGAGCAGCGGCTCGAGGCGTTGATGGAGCGGCTGTCGAGCTACGAGCAGATGGTCGTCGCCTTCAGCGGCGGCGCCGACTCGGCCTTCCTGCTGGCCGCTGCCGCCCGCGCGATCGGCCCGGCCAACGTGGTCGCGGCGACCGCGGTGAGCCCGAGCCTGCCGGTGGCGGAGCTTGAGCCCGCCGCGCGCTTCGCGGACAGCCTGGGCGTGCGGCACGTCACCCCGCACACGCACGAGATGGACCGCGAGGGCTACCAGGCCAACGCGGGCGACCGGTGCTACTTCTGCAAGGCCGAACTGGTCGAGACGCTGCAGCCGATCGCCGACGAGTTCGGCATCGAGGCGATCGCGACCGGGACGAACGCCGACGACGCGATCGCCGGCTTCCGGCCGGGGATCCGGGCGGCCTTCGAGCGCGGCGCGATCACCCCGCTGCGGGACGCGCGGCTGACGAAGGCGCAGATCCGGGAGGCGTCCCGCAGTTGGGGGCTGGAGACGTCCGACAAGCCCGCGGCCGCCTGCCTGTCCAGCCGGATCGCCTACGGCATCCGGATCACGCCGAACCTGCTGGCCCGGGTCGACCGCGCCGAGCAGGCCGTGCGGAACCACCTCACGCCGTACGGCGTACAGAATGTCCGGGTGCGGGATCTCGGCGAGTCCGCGAGCATCGAGATCGACGCCGAACTGCTCGGCACCGTCGACACCGCGGCCCTGGTCGAACTGGTCCGCGCCGAGGGGTTCGCGGCGGCCGCCGCCGACGCCAGGGGCTTCCGCTCCGGCTCGATGAACGAGCGCCTGGCGAACCCCGACCGCTACCGCTGACGCCCGCCCCGGCACCCGCGTCGGGCGGGTCCGCGCGCCTTCCCGGGACTTACGAGACCGACCAGTGCGGAATCGTTGCCTCATCAGTTAGTTTCTGACGGGCGTGGTGAGCTTGGTTCACGTACGCTGGGTAGCCGGTCCGGACAGCCCGTCCGGTACCCCTCCGTCCTGTTCCGACGATTGACATCGAAGAGGTTCCCGTGCCTGTAGGCAAGGTCAAGTGGTACGACTCCGAGAAGGGGTTCGGCTTCCTCAGCAAGGAGGAGGGCGGGGACGTCTATGTCCGGGCTGAAGCCCTGCCGGCCGGAGTGACCAACCTCAAGCCCGGCCAGAAGGTCGAGTTCGGTGTCGTCGAGGGTCGCAAGGGTGAGCAGGCGCTGCAGGTCCGGCTGATCGACCCGCCGCCCTCGGTGGCCAAGGCGATGCGGCCGAAGCCCGAGGAGATGGCTCTCGTGATCGAGGATCTGATCAAGATGCTCGACAACATCGGCGAGGGCTACCGCCGCGGCCGCCACCCCGACAGCAAGGCCGCCCGCGGCGCCGCCACCGTGCTCCGGGGCGTCGCCGACAAGCTCGACATCTGACCCGTACGGCGCTGCGCCCTGCCGCACGTTCCCAGTGGACGTGCGGCAGGGCGCAGCGCAGTACCGGCTAGTTCTTGGTGCGCCGGGCGATCAGGGCCTCGATGCCGTCCAGGACGGTGTTCAGGCCGAAGAAGAACTCGTCGGCGTCGTAGTCGACGTCGAAATCCTCCGGCGGCCTGGCCTGCAGGTTGCGCGCGATGGTGGGGAAGCGGTCGGGGTCCGCGAGCATCTTCAGTCGCCGGGCATAGGTCTTGCCGGCCTCGCCGTCGACGTCGGTGAGCGAGTTGACGGTCAGCGCGCCGGTGCCGCGGACGTAGATGTTGACGAGCAGCATCGCGGAGAGGCTGTCGCGCGGAGTCAACGCGGTGTCCTCGAAGGCCTGGAGGCCGCGCTCCATCCACTCCAGTTGCAGGGGTGACAGCGGTGGTTCCAGCACCGGGACCTGGAGCACCCACGGATGCCGCCGGATCGCGTCGCGGAAGCTGACCGCCCAGGCAGTGATCCGCTCCCGCCAGCCGGCCTTCGGATCCAGCGGGCCGGGGCTGCCGAAGGCAACCTCCAGCATGACGACGTACAGGTCGTCCTTGGAGTCGACGTACCGGTAGAGCGACATCGTGGTGAACCCGAGCGCGCCCGCCACCTTGCTCATCGAGACGGCGCCGAGGCCGGACTCGTCGGCGATCCTGATCGCGGCCGCGCCGATGTCACCGAGTTGGAAGGTCGGTTTCGGTCCCGGCCGGGCCGGTCCCTCCAGGCCCCACAACTGCTGCAACACCCTGGGCAGGTCTGCTGTGGTCTCACTCATCGCGCGCCCTTTCTCGAGCCATCTGTTTACATCATAGACAGATCGTGGGTATGGTCTGCGTATCGCGCACACAGTGTGCGTCGTACACAGATATCTGGAGGGTCATGAGCAGCACCGAGCTCGCCGGTCCGGAGGCCGGCCGGAAGGAATGGATCGCACTCGGCGTGCTCGCGCTGCCGCTGCTGCTGGTCTCGATGGACGTGTCGATCCTGTACTTCGCCGTCCCGTTCATCAGCGCGGACCTCGGGGTGTCGGCGACGGAGCAGTTGTGGATCTTCGACATCTACGGCTTCGTGCTGGCCGGTCTGCTGATCACGATGGGCTCGCTGGGCGACCGGATCGGCCGTCGCCGGCTGCTGATCATCGGGGCGATCGCGTTCGGCGCGGCCTCGGTGCTGGCGGCGTACTCGCAGACGCCCGAGCAGTTGATCGCCGCCCGCGCGGTGCTCGGCCTCGGCGGCGCCACCTTGATGCCGTCGACGCTGGCGTTGATCCGGAACATGTTCCACGACCCGGCCCAGCGCGGGAAGGCGATCGCGTTCTGGAGTGCGGTGATGATGGGTGGCATCTCGCTCGGCCCGGTGCTCAGCGGCGTACTGCTGGAGCACTTCTGGTGGGGCTCGGTGTTCCTGGTCAACACCCCGGCGATGCTTGCGCTGCTGGTCCTCGCGCCGGTGCTGCTGCCTGAGTTCAAGGGGTCGGCGAAGGGGCGGTTCGACCTGGTCGGCTCGGTGCTGTCGCTGGCCGCGGTACTGCCGGTGATCTGGGGGATCAAGGAGTTGGCCGCGCACGGGATGGCGGCGCTGCCGGTGGTGAGCATCGTGGCCGGGTTGCTCGTCGGGCTGGCGTTCCTGCAGCGGCAGCGGACCGCGGAGCACCCGATGATCGAGCTGCCGATGTTCCGGAATCGTGCCTTCAGTGGTGCTCTGGCCGCCAACACGATCGGGATGGTGGCGTTGGTGGGGAACGCGGTGTTCATGACGCAGTACCTGCAGTTGGTGCTCGGCATGGGGCCGTTGAAGGCCGCGCTGTGGTCACTGGTGCCTTCTGTGGCCGTTGGAGCTGCCGCACCTCTCGGTACTGCGCTCGCTCGCAAGGTGGACCGGGCGTACGTACTGGGCGGCGGGTTCGTGGTGGCGGCGACCGGGTTCGGCGTACTGACGCAGATGCGTGTTGATTCGGGGCTGGTGGTCCTGCTGGGTGGTGCTGGGCTCCTCGCGGCCGGGCTGGTGATGGTGATGTCGCTGGTCACCGAGGCCGTGGTGGGTGCGGTTGCTCCTGAGCGGGCTGGTTCTGCGTCGGCGCTGATGGAGACCTGCAGTGAGTTCGGCGGCGCGCTGGGCATCGCGGTACTGGGGAGCATCGGTACGGCTGCCTATCGGAGCGACCTCGACTCCCGGTTGCCGAGCGGTCTCCCCGCAGCCGCCCGCGAAGGAATCGCCGGAGCCGCTGCCGCCGCGTCCCAGCTTCCTGGTGCGGCTGGAGAAAGCCTGCTCGCAGCGGCCCGCCACGCCTTCAGCCACAGCATGAACGTCGCCGCCTTGGTCGGGACGATCATGCTCGCCATCACCGCGGTCGCCGTCACCCTCGTACTCCGCGGCACCGCCCACCCGACGCCGACCGACGCCGATGGTGACGGCGACACCGCCGGGCTGCCGCAATCAGTTGCTTGAGGCAGTGAGTCGCTCTGGGTCCTACCGGCGGCGCCGGAAGGGCCCCTTGCGCGGTTGTTCGGTTGGTCTGGGTCGCTCTTCCACGGTCGGCTCGGCGGCCCAGGGCGCTTCGTCTTCGATCGTCTCGTCGTCATCGGGTTGTCCGCTCCACCAGCGACCGGCCGGTGGTTCGGGCCGAGACTCCTTCGGGCGCGGGTCGAGACGGATCTCGACGGTCGGTTCGCTGGTGCGGCCGGTCGGCGTGTTGCGCGGGCCGGCGGCTCGGCGTTCGGCGATCGATTCGGGCTCGCTGGTCATGATCGTGCGAGTGGTGGCGCCGGGGCGTGGATCGCGGGTCTGGACGAGCCGGGTGTCCTGGTGCTCCGGCGGGACGACCGATCCGCGTCCGGGGGAGCCGTCACCGTCCGGTCCGGCGCCGCCGGGACCACCGGAGCCGCCCGAGCCTCCGGAGCCGCCCGAACCGCCGGAGCCGCGAGTGCCTGGGCCCCCGGTGCCGGTGGTGCGGGGATGGGTGGTGGGCTTGAAGCGGAGCACCAGGATCACCACGAGGACCAGGACGGCGGCGAGGAAGCCGAAGCCGAGGCGGGGGATCAGCGGCAGGACGATGCCGAAGCCGCCGCCGATCACCCAGGACAGTTGCAGCACGGTCTCCGAGCGGGCGAAGACCGACGTGCGGACGGTCTCGGGGACGTCGCGCTGGATCATCGCGTCCAGCGACAGCTTGCCGAGCGAACTGCACAGGCCGGCCACCAGGCCGAGCGCGATCAGGATCGGGAACCCGTAGAAGACCGCGACGAGGACCGCCACGATCGCGTCCGCGAGCAGCACGACGAGCACCACGGCCTCGGGTTTCCGGGCCTTGAGCAACGATCCGGTCAGGGTGCCGAGGCTGTTGCCGATCCCCGCGGCGGCGATCACCGCGCCCGCCGCGAGCGCGCCGTCGATCCCGCTGATCGGTTTGTCCCGGAGCAGGAACGCCAGGTACATGGTCAGGAAGCCCGAGAGGAACCGCAGTCCCAGGTTGCAGCGGATGCCTCGTGCCACCGCGGCGGTGAAGGCCCGGCGGCGGGCCTCGCGTCCCGCCGTACCGGTCATCTCCTCGCCGGCGGGGGAGTCGACGCGGCTCGGCAGCCGGATCGCGAGGATCAGGCCGATCGTGTAGACCAGTGCGGCCCAGCGCAGCGACCACTCCGGGCCGATCGCCGCGAACGCGCCCGCGATCCCGGCGCCGACGGTCGCCCCGGCCACGCCGGCCAGGGAGATCCGCGAGTTCGCGGTGACGAGGGTGATGTCCTTGGGAAGCAGCCGTGGTACTGCGGACGCCCGGGTGACGCCGTACGCCTTCGAGGCGACGAGGCAACCGAGGGCGGCCGGATAGAGCCAGGTGTCGCCGTCGCCGATCGAGGCGGCCAGGCTCCAGACGAGGAATCCGCGCAGCCCGAGGGTGGCGCCGATCGCCCAGCGCCGGCCGTGCCGGAAGCGGTCGAGGATCGGGCCGATCAGCGGCGCCATCAACGCGAACGGCGCCATCGTCAGCAGCAGGAAGAGGGCGACCCGGTCCCGGGCCTGGGAGCTCGGTACCGCGAAGAAGACCGTGCCGGCCAGGGACACCGCGAAGGCCGTGTCGCCGGCGGCGTTGACGAAGCCGAGCTCGATCAGCCGGGAGAGCCCGGACTCGCGAGCCCCCTGGGCGCCGGTGAGACCACTGATCCGCCGTCCGGTCGCCTTGCCGATCCGCCCGGTGACGTCAGCCGTCCTCCGCGACGCCGAAGCCACCCCGCTGGCCCCCACCTTGGATGCCTGCCCGAACTTCTTGCCCGCGCTTCCGATCTTCTTCCCAGCTTCCCCCAACCGCTCCCCGGCCTTCCGCTCCCCACCCGCGCCCGTACTGCGCTCGCCCGCGGGGCGCTCGTTCGAGCTGCCGGCGGGGTCGGCTGGGCGTCCGCGGGGACGGTCTGCGGGGTCCGGGCGTTCCATGTCACCATCCTGCCTTGTGAGGGGGACAGACCGGAGGTTTCGACGCGGTTCGGATCGTGGCGGCAAGCGTGCGAGAATGACCGATTGTGACTCCCGTCAAGACTCCGGAACCGGTCCGCGCCAAGCCGGACGCCATCTGCGTCGCGGCTGTCGAACCTGCCCGCGAGGCCGCGATCGCCGAAGCCGGCGCCGCGCAGGTCGGGGAGCACCTCGGTTATGCGGTCGAGGGTGAGCGGCTCGTCACGCACTACTTCGCCTCCACCCACCCCGGCTACCGCGGCTGGCGCTGGGCCGTCACGCTCACCCGCGCCTCCCGGGCCAAGACCACCTCGATCAACGAGGTCGTCATGCTGCCGGGCGACGAGGCGATCGTCGCGCCGGAGTGGGTGCCGTGGTCGGAGCGGGTCCAGCCGGGCGACCTGCGCCCTGGCGATCTGTTCCCGACGCTGCCGGACGACCCGCGGCTCGAGGCCGGTTTCACCGAGACCGGCGCGTCTGAGGACGTGCTGGAGGTTGTCGAGGAGCTTGGGCTCGGTCGCGAGCGGGTGCTCTCGCCGATCGGTCGCGAGGAGGCAGCCGAGCGCTGGTACTCCGGTGACTTCGGTCCGGCGTCTCCGATCGCCCAGGCCGTTCCGTACAAGTGCAACTCGTGTGGCTACTGGATTCGGCTGAGGGACAGCCTCGGTCAGGCGTTCGGGGTGTGCGCGAACGAGATGGCGCCGGGTGATGGCCGGGTTGTGGCGTATGACTACGGCTGCGGAGCCCACTCGGATTCGGTGATCGAGGCTCCTGAGCAGCCGTCGACCGAGCACGCCTTCGACACCACCGGGTATGACGATCTGGCGATGGACCCCGCGTCCACGGCGGACGGCGTACCGACGGACGACGACGTGCAGGAGGCCGACGCGGTCCAGGCGGAGGTCGAGGCCGCGGCCGAGCCGCCGTCCGACGACGAGGTCGAAGAGGTCACCGAGGTAGCCGAAGCCGTCGAGGAGTCGACAGCCGAGGTCGCTGACGAGCACCCCCAGTCCTGATCCGCTGGCAGTTCAGTTACCCCGCCCGCCCCTTGCTGTAGCTGCCTGCGGCAGCAGGTGTGGCGGGCTGCCGCAGCTGGAGGTGTTGGTCAGTCTTCGGTGGCTGGGCGGTGGCCGGCTTGGATGGCGGTCCAGCGGTGGCGGCAGTAGGCGAGGCCGATCCAGCCGAGGCCGAAGCCGGCGACGGTGACCCACAACCACCACTCGTCGCCGCTCTCCCGCAGCCGGTCGCGGAAGATCAGCACGATCACGAACGCGACCGCCCAGGCGACGATCCCGACGATCACCGACGGGATGCCGGACAGGTCCAGCGGCTTGACCTCGGCGTGCACCAGCTCGCCGCGGGCCAGCTGGCTCGTCGGATCGTTCCGCTTCTTCGACGCCGGAGCCTCTTCGGGATCTGCCACGCCTCCACCTTAGTCCGGCGGATCGGCGGCACCCGACACGGCTCGACCGGTTTCGGGGAACCGCTCGCCAGGCATCGGCGGCAGCTGGCACCATTCGGTCATGAGCTCGCCACAGGCTGACACTGCCCGCTCCAGGTCCAGCTTCATCGACTCCTTCTTCAAGATCAGCGAACGGGGCTCCACCCCCGGCCGCGAGGTCCGCGGTGGGCTGGTCACCTTCTTCACGATGGCCTACATTGTGGTGCTGAACCCGCTCATCATCGGCACCGTCGAGGACGGCTCCGGGCAACTCGTCGGCGGCGGCACCGATCCGGCCGTCGCGATCGCCAAGATCGCGGTCGCCACCGCGCTGGTGGCCGGCGTGGTCACCATCCTGATGGGCCTGGTCGCGAACTTCCCGCTGGCGCTGGCCACCGGGCTCGGGCTGAACGCGTTCATCGCGTTCAGCGTGGCGACCAAGATGACCTGGGCCGACGCGATGGGCCTGGTGGTGATCGAGGGCGTCATCATCCTGCTGCTGGTGCTGACCGGGTTCCGCCGGGCCGTCTTCGAAGCGGTGCCACGGCAGCTCAAGATCGCGATCAGCGTCGGCATCGGCCTGTTCATCGCCTTCATCGGTGTGGTCGACGCCGGTTTCGTCCGCCGCCCGGAGTCGCCGGCCGGCCCGCCGGTCGAACTCGGTGTCGGCGGCAACCTTCGCGGCTGGCCGGTGCTGATCTTCGTGGTCGGCCTGGTGCTGGTGATCACGCTGTACGCGCGCAAGGTGAAGGGCGCGATCCTGATCGGCATCCTGGCCGCGACCGTGCTGGCGATCGCGGTCGAGTCGATCTTCGACGTCGGCGGCCGGACCCCGGACAACCCCGGCGGCTGGGGCCTGAGCGTGCCGAAGCTGCCGGAGCAGTGGTTCAGTACGCCGAACCTGGACACGATCGGCGAGTTCAACCTGTTCGGCTCGTTCGAGAAGGTCGGCGTGGTGTCCGCGCTGCTGCTGATCTTCACCCTGATGCTGGCCGACTTCTTCGACACGATGGGCACGATGACCGCGATCGGCGCGGAGGCGGGGCTGCTGGACAAGGAAGGCAACCCGCCGAACACGCAGCGCATCCTGATCGTGGACAGCGTCGCGGCCGCCGCCGGTGGAGCCGCCTCGGTCTCCAGCAACACGTCGTACATCGAGTCCGCGTCGGGTGTCGGTGAGGGGGCCCGGACCGGGCTGGCCAGCGTGGTGACCGGGATCTGCTTCCTGATCTCGATGGTGGTCGCGCCGCTGGTCACGCTGGTGCCGTACGAGGCGGCCACGCCGGCGCTGGTGCTGGTCGGGTTCCTGATGATGACGCAGGTCAAGGACATCGACTTCGACGACCTGGACCTGGCGATCCCGGCCTTCCTGACCATCATCCTGATGCCGTTCACGTACTCGATCACGGCCGGCATCGGCGCGGGCTTCGTCTCCTACGTCGTGCTCAAGGTGGTCCGCGGCAAGGCCCGCCAGATCCACCCGCTGATGTGGGTGGTCTCGGCGCTGTTCGTCGTGTACTTCGCGATCGGCCCGCTCGGCGACTGGCTCACCTGAGCCGGGAACCGATTACAGCGTGTTAGTTGTCTGCTAAACCATCCGCCCTGGTCTTGGCCTGGTGGATTGGTAGACTGACCGCAGTCGGATTCTCCGCAACGCACCGCCGATCCACGCAAAGTGTCCGATCGCCGTCGTCGTGCTCCCACTCCAGTTCAGCCGCCGGATAGGCAGCCCAGAGTCTCGGTTATGGATACCCACGGATTCCCTGCCCAGTCCGCGCGGACCCGCCGATTCACCCTCGGCCTGCCGCGCGCCTTCACCCTGTCCCCGTCCGGTGAGCGGGTGCTGTTCCTCCGCAGCCGCGGCCCGGAGGACCTGACCAGCTGCCTCTGGATGCTCGACGACGACCGGGAACACCTGCTGGTAGCACCCGAGAACCTCGGCGCCGACGGCCCGATCCCCGAGGCGGAGAAGATCCGCCGCGAACGAGCCCGGGAAACCTCGGCCGGCGTGGTCGCCTACTCCGCGGACGCGGCAGTACGCCGCGTCAGCTTCGCCCAGAACGGCAATCTGTGGGTGCTCGACCTTGAGGGCGCGCCCTCCGCTGCCGGCGCCCCGCAGGGCACTGACCCGAGTGGGCTCGGGCTGCGGGCCCGGCCGGTGCCGACTGCTGGGGCGGTCGTCGACCCGCGGCTCGACCCGACCGGCAGCCGGATCGCCTACGTCAGCGACGGTGTTCTCCGGATGGTGGAGCTTGCTGATGGCAACGATCGGGTGCTGGCCGCCGACGATGACCCGGAGGTGAGCTGGGGCTTGGCCGAGCATGTCGCGTCCGAGTCGATGGGCCGCCACCGCGGGCACTGGTGGTCTCCCGACGGCACCCGTCTGCTTGCGACCAGGGTCGACCTCACCCCGGTCCAGCGCTGGTGGATCGCCGACCCGGCGAACCCCGCGCGCCCACCCCGCGAGATCCCATACCCCGCGGCAGGAACCGCCAACGCGCTGGTATCCCTGCACGCCTTCGACCTGACCGGCGAATCCGTCGAACTCTCGTGGGACAGTACGGCGTACGAGTATCTCGTGTCGGTCGGGTGGGACGCACACGGTCCGTTGCTCAGCGTGCAGTCCCGCGACCAGCGCACCCTTCACGTCCTGAGCGCCGACCCCGATACGGGCCGCACGCAACTACTCCACGAGCAGCAGGACCCAGCCTGGGTGCAGCTGATCTCCGGTACTCCGGCCCGCACGGCGTCGGGCAGACTCGTCCACACCGAAGACGCGGGAGCGACCCGCAAACTGACGATCGACGGCGAACCGGTGACCCCGGAAGGCTTGCAGGTAAAGCAAGTCCTCCAGGTCACCGGCGAATCCGTCCTGTTCCTCGCCACCGACGAGCCGACCGAGTGCCACCTCTGGCTGTTCGACGAGACCGGCCTACGCCGCCTGAGCGAAGGCCCGGGTTCCCACGACGGACTCCGCGTCGACGGCGCTCTCCTCCTCAGCTCGAATACCGAGAGCGGACGCTCCTTCGTCGTACGCCGGGACGGCCGGCCCGACCAGGCGATCACCTCACTCGTCGCGAAGCCGGCCGTGACTCCCAGGATCACCTGGTTTCGCGCGGGCGACCGCGAACTCCGTACGGCGCTCCTCCTGCCGTCCTGGCATCAGCCGGGGGAGCGGAAACTTCCCGTCCTGATGGCGCCCTACGGCGGCCCCGCGATGGCGCTGGTGATGCGAGTGACCGGCGGCTGGTTCGCCACCGCCCAGTGGTACGCCGAAGCCGGGTCGCCGTGGTGATCGCCGACGGCCGCGGTACTCCGGGGCGTGGTCCCGCGTGGGAGAAGGCGGTTCACCACGACACCCTGTCGGGGCCGTTGGAGGACCAGGTGGTCGCGCTGCACGCGGCGGCGGAGTACTGCCCGGATCTTGATCTGAGCCGCGTCGGGATCACCGGCTGGAGCTATGGCGGCACCCTCGCAGCAGCCGCGGTACTGCGCCGGCCGGACGTCTTCCACGCCGCGATCTCGGGAGCGGGCCCGAGCGACCAGCGGCTGTACGACACGCATTGGCGCGAGCGGTTCCTCGGACATCCTGACGAGTTCGGTGCGGACTACGACCGGTCGTCACCGATCACCGACGCCGCCAAGCTCGAACGACCACTGCTCCTGGTGCATGGCCTGGCCGACGACAACGTGGTCGCCGCCCACACACTGCGCCTGTCCGCGGCCTTGCTTACGGCCGGTCGGCCGCATCAGGTCCTGCCGCTGTCGGGCGCTACTCACCTGCCCACCGACGAGGCCGCTGCCGAAGGCCTCATGCGCCACCAGTTGCACTTCCTGAAGACCCACCTGGACGCCTGATCC
>NZ_BAAAOS010000036.1:7627-29349 GCF_039530625.1 Kribbella sancticallisti | reverse complement strand
GTCAGCCGTGCGGGTCGCCGGCCGGCAGCAACCGCTTGCGCAACTCCAGGTACTCGGTGCGGGCGGTGAAGAGTTCGCGGAGTTCGTCCGTGACGTTGTCCAGGAACTCGGTGCGGTACGTCGCGTCGGTCATCAGCGAGATCGAGTAGTACAGACCGGTGAAGTTCGCGATCCCGATGGCGACCTTGACCAGGGCGGCGCTGATCAGCAGCGGATGACCGAACAGTTCGAACTCGTGTGACCACGAGCCAGGGCTGATGCCCCACCCCTCGTAGATGTGCTCGCTGATCGCGAGCAGGCCGAAGCCGACGAAGAACAACCCGACGCCGGCGCTCACCACCAGCCCCTGCATCCACTGGCGGATCACCAGGCTGATGCTGAGGTTGAGGCGCTGGATCCGGCGCAACGGCGGGCCGGAGCCGGCGTCGCGCTCGATCACGTCCAGCTCCTTCGGCAGCCGCAGGATCAGGAACAGGTCGCTGAGCAGGGTGAAGGCGACCACGGACAAGACGATGAACTCGACCGGCATGCCGGCGAACACCTGCCACATCTCGGTGTTCACGAACAGCACGAGCGAGAAGACCAGCAGCAGCGGCAGGGCCCGGACCAGGCTGGCCACCGAGTTCGCCAGCTCGGCGCCGAGCCGGTGCAGGCCCCAGATCGTGGTACCGATCAGGCCGTAGCCGACCACGACGTAGACCAGGCCGACGAACACCAGGTTGCCGACGGCAACACCAAAGAACTGCCGCAGCTGGCCCTCGGAGGCGAGCGGGAGCAGCGCCGGCAGCAGCACGAAGACGGCGAGCTCGGGGATGCCGAACCGGGTCGGGAAGGACCAGAACCGGCGGCCGCGGAGGCGGTTCAGGACGCCGAAGCCGCTGATCAGGATGGCGAGGCCGAAGCCCGCGGCGAGCAGGTTCTGCCACAGCGGCCACTCGAGCGAGGTGGCGCCGAGCATCTCCGCGATGAAGACGAGCACCAGCACCGGTACGGCCCGGCTGAAGATGTCGTGCGTCGGCGAGAAGTCCTTGATGAACAACGGCAGCCCGGCCCGCCGAAAGCGCTGCTCGTACCGCGCGAGCTTTGCAGGTGTCCCCATGGCAGCGAAGACTAATCGCTGACAGCGCCGGAGAGCTGAACGGCCCGTACGCCGCCGGTAGTCACTGCCTGACTACCGGGGGAATATCCGGGCAACTCATTTTCGTTAGCAAAGGTAATGAGTTAAGCTAACCATATGCCCGAAGTCGTAGCGCAGCAGGTGAAGAGTGACGTCGGGCTGGCGAGCGCCCTGAGGTCGTCCACACTGCGGTTGTCCCGGCAGATCCGCCGGCAACGGGTGGAGGGACACGACCTCACCGCCAACCAGCTCGGCGTCCTCGGCGCCCTCGGCAAACACGACGCGATGACGATCGGCGAGCTGGCCGCGCACGAGCAGGTCAAGCCGCCGTCGATGACGCGGATCGTGTCGAACATGGAGGAGGCGGGCCTGGTGGTCCGCCGCCCGCACGAGACCGACAAGCGCCAGATCGTGGTCGACCTGACCGAGGCGGCGCACGCGCTGCTGCAGGCCAACCGGCGGCGCCGCGACGAGTGGCTGCAGACCAAGCTGAAGAAACTGACCCCCGAGGAGCGCGACATCCTGCGCAAGGCTGCCCCTGTCCTGGAACGTCTGGCGGCTACATGAGCCCCACGTTTTGTGCTTTTAAAGTCCGCAACTTCCGTTATTACGCCACCGGCGCGATCATCTCGAACACCGGCACCTGGATGCAGCGTGTCGCCCAGGACTGGCTGGTCCTGGAGCTGACCCACTCCGGGACCGCCCTCGGCATCGTCACCGGCCTGCAGTTCCTCCCGGCGCTGCTGCTCTCGCCGTACGCCGGACTGATCGCCGACCGCTTCCCCAAGCGCCGGGTGCTGACCCTCACCCAGATCGCGATGGGCACGGTCGCCCTGGTGCTCGGCACGATGACGGTCACCGGCGTGATCGAGGTCTGGCACGTCTTCGCGCTGGCCTTCCTCTTCGGCGTCGGGACCGCGTTCGACGCGCCGACCCGGCAGTCGTTCGTGGTCGAGATGGTCGGCAAGGACGAACTGTCCAACGCCGTCGGCCTGAACTCGGCCTCCTTCAACGCCGCGCGGCTGGTCGGCCCGGGCCTGGCCGGTCTGCTGATCCACTGGATCGGCACCGGTCCGGTGATCATCATCAACGGCCTCAGCTACGCCGCGGTGATCCTGTCGCTGCACCTGATGCGCACCAGCGAACTGTACACCCCGAAGGTCGCCGCCCGCGACAAGGGGATGATCCGGGACGGGATGCGCTACCTGTGGCGCCGGCCCGACCTGATGATGGTGCTGGTCGCGGTGTTCTTCGCCGGCACCTTCGGGCTGAACTTCCAGATGACGTCCGCGCTGATGGCGACCAGTGCGTTCCACAAGGGCCCGGGGGAGTACGGCATCCTCGGCTCGATCCTGGCGATCGGCTCATTGGCCGGCGCGCTGCTCGCCGCCCGCCGGGTGCGGACCCGGGCCCGGCTGGTGATCGGGGCCGCGCTCGCCTTCGGCGTGATGGTCGTCGTCAGCGGCCTGATGCCGACGTACCTGTCGTTCGCGATCGTGCTGCCGCTGGTCGGGTTCACCGCGCTGACGATGCTGACCGCGGCCAACGCGACCATGCAACTGGGTATCGAGCCGACCATGCGCGGCCGGGTGATGGCGCTCTACATGACCGTACTGATGGGCGGTACGCCGATCGGCTCGCCGTTCATCGGCTGGGTGGGCGAGAGCTTCGGCGCCCGCTGGTCGCTGATCGTCGGTGGTGGCCTCACCATCCTCGGCACCGTCGGCTCGGTCCTGTACTTCAACCGCCGCCGCGGCCTGTCCCTCCGCCCCCACCTGCTGCCCCGCCCGCGCCTCGAGGTCGTGCCCCAGACCGTGCTTCACGGCGAGAAGGCCGCCTAGCAGCTGCCTTTTTGGTCGTCACCCGCACAATGGGGTGTGACTCATTACGACTTGGTGGTCGTCGGCACCGGTTCCGGCAACACGATCGTGACCAAGCAGCTCGCGGACTGGAAGATCGCGATCGTCGAGCGCGGGATCTTCGGGGGAACCTGCCTGAACGTCGGCTGCATCCCGACCAAGATGTTCGTGCACACCGCGGACCTGGCCGCGATCCCGGGCAGCAGCTCCCGGTTCGGGCTGGACGAGAAACTGACCGGCGTTCGCTGGCCGGAGATCCGGGACCGGATCTTCGGCCGGATCGACCCGATCTCGGCCGGCGGCGCGGAGTACCGGCTGCACCACCCGAACAACGCGAACGTCACGCTGTACGAAGGCACCGCGCACTTCACCGCGGAAGGTGAGCTCACCGTCACCCGGACGACCGGCGGGGAGACCGAGTCGCTGACCGCCGACCGGTTCGTGCTCGCCGCCGGCAGCCGCCCGATCGTGCCGCCCATCCCCGGGCTGGCCGAGACCGGCTTCCACACCTCCGACACGATCATGCGGCTCGACCAGTTGCCGCGCCGGCTGGGCATCATCGGCGCCGGGTTCGTCGCGGCCGAGTTCGCGCACATCTTCTCCTCGCTGGGGGTGGAGGTGACGGTGATCGGGCGGTCCGACCTGATGCTGCGGCACGAGGACCGCGAGATCGCGACCCGCTACACCGAGATCGCTCAGCAGCGCTACTCGGTCAAGCTCCTCCACGAGACGGTCCACGTGCAGCGCCGCGACGACGGGATCCTCGTGAAGACGCTGAACCCGGCGGGGCCGGACGAGTTCGTGGTGGACGAACTGCTGGTGGCGGTCGGACGGACGCCGAACTCGGACATCCTGAACGTCAAGGCCACCGGCATCGAACTGGAGGAGGACGGCCGGGTGGTGGTCGACGAGTTCCAGGAGACCGCCGTTGAGGGGATCTACGCGCTCGGCGACATCTGTTCGCCGTACCAGCTCAAGCATGTCGCGAACCACGAGGCCCGGGTGGTCGAGCACAACCTGCTGCACCCCGACGACCGGATCGATTCCGACCACCGCTTCGTCCCGCACGCCGTCTTCGGATCGCCGCAGGTCGCCTCCGTCGGTTTGACCGAGGAGGAAGCCGTCGAGCAGGGCATCCGGTACGTCGTCGGCCGCGAGGCGTACGCCGACATCGCGTACGGCTGGGCGATGGAGGACACGACCGGCTTCGCGAAGATCCTCGCGGACCCGGACAACGGCCAGATCCTCGGCTGCCACGTGATCGGCCCGCAGGCGGCCAGCGTGATCCAGCCGGTCATCCAGGCGATGAGCTTCGGACTGGACGCCCCGACGATGGCCCGCGGCCAGTACTGGATCCACCCCGCGATGCCCGAGGTCATCGAGAACGCTTTGCTCGCCCTGAAGCTCAACTAGCTCAACGGAAGGCGGCGATCACGTCCGCCATCGTGTCCAGGGGAGTCAGGTCGTCGTCGAGGTCGGGCAGGCTGAGCATCACCTCGGCGGCTCCGGCCTCGGCCAGTTCGCGGAACCGGCCGATCTGGTCGTCGACGGTGCCGGCGTTGACCGACGCGGCGTACTTGGCCGGGTCCTGGTTGCGCGGGCGGAGGCGATCGACGAGTTCGGTGACGTGCTGGTGGTTCTTGCCGACGAGCGTGGTGGACAGCTGGGTGAGCCGCGGTGGTTCCTTGCCGGGCTCGGTGTGTGCCTTGAGGAACTCGGCCTTCTCGCGCACCTTCGCGGCATCACCGAAGACGTTGGCGGCGTCGGCGTACCGGGCCGCGAGCTTGAGGGTTCGTTGGCCGCTCCCGCCGAGCAGGATCGGCAGCGGGTCTTGCAGCGGGCGCGGGTAGCAGGCCGTCTCCGGTACGTCGAGCACCTTGCCGTGCCAGGGTTTGTTGCCCGGCCCCCACAGCACCGGGAGCAACTGCAGCGCATCCTCCAGCAGGGCATAGCGATCGCTGACCGACGGAAAGTCCCACCCGTACGCCTTGTGCTCCGCCTCGAACCAGGCGAGCCCCAGTCCGCACACAGCGCGTCCACCGCTGAGCACATCCAGCGTGGCGGCGATCTTTCCGAGATGCGCGACGTTGCGGTAGGTGATCCCGCTGACGAGCGTGCCGAGTTTCACCCGCTCGGTGCAAGCCGCGAGATAGGCGAGCGTGGTCCAGCTCTCCAGGAAGTCCTCCCAAGCCCGTCCCACCTGCGGGATCTGCCGGAAGTGGTCCATCACGTAGATGCCGTCGAAGCCCGCGGCCTCGGCCTTGGTCCCGATCTGCCGGATCCACTCCGCCGTGGTCTTGCGTCCCGCTTGGTGGGTGTAGCTGCTCAACTGCAGCCCGAACCGCAGCGTCGCCGGCGCATCCTGTTGCCGCCGCGCCGCTTCCGCCGCCTGAACGAACACCTCCGGTACTACGCGTACCGCCCGCGGCGCCAGTACTTCGTCGTACCCCTCGTCGGGGAGTTCCTTGTTCACCTGCGCCCAGGTCTTCAGTTGCGCGGTCAGCACGTCGGCGGGAATCCTTTTGGCCCGCTCGCGATTCCGCCGCCGGCATTCGGCGGCCGGGGTGTCGAAGGCGACGGCCACACACGGGATCCCCTGCTCCCTGGCCTGCCTCAACCAGTTCGCCCGCCGCTCCCGGTCGAGGCCCAACGTGTCGATCACGGTGGTCAGCTTTCGCCCGATCCGTTGCCTGACTACCTCCTCCAGCAACGCGAACGCGTCGGCGCTCGCCGCCAGGTCGTCCTCGCCGGCGCCGACCAAGGCCCGGAGCCGATCGCTGGACACGATCAACTCCGGCCCGAACGTCTCCGCCGCCCAGGTCGACTTCCCCGAGGCCCCCGGCCCGACCAGCACCACCACGCACGGCGACGGCAGATTGCGTTCGTCCATGAAACCCAGTTTCCACCGTCGCTAGGCTTTCCGGATGCGATTGTTTGTGGCGGTGGTGCCGCCGGTGGAGGTTGTCGAGCATCTGAGCGAGTTCGTGGAGCCGCGGAGGGTCTATCCGGACGAGGACATCCGGTGGGCGGCGGACGAGAACTGGCACATCACGTTGGCGTTCCTGGGAGACGTACCGGAGTACAAGACCGATGACCTGGCCGAGCGGCTGGAGTCGGCCGCGAAGAGGCAGAAGCCGTTCGACCTGCAGTTGGCGGGGTCGGGTGCCTTTCCGAGCGTGGCGGACGCGCGGGTGCTGTGGACCGGAGTACGGGACGAGTCCGGGGCGCTGCCGCATCTGGCGATGACGACGCGGTCGGCGGCGAACAAGGCCGGGGTGACCGTGGACGGGCGGAAGTTCACCCCGCACCTGACGCTGGCCCGGCTGCGGCAGCCGACGGACGTGGTGCGCTGGGTGCGGATCTTCGACGAGTACCGCGGACCCAGGTGGACTGCGGACCGTATCGAGTTGATCTCATCGCGTCTCGGCCAGGGTCCGAGCCATGGTGCGGCGTACGACACAGTGGGCGAATGGGAGTTCTTAGGTTAACCTTCGGAAGGTTAGCCGTACCTAACATTTTCGCAGTCTTGGAGTGCCGCCATGCTCGCCAACTACCTGATCGGCCTGCGCGAAGGGCTCGAGGCGTCGTTGGTGGTCAGCATCCTCGCCACCTTCCTGGTCAAGTCGGGGCATCGCGATCGGCTCAAACTGGTCTGGATCGGAGTGGGCGCCGCGGTCGCGGTGGCGGTGGCCGGCTGGGCGCTGCTGCAGTTCATCACCTCGCTGACGGCCCGCTCCTTCACCACCCAGGAGACGATCGGCGGGGTGATGTCGATCGTCGCGGTCGGCTTCGTCACCTGGATGATCTTCTGGATGCGCAAGGCGTCCCGCAGCATCGCGAAGGAACTGCGCGACCGGATGGGCCAGGCGCTCGAGATCGGCTCGCAGGCCGTCGTGCTGCTGGCCTTCCTGGCGGTCTTCCGCGAAGGCATCGAGACGGCCTTCATCGTCTACGCGTCGGCGGCGACCGCGACCACCGCGACCCCGTTCATCGGCGTGCTGCTCGGTCTCGCCTCCGCCGTCGTGCTCGGCTTCGCCATCTACCGCGGCGCGGTGAAGATCAACCTGGCCGTCTTCTTCAAGTGGACCGGCGCGCTGCTGATCCTGGTCGCGGCCGGCATCTTCGCCTACGGCTTCCACGACCTGCAGGAGGCGAACATCCTGCCCGGGCTGCACACGCTCGCCTTCGACATCTCCCACGTGATCGCGCCGGACAGCTGGTACGGCGTACTGCTGAAGGGGATCTTCAACTTCAACCCGGCCCCGACGGTGATCGAGTCGATCGCCTGGCTGGCCTACCTCGTACCGGTGCTGGTGCTCTACTTCCGGCCGGTCAAGTCCCCGACACCGCCGCCGTCCGCGGTGCCTGCCGAACCGCGCACCGAAGCGGCCTGAACCACCTCACCCGTCCAGGAGACAGCTCGCATGATCACCATCAAGGCCCGCCGGGCCACCGCGGCCGGCGCAGTACTGCTGCTGGCCGGTCTGACAGCCTGCGCCGACGAGACGCCGGCCGCCGCGCCGGGTGACACCACCGGTCCGGTGGCGGT
Organism: Kribbella sancticallisti; assembly: GCF_039530625.1. NCBI lineage: Bacteria > Bacillati > Actinomycetota > Actinomycetes > Propionibacteriales > Kribbellaceae > Kribbella > Kribbella sancticallisti. Next base: position 21,824 of record NZ_BAAAOS010000036.1, on the reverse strand, counting down.
CAAGGCATCCGACTCCGAGTGCGAGCTGAGCCGCCGCGACGTCAAGTCCGGCACCAGCACCTTCTCGGTCACCAACGGCGGCAGCAAGGTCACCGAGTTCTACGTGTACGCCGACGGCGACCGGGTGATGGGCGAGGTCGAGAACATCGGGCCCGGTCTCAAGCGCGACCTGATCGTCGAGTTGCCGACCGGCAAGTACCAGGCGGTCTGCAAGCCCGGCATGATCGGCGACGGCATCCGCGGCGACCTGACCGTCACCGGTGAGGCGGCGGCGCAGATCGACGAGGACGCCGCGCTGAAGCAGGCGACCGAGAGCTACCAGCGCTACGTCAACTCCCAGGCGATCGCGCTGGAGGAGAAGACCACCGAGTTCGTCGCCGCGGTCAAGGCCGGCGACGTCGCCAAGGCCAAGGCGCTGTTCCCGGTCTCGCGGACCTACTGGGAGCGGATCGAGCCGGTCGCGGAGTCCTTCGGCGACCTGGACCCGAAGATCGACGCCCGGGTCAACGATGTCGAGCCCGGCACCGAGTGGACCGGCTACCACCGGATCGAGCAGGCGCTGTGGGAGAAGAACAGCACCGCGGGGATGGAGAAGTACGCCGACCTGCTGCTCACCGATGTGAAGACCGTGGTCGCCAAGGCCAAGGTCGTGAAGCTCAACCCGCTGCAACTGGCCAACGGCGCGAAGGAACTGCTGGACGAGGTCGCGACCGGCAAGATCACCGGTGAGGAGGACCGCTACTCGCACACCGACCTGTGGGACTTCCAGGCCAACGTGCAGGGCTCGCAGGCCGCGATCCAGGCCCTCCGCCCGGCGCTGCAGAAGCGGGATGCCGCGCTCGTCACCACGCTGGACACGAACTTCAAGACGGTCTACGCCTCGCTGGACAAGTTCCGCGCCGGCGACGGCTTCAAGCCGTACCTGCCGACCGACGCCGAGCGCAAGGAGCTCGGCCGGGTGGTGGACGCGCTGGCCGAGCCGGTCAGCAAGGTCGCCGGAGTGATCGCGAAGAAATGACCGAACGTCGAGCCTTCTCCCGTCGCGGCCTGCTGGGCGCGGCGGGAGCCGCCGTCGCCACCGGAGTCGCCGGGTACGCCGCTCACTCCGCGCTGGCGGGGGAGGAGTCGCAGGCGACCGACACCACCGGCCCGGTCGAGTTCCACGGGACCCACCAGGCCGGCATCGTCACCCCGGCGCAGGACCGGCTGCATTTCGCCACGTTCGACGTGACGACCGACAAGCGCGAGGCCGTCATCTCCTTGCTGAAGGAGTGGACGGCCGCCGCCGCGCTGATCACCGCGGGCCGGGACATCGGCCAGTACGGCGCTGTGAACGGCCCCGGCGAGGCACCTCCCGAAGACACCGGCGAGGCGGTCGGCCTGCCGTCGGCGCGGCTGACGATCACCATCGGGTTCGGCCCGAGCTTCTTCGTCGATGCCAAGGGCAACGATCGGTTCGGGCTGAAGGGCAAGCGCCCGGCGGCTCTGGTCGACCTGCCGCACTTCATCGGCGACAACCTCGACCCGAACCGCAGCGGCGGCGACATCGCCGTCCAGGCCTGCTCGGACGATCCGCAGGTCGCCGTCCACGCGATCCGCAACCTGGCCCGGATCGGTTTCGGCACGGTCGCGGTGCGCTACTCCCAACTCGGCTTCGGCCGGACCTCGTCGACGTCGCGCGCGCAGACCACGCCGCGCAACCTGTTCGGCTTCAAGGACGGCACGAACAACCTCAAGCTGGAAGACACCGCGAAGCTCGAGCAGCAGTTGTGGGTCCAGCCCGAGGACGGCCCGGACTGGATGGTCGGCGGTTCGTACCTGGTCTCCCGGCGGATCCGGATGACCATCGAGACGTGGGACCGGACGTCGCTCAGCGAGCAGGAGGTGATCGTCGGCCGCGGCAAGGGCACTGGCGCACCGCTGGGCAAGGCCGAGGAGTTCGACCCGATCGACTTCGAGGCGAAGAACTCCGACGGCGAGCTCAAGATCGCCAAGGAGGCCCACATCCGGCTGGCGCACCCGCAGTTCAACAACGGTGCGGAACTGCTCCGCCGGGGCTACAACTTCGTCGACGGCTCGGACGGTCTCGGCCGCCTTGACGCCGGCCTGTTCTTCCTCGCCTACCAGCGGGACCCGCGCAAGCAGTTCATCCCGGTCCAGCGGCAACTGGCCCGCTCGGACGTGATGAACGAGTACATCCGCCACGTCGGCTCCGGCATCTTCGCCTGCCCCGGCGGCGTGACCCCCGGCTCCTACTGGGGCGAAAAGCTCTTCGCCTGAACCGGGGACGGCCGCCGCTGCGTACCGGCGGCCGTGAAGAACAAACTGTGGCTGGTGTTCCCGGCCGGTCTCGCGTTGACGTTCCTGTACGGCCAGGGGCACGTCGTGCCGCTGGCCGTGTACCTGCTGCTGGATCTCGCGTACGTCGTGGGCGCCACTTGGCTGATCCGCAAGGATCCGCGGGCGGGTCTGTTCGTGGTGCCCGCGGTGCTGCTGTTCGCGGTCGCGTCCTACACCGGAGGACCCAGCGCCGACGACCCGGCGAACTTGGTGATCAACGCGGGTGGTCTGGTGCTCTGCGCCGTCGCACTGGTCCTGGTGAGCGGCGTGTGGGTTGCGGCTCTGTGGGACGGGCCAGGACGGTTGCCCGCACTGCTCTCGTTACTCCTTGTCCTGCTCGGCTCGGCCGGCTACTTCGCCAACCTGGTTTCCCGGTTCGCGGTAGTGCTGTCGGGCTCGGCTCCTGCTCAGGCGGCGGTGGAGGACGAGGCGTGGATGGCCTCGGAGTACCTGCAGGGGCTCGAAAGTGGTGACTTCATGGTGGTGCTGCTGGTGTGCATGGACCTGCTGCAGGTTGCGTACGTAGTACTGATGTATCTGGCTGCGGCGTTACTCGTGGACGCGCTGCGGCGCGCGGGTCGGATGACCACGCGCGCCGCGTCGACTCTGCGTGGGCTCGGCCTGGTGCTGGCCGGGCTGACCGTGCTGGGAGCTGTGGTTGGTACCGCCGTCCCGGCAGGTGCCTATCTCGCCTTCGGGTTGAGCATTCCCTTCATGACCACGTTGTTGCCTTCATTGATGGCCGGTGGCTACTTGACAGCGCCCGCGGTGACGCCGGCGACGAAGTGACGCTGGGCCAGGAGGAAGCCGATGACGACGGGGATGCTGACGACCAGGGCCGCGGCCATGATCTGGTTCCAGTACACGTTGGTCTGGGTGGAGTACTGGCGTAGGCCGACCGACAACGTGCGGTTGGCCTCCGTCGTCATCACCGAGGCGAACAACACTTCTCCCCAGGCTGTCATGAACGAGTAGATCGCCACCGCGATCACACCCGGCCGGGCCGCCGGCAGGACGACCCGGGCCAGTGCGCCCATCGGTCCGCAACCGTCGACCAGGGCGGCCTCGTCCAACTCGCGCGGGATGCTGTCGAAGTACCCGGCGAGCATCCAGATCGAGAACGGCAGGCTGAAGGTCAGGTAGGTGATGATCAGCCCGAGCCGGGTGCCGACCAACTGCACTCCGACGGAGTTGTTGATGTTCACGAAGATCAGGAACAGCGGCAGCAGGAACAGCACGCCGGGGAACATCTGCGTCGACAGCACGGTGGTGGTGAAGACGGTCCGGCCGCGGAAGCGGAACCGGGAGACGGCGAACGCCGCCAGGATCGCGATCACCACCGAGAAGACCGTCGCGGCCACCGAGACGATCGTGCTGTTGACGAAGTAGCGGGCCAGCGGCACCGTCCGCCACATGTCCACGAACGGGTCCAACGTCAGGTTCGACGGCCACCAGGTGAAGGCGCCCTGCACGTCACTCAGCGGTTTGAGCGACGAGGTGACCATCACGTACAGCGGCACGAGCACGAACAGCCCGAGCACCGTCAGCACGACGGCCCGGTAGATCTTGAAGCCCTTGGTGTCACGCACGACGAGACCTCCGGCCGGTGATGATGAGGTAGGCGCCGGTGACGATCATCAGGAAGATCAGCAGCAGCACGGACATGGCGGCGCCGGACCCGAAGTTCCAGGTCAGGAACGACGCGTTGTAGATGTGGAAGGTGATCAGGTCACCCGCGGGCGGTTGCGCCGTACCGAACAGCACGTACGGCGTGTTGAAGTCGCTGAACGTCCACAGGAACAGCACCAGCACGAGCACCAGGTTGACCGGCCGCAACGACGGCAGAGTGATGTGGCGCCACTGCCGGAGCAAGCCGGCGCCGTCCACGGAGGCTGCCTCGTAGACGTCGCGCGGAATGCTCTGCAGCCCGGCCATCAGGGTCAGGAAGGCGAACGTCCACAGCTTCCACACCGCGACGGTGATCAGCGAGACGAGCGCGTTGCCGCCGATCAGCCAGAACGGCCGGTCCGACGTCAGTCCGAGGTTCTCCACCAGGATGTGGTTCACCGCGCCGGTGTCGCGTTGCAGCATGAAGTTCCAGGTCAGGATCCCGGCGTACGCGGGCAGCGCGTACGGCACGAGGAAGAGCGTCCGGACGATGCTGCGCCCCTTGAACGGCGGCTGCAACGCGACGGCCGCGGCCATCCCCAGACACCACGACAGCGCCAGCGTGATCAGCGAGAACGCGATCGTGACGCCGAAGGACTTCAGCAGTCCCTCACCGACGGCGTTGTCGAAGTCGACGGCCACCTTGTAGTTGTCGAAGCCGGCCCAGGGGGCGGCGGACCAGTTCGCGATGAAGAACTTGGTCAGTTTCACGAAGCTCATCCAGATCCCGACGAACATCGGGATGATGTGGATCAGCAGTTCGAGCAGTACCGCGGGGGCGAGCAGCAGATACGGCAGTTTCCGGCTCAGCCCGGGGCGCTGGTCCAGCCCCCGCTTCTTCCTCGCCCGCGGCTCGGGGCTCGCGGCAGCAGGGGCCTGTTCTGTGGCGACGGACATCCGGTCGCCTCCTGTCTGTGGCTGCGTTCGATCATCTGGCGGGGTAGACGACGACGAGGGTGGCCCGGGGTTGGTTGCCCCGGGCCACCGATCGTGCGTCAGCTACTGGCCGCCACCTGATCCTCGGCGGTCTTCAGGGCCGCCTTCACCTCGTCGGCCGTCACGGTGCCGCCGGTCGCGATCCTGGCGAACATCGTGTTCATCGCCTTGCCGACGGTGCTCTCGAACTGGTCCTCGGCCGGCACCAGCGGCAGCGGCTTGGACTTGGTGTTGTAGACGTCGGCAAAGGTGGCCGCCTCGGCCGCGTCGGTGGTGAACGCCGGCTTGGCGTCCTTCAGCACCGGCAGCGAGGCGAACGGCTTGCCCAGCGTGGTCTGGGTCTCGGCGTCCGTCATGTACTTCACGAACTTGAGCGCCGCGTCCTTGTTCTTGGTGTTCTTGAAGATCGACAGGTTGATGCCGGCCACGTGGCTGGCCACCTGCTCGCCGCCGGCCGGCGACGGGAACGGCACGACGCCGTACTCGCCGGGCTTCATGCCGTTGGCGACGATCGAGGAGTTGGCGTTGTTCTGGTTGATCACCATCGCCACCTTCTTGGTGGCGAAGTCGTTCACCGACTTGGTGCCGTTGTCGTACTGCGCGTTCGACGGGTTGGCGACCTTGTCCTTCTGCATCAGGTCGAGGTACCGCAGTACGCCCTGCACGTTGCCGTCACCGGTGAAGGTCGGCTTGCCCTCGCTGTTGAACCAGTCGGCCTTGTTCTGCGCGGCGTTGATGAAGGCGAAATGCACGTTCTCGGTGTAGCTGCCGGCCGCCAGCGCCATGCCCCACTGGTTCTTCGCCGGGTTGGTCAGCTTCTGGGCCGCGGCGACCATCTCTTCCCAGGTCTTCGGCGGCTGCAGGCCGGCGGCGGCGAACATCGCCTTGTTGTAGTACAGGCCGTAGGCCAGACCGTAGAGCGGGACGGACGTCGGGTCGGTGCCCTCCTTGCCGCCGGTCGCCAGCGCCGTCGGCACGAACTTGTCCTTGCCCCCGATCGCGGTCATCGCGTCACCGTCGAACGGCAGGAACGCGTCGGTCGCCTGAAGCGACGCGGCCCAGGTGTTGCCGATGTTCACCACGTCCGGCGCCTGGCCGGAGGTGATCGCGGTCTGGATCCGGGTCTGCAGGTCGTTCCAGCCGATCACTTCCAGGTTCACCTTGACGCCGGTCTCCTGGGTGAACTTCTGCAGGACCGGGGTCAGCACCTGCTTGTCGTTGTCCAGGCTGGTGCCCTGGTTGCTGGCCCAGTAGGTCAGCGTCGCGTCTCCTCCACCGCCGCCGTCGGAGCTGTCGCCGGAGTCGCTGCCGCCGCACGCGGCCAAGCTGACTCCGAGGGCGGACACCGCTACTGCGGCTACAAGCGAACGCAGTTTCACGTCGGACTCCCTCGTCCCGTCGAGCCTCCGGCAGGGAGCGGAGGCGGATCGGGCCCATAGTGGCCTAACCGGTTAAGTATGGGAACCCGAACCGGTTCAGTTGGGTCGGGTTCGTTATTCGTCCGTGACTCTTCTGCAACTGGGTGTCGTTGGCGACTGACGCACGGTCAGCTTGCAGCAGGCCCTGACGAGTCCCGGACGCGCAGTACCCCGGGAGGTGTCTCCCAATGCAGGCCGGATTCGCCCGCGGCGATCCGGAACAGCAGATCCGCAGCCATCCGGCCGCGCTCCATCGTCTGCTGATCCACCGCGGTGATCCCGGGCCGGGCCAGTTCGCACAGCGGGGAGTCGTCCCAGGCCAGGATCGACAGCTCGTCCGGCACGACGGTCCCCAGATCGGTCGCCACCCGCAGTGCGGCCACCGCCATCAGGTCGTTCCCGAGCACCAGCGCGGTCGGCCGATCCTTCCCGGAGAGCACCTTCCGGGTCATCTCGGCGCCGTCCTCATACCGGTAGTTGCCCTCGAGGTGCGTGACCCGGATCCCGCGCTCGGCGGACTTCTCCTGGAGCAGCCTGACCCGCAGTTGCTCGTGCACGAAGGTGAACGGCCCGCTGACATGCACGACGTCGGTGTGGCCGAGCTCCGCCAGGTGGTCGAGCATCAGGGTGACGGTCTCCTCGGGCGAGCTGATCAACCGCCCGACGCCGTCGTCCGGAGCGTTCGAGCTGACCACGACACACGGCACGCCCAGCTCCTTGAGCAGCGGCACCCGGGGGTCGTCGTCGTGCTCGTCGAACAGGATGAACCCGTCCACCCGGCCCTGGCGGCTCCAGCGGCGCAGTACGTCGAGGTCTTCGCCGTGCTCACCGGTCAGCCGGAGCAGCAGGGACGAGTCGACCTCGTTCAGGTACTGCTCGATGCCGACCAGGGTGCGCATGTAGAACGCCTCGGTGGAGATCAGCGCGGGGTCGCGGGCGATCACGATGCCGATCGTGCGGGTCCGGCTCGCGGACAGCGCGACGGCGGCGGAGTTCGGGTGGAAACCGAGCTCCTCGGCGAGGCTCAGGACCCGCTGCCGGGTCTCCTCGCTGACGCCGGAGCGGCCGTTCAGCGCGTACGAGACCGAGGCCTTCGAGATGTCCAGCCGGCGGGCCAGATCGCTGATCGTGACCCGCTGGCTCCGGCGCGCAGCACTGCTCGCCGGACCGTCGTCGGCGCTCTCGTCGAGGGCCTTGGATCCGGGTGTCGTCATCTCTCGCTCCCACCCCACATGCGCCGAACGTTAGCAGCGCGATTGCCCGACAGGCCGATCCGTACGGCCGGTACCGAGTCTTGGATAGCGTTATCCCATGACCGCGCCAGGCCCCGGACCCGCAGTACGCCGCCTTGATTTCCTGCCCTGGGAGTACGCCGGGGGCGCGGCGGAGGCCGATCGCGAACGACAGGCCGAGCGGCAGCGCGAACTGTCCGGCAAGACCGATCTCGCGCCGGACGTGTACGTCGCGGAGGCGGCGGCGGTGTTCTGCGACGAACTGCGGATGGGGGAGCGCTCGTACATCGGCGCCCATGCTTACGTCACCGGCTCGGTCGCGCTGGGCGCGGACACGACGATCAACCCCTTCGCGGTCGTTCGCGGGCGAATCACCCTGGGCGACGGAGTACGGATCGGGGCTTACGCGTCGCTGCTCGCCTTCAACCACGGCACCGCGCCGGACCGCCCGATCTTCCGCCAGTCGCAGACGTCGCTCGGCATCACCGTCGGAGACGACGTCTGGATCGGCTCGAACGTCACCATCCTCGACGGCATCACCATCGGGGCCCACAGCATCGTCGGCGCCGGCGCCGTCGTCACCAAGAACGTCGACGAGTGGTCGGTCGTCGCCGGCAACCCGGCCCGAAAACTCCGCGACCGCCGCGACCCCAAGCCCTCCGCCGCCACCGCGGCTGGTGCCATCACCGCTGACCCGGCTTCGGGCGCGACCGCCCCTTCACCACCGCCTTTCACTCGGTCCAGCGCTGCCCAACCGGACCTGGCCGCCTTGGCGGCCGCATTCGCCGGTAAGGCGCGGGAGCAGGTGGGTGAGGTGCTGAGTAGGTGTTTCGAGGGTGAGCAGTTCGTGGACCAACCAGGGCTAGGGGGCGCGGTCCGGCCGTGGTGCGATGCGATCGAGATCTCGGATCTGTTGCTCCGGCGTGCTCCTGAAGGCCATTCCACCGACGACCTGATCCGCCGGCTCCGTACCGCCGAGATCTCCGTCCTGGAAGGCCCGGCCGGCTACCACGTCCTCTGCGTCGGCTACGCCCTCCAACTCCTCGGCAGTTGCTTCGAGCATCCAATCGACGTCGCCCTCCCGTCGTCCGCCTTCGATGAGTTGCCCTGGGCAAGAAATGCCTGGAGCGCCGGCGCCGCGATCGACTCCGTCGGCACCGCGATCGCCCGGAACCTCAACGACCACATGGATTCCAGCGAGGACCAGCACTTCCAGCTGATGGGCTGGCTGACTGTACGAGCCGACCCTGAGACCGGAATGTGGGGCCAACCAAACCCCGACGACGGCTGGCTCCAGGTAGTCAACGGCTTCTATCGCCTGACCCGCGGAACGTATGCCCAATTCGGCCTCCCGCTGCCGTATCCCGAGGCGACCATCCGCACCCTCCTGCTCCACTCGCAAGACCGCCGCGTCTTCACCGGCGACGGGTTCAACGCGTGCAACGTCCTCGACGTGATCCACCCGCTCTGGCTCGCCGGGCAGCAGACCGACTACGGACGGGCCGAGGGACGCGCTTGGGCCGAGCGGATGCTGTCCGAGATCCTCACCCGCTGGATCGACGGCGCCGGCTTCGCCTTCGCCCCGGACGGCACCGACGACCGCGCGACCCCGGGTCTGCAAGGCACCGAGATGTGGCTGGCGATCATCTGGCTGCTGACCGACTACCTCGGCTTCTCCGACGTCCTCGGGTACCGGCCGCGGGGTGTCCACCGCCCGGAGCCGCTGGTCAGGATCGGGTCCACTAGCCTGGGTCGGTGGACCCCCGGACCCGACGGCTCGTCACCTCTGTCGTACTAGCAGCGCTCGTCGCCATCGTGGTGATCACCGCGATCGTCCGATGAGGTCGCTGCCACCGGTACCAGTGGGATCCCCGGGCAGCTACCGTTCATCGCCATGAACACCTCGGCCACGCGTTCGCCGTACCTGATGCGGGCTGGTCTGGTCCGCAACGTCCGGACCGGAGAACACCTGACCACGTTCGTGGTGTCGGGCGTGGCGACGGTACTGATCACCAGGTTGTTCCTCGGCCTCAGCGGCTACCCGCAGATCGGCGGCAAGGGGCTGCACATCGCCCACGTCCTGCCTGGCGGCCTGCTGATGCTGCTCTCGATCTACCTACTGCTCGCGTACGTCGGGCCGGTGGTGCGGCCGGCTGCCGCCCTGGTCGGTGGGGTCGGGTTCGGGCTGTTCATCGACGAGGTGGGCAAGTTCGTCACCTCGGACAACAACTACTTCTACCAACCCACCGCGGCCATCGTGTACGTGGTGTTCGTGCTGATCATCCTCGGCTCCCGCTACCTGACGAGCCGGCGGCCGATCGACCAGCGGGAGCAGTTGGCGAACGTGGTCGACCACGCCGTCGAGGGAGTCGCCGGAGGATTGTCCCGACGCCGACTCGCGCAGGCCTCGGAGCAGCTCCGGCTGGTTGGGCCTGAGGTTCCCGCCCGCGCGGAGGCCCGTGCGCTGCTGGCGGCCTGTCCTCCAGATGAGGTCGAGCTGGCTGCTCCGGTGGATGCCGCCTGGCGTGCTCTGCAGCGAGGGTTCGACCGGTTGGCGACCCATCCGCTCGCGCCGCGCATCGCGGTCCTAGTACTGGTGGTGCAGGCTATCGGTGCGCCTGTGATCGCGGCCGGGATCCGGTTCGACCAGGGTCGGCTGCTGTCGGACCTGCCTGTGCTAGGCGTGGCTGCGGGCAGCTTGCTGTCGGCCCACTTCACCCTGCGCGGCTGGCTGCGACTGAGGCGCCTGGACCGAGTCCGAGCGGTGCGGCTCTTCGAGCTGGCCGTATTGGCGTCGCTGCTGGTGACCCAGGTCTTCCAGTTCGCGGGGACTCAGTTCGCGGCCGTCGGGGGCATGACGCTCGACTTGGTCCTGCTGGGGTTGCTGGGCGCCGAGCGGGACCGGTTGAGCCGCCAGGCGGCCCGCAAGTCGCCCGCGACGAAGCCCAAGATGTGGGGCCTTCCGCCGGATCCCCACAGCCCGCCTTTCCCTGAGGACCCGGGCGATCCTGCCTAGCCGTGTCTAGCCCTGTTGAGCTGGGGCTGGATATCCACAGCCTCTCGATCGGTCCTCAGTTCCGACCCGATTCCCGGCATCTTCTCCAGTAAGACATGAAGGGACCGGACGCGGCCGCGGTGGCCGGGCGGCCCGTTCGAGAACAGGAGATGACCATGGTCCGGGTGATGCTCGAGGACGCCGACTACTGCGACGTCCCGGCCGACCTGATGACGTTCGACGAGGGTGTCGTGGTGTTCTGGCGCGAGGGCGAGGAGGTAGGCAGACACCGCCTGGTCCGGATCCGCTCCCTGGAGATGATCAACGCCCGCTCCTTCGGCCGCCGCATCGAAGAGGCCCGCAAGACCTACCCCAACGCCTTCCGCGTCTGGACGAAAGAGCAGGAAGACCTCCTCACCCAAATGTTCAACGCCAACGCCACCAAGGACGAGTTGGTAGAAGCCCTAGGCCGCCAACCCGGCGGCATCGAAACCCGCCTCCGAGCCCTAAACCTCCTCGCCGACGACGAAAAACTCCACTAACCCCACGTGCGGCTGGTGGTGACCGACACCCCGTACTGCGGGGAACGGGTGAGGTGGCTGCCGTCTGCAGCAACCTCGCACTTCGTACGCCCGCGAGGCCCACGACGACCAACCCCGGAACTCCAGAACTCCGGAACCTGCTCCGGGTATGCCTCCGGTTGCCGGCTTCGTGTGTCCACTTGCGGTCGCTAGACCTGTACTTCGCGGGAACAAGACGCGGGCGGGCTGCCTATCCGGCTACCTCCTATCCGGCTACCTCTTACTGCGTCTACCTCCGGAAGAAAGGGTTGAGTTTGTGCGTGCGTGCGCCGGCTCAGGTGTTCGCCTGGGGCGCGCCGGATACGTCGTCTACGGGAACGGGCGCGGGTAGTTGGTGTTGCCCTGTGTTGAGCTGCGTTTCCGGGGAGTTAGGGACTGGATTGGCGGGTGCTGAGGGGTGGTTGGAGGTGGGTTGGGCGAGACCGTTTTGTGATGTGGTGGAGGGGTCGGCGACAATGGCGCGATGCAGGCAGAGCGGGAGCCGGGTGGCGGCGCGGGTGTGGCGGGCGAGGAGTCCGGCGCGCGGGCTGCGATTCGGGCTGCTTTGTTGGAGCCGGGAGAGTTGGTTCGGGCGGTGGGGTCCGGGCGGCGGCGTGGGGCCGACGCGCCGGAGTACCAGCGGGTGGAGGTGCGGTACGTCGACCTCAAAGGCGGGCGGCATCTGCAGATCACCGAGTTCGACGAGCGGCAGTCGCATACCCGCAACACCGGCACGACGGCGACTCCTGACGGGGGGATCGTCGCCGGGGACGCGGTGGAGAAAGTCGTGGACGAGATCCTCGACCTGCCGTACGGAAACTGGCACGTCGAGACGACCACCGAGACGGTGCGGCTGCGGTACACCAAGAAGGGCAAGGCGCTGGTGCACCGGCAGAGTGAGAGCCGGGAGCAGCGGACCGAGCACGACCGGGTGAAGCGGCGGACGCTCGATCCCGACGCGCCGTTCCTGATCGAGCTCGGGATCAGCGATCACCTCGGCCGGGTGAAGCCGTCGCGGCAGTCGAAGTACAAGCAGATCGAAGAGTTCTGCAAGTTGCTCGAGCCGGCGCTGGAAGAGGCGCTGGCTGCGGGGCGGATCGAGTCCGGCCGGCCGCTGCAGGTGGTCGACCTGGGCTGCGGCAACGCGTACCTCACCCTCGCGGCCTATCACCTGCTCACCGCGGCGGGGCACGAGGTCCGGATGACCGGGATCGATCGCAACCCGGCCGCGCGGGAGCGGAACACCAAGCGCGTCACCACGCTGGGCTGGCAGGACCACCTGCGGTTCGTCGACGCGACCATCGAGGATGCCGAGCTGGAGACCCAGCCGGACGTCGTACTGGCGCTGCACGCGTGCGACACCGCGACCGACGACGCGCTGGCCCGGGCGGTCGGCTGGGAGGCGCCGCTGATCCTCGCGGCACCTTGCTGCCACCACGACATCCAAAAGCAGCTCAAGAGCGTCGAACCACCGCCGCCTTATGCGCTTCTCACCAGATATGGCATCGTTCGGGAGCGATTCGCCGATGTCTTGACGGATTCGTTGAGGGCGGCGGTACTTCGACAGGTCGGTTACCGGGTAGAGGTGGTGCAGTTCGTGGACAGTGAGCACACGCCGCGCAACCTCCTGCTCAGAGCTGCCCGGACCGGGGCGAAAGCCGGCCCTGAGGTGCGGTCGGAGTACGAGACGCTGGTCGACGAGTGGCAGGTCAAGCCACGGCTGGCGACGCTGGTCCTTGCCCCCGGCCGCGAGGCGGTGCTTTGAGCTTCCTGCGCAACACCCTCACCTTGACCGCCGTAACCCTCCTCAGCCTCGCAGGCACCACCGCCGGACTCAGCTCCGCCGAAGCAGCCGCTCCCGCACCACAGACAGACCAGACGGCCGCAGCCGGGTCTGCGGTGGGCGGAGCGGCGACGGTGAATCGAGCGGCCGTGGTGGGTAATGCGTCTGCGGTGGGCCGAGCGTCTGCCGTGGGTGGAGTGTCCGCGGTAGGGAGTGTGCCGCTGGGAGTGACGGCTGATCCGTCGCCGGCGGTGCCTAAGAAGTTGTTTGCGATTGAGGACGAGCGGGTGGACGAGTCCTCGGGGCTGGCGAAGAGTGCCAAGTACGAAGGCATTTGGTGGACGGTGAACGACTCCGGGGACACGGCCCGGGTGTTCGGTGTCGACGCCCAGGGAAAGGTCCGGGCGGTGCTGAAGTTCGGTGCCAAGGTGCGTGATGTCGAGGCGATCGCGGTGGACCGCGACGGGACGATCTACATCGCCGACATCGGGGACAACGAGGCGAGCCGGGACATGATCGAGGTGTTCACGATCCCGGAACCGGCTGAGCTCGGCGATACCGAGGGGATCAAGTACCACCGCTACGACTTCGAGTATCCCGACGGTGCTCATGACGCCGAGACGTTGCTGATCGAGCCCAAGACCTCGCGGCTCTACTTTGTGACGAAGGTCAAGAAGAAGCCGGGAGCCTTCTACGCCGCGCCTGAGACGCCGTCGCGGGAGGGGACCAACAAGCTGACCAAGGTCGCTGACGCCCCGGCCGCTCCGCAAGGGATCACCGATGGGACGTTCCTGCCGGACGGCAAGAGTGTCGTACTGCGTACCTACCTCGACGTCGCGACTGTGACCTGGGGCGAGACGCCGACTGTGGTGGCTCGGGCCGCGACGCAGATCGCGCAGGGTGAGTCGGTCGCGATCGGTCCGACCGGGAGCGAGATTCTGGTCGGCAGCGAGGGGAGGGGCTCGGCGGTCTACCAACTGCCGATCCCGGCCAAGGCGGCTGCCGCTCCCAAACCGACCGCGGCGGCGACGCCGAAGCCCGCGGCGGCTGACAGTGCCGAGCCGAAGAAGAACCACAGTCTGCGCTGGATCATCATCGGCGCCGGGTTGCTGGCGATCATCATCACCTTCGTCACCTTCCCGCCCGGCCGGCGCGAACGCCTCGACCGGATGGCAGAGAACGCCCGCCTCACCGGCCAGCCCCCACCCAACCCCCACGGCCGCCGCCGCGCCAACTGACACATAAACGAACAGCTCAGAACCAGA
>NZ_BAAAOS010000036.1:0-7618 GCF_039530625.1 Kribbella sancticallisti | reverse complement strand
GCGGCTGTTGTGTGTGGCTGGATCAGCGCAAAGCGTCGACGGTGAAGTCGATGGCTTGGGTGAGCTTCTCGACGTCGTCCGGGTCGACGGCGGGGAACATCGCGACGCGGAGTTGGTTGCGGCCGAGCTTGCGGTAGGGCTCGGTGTCGACGATGCCGTTGGCGCGGAGCACCTTGGCGACCGCCGCGGCGTCGATCGCCTCGTCCAGGTCGATGGTGCCGATGACGAGCGAGCGGGCGTCGGCGTCCTCGACGTACGGGGTGGCGTAGTCGGACTTCTCAGCCCAGGTGTACAGCCGGTTGCTGGAATCGGTGGTGCGGGCGACGCTCCACTCGAGCCCGCCCTGGCTGTTGATCCAGTCGGTCTGCTCGGCCATCAGGAACAGCGTGGCCAGCGACGGCGTGTTGTAGGTCTGGTGCTTGCTGGAGTTGTCGATCGCGGTGGCCAGGTCCAGGAAGGCCGGGATCCAGCGGCCGGAGGCGGTGATCTCCTCCACCCGGGCCAGCGCGGCCGGCGACATCAGCGCGATCCACAGGCCGCCGTCGGAGGCGAAGCACTTCTGCGGCGCGAAGTAGTAGGCGTCGACCTCGTTGATGTCGACCGGCAGGCCGCCCGCGCCGGAGGTGGCGTCGATCGCCACCAGAGCGCCCTCGTCAGCCCCCTGGACACGCTTGACCGGCGCCATCACGCCGGTGGAGGTTTCGTTGTGCGGCCACGCGTACAGGTCCACGCCCGCCTCGGCGACGGCGACCGGACGGGTGCCCGGGTCGGACTTGATCACGCTCGGCTCGCCGAGGTGCGGGGCCAACTGCGACGCCTTGGCGAACTTGGAGGAGAACTCGCCGAAGCTCAGGTGCTGGCTCTTCTCCCGGATCAGGCCGAAGGTCGCGATGTCCCAGAACGCGGTCGAGCCGCCGTTGCCCAGCACCACCTGGTAGCCCTCGGGCAGCTGGAACAGGTCGGAGACGCCCTGCTGGACCCGGGCGACCAGGTTCTTCACCGGGGCCTGCCGGTGCGAGGTGCCGAGCAGCTTGGCGCCCTCGGACGCCAGGGCCGCGACGGCCTCCGGGCGGACCTTGGACGGACCGGCGCCGAACCGGCCGTCGGTGGGCTTGAGCTCTGCAGGAATCTGAATGTCGCTGGTCACCAGCGTGTTCCCTTCGTCGTCTGGCTTGAATCACCTGCCGACGACGCTGTCAGCGCAATCCAGTGTTCCACACCTCCACCAAGCACCCCCACCCGGCCCGATCCCCGGACGGCGGCCACTCGTGTCTGCGGCTACTCGTGCTTGCGGGTGATCGTCTGCTGGCCGGTCAGCACGGCTACCGGGCCGTCTTCGCCGGGGACCCACTCACCGCAGGCGCCGCCGCCCTCCGCGACCCCCAGCTCCAGCGGTGTGCCGTCCATCCGCAACGCCGGGTGGTAGTACTCCGCGACCTGCTGGGCCTCGCCCTGGATGTAGTGGCCGATCAAAGCCCGCCGGAAGCGGTCGGTGGTCACATTCGGTGCGCTGCCGTGCACCAGGGCGCCGTGGAAGAACAGCACGTCCCCCGGCTCCATCACCACCGGTACCGCGGCGTCCGGCTCCGGCAG
Source organism: Kribbella sancticallisti (assembly GCF_039530625.1). Taxonomy (NCBI): domain Bacteria; kingdom Bacillati; phylum Actinomycetota; class Actinomycetes; order Propionibacteriales; family Kribbellaceae; genus Kribbella; species Kribbella sancticallisti. The sequence goes on along the minus strand of NZ_BAAAOS010000036.1, from coordinate 6,025 downwards.
CGGCACCGTCACGTCGGTGAAGCTCACCTTGGTGTCGGCCTTCTCCGTGCACAGAATCGGCCAACGGTGGCTCCCTGGCACCACTTCAAGACAGCCGTTCTCCTGGTCGACCGGGTCGAGCGCCATCCACGCCGCCACACACGTGCCCGGCTCGGCCTTCAAATAGAAGTTGTCCTGATGCAGCGCCTGCCCCCGCGACCCCGGCGGCTTGAAATAGATCATCGTCTGTACTGCGTACGGCGACCTCCCGAGCAAGCTGGTCATCACCTGGTCCAGACGGTCGTCGATCAGCCACTGCAGCGTCAGGTCGTCCCACCGGTGCATCTGCGCCATCCGCGGATACCGCCGGAGCGGGTCCCGGCTGTCGGCCTGAACCCCGACCACGTCACCCGCGTACGAACCGCGCCGGCGCAGCACCATGTAGTGCTCCCGGAGTCGCTCCACCTCGTCCGAACCGAACAGTCCGCGCACCAGCGTGTACCCCGACGTGTCGAACTCGTCCTTGAACGAAGCGCTCACCAATGTCTCCCACGATCTACCCGTCGCGATCCCGCGAACAGCGCATACTGAGAACCTGGCAAGGCAATTCTCCATTCCGCGGCATCACCACAGCCACGGACGATCGACGCAAGGACTTGAGCTTTTGACGCATCGCCCGGCGCTGGCCGATCCACCGCGACTCCAGTTGCTCTCCCCACCCACCTTCTGGCGCTGCGAGCCGAGCTGGTCCTGGGTGTCCCGGCCGCTCCCGGACTACCTGCTGTGGTGCGTGCTCGACGGCATCGGCCGCCTGGAGCTCAACGGCACTACCCGCGAGCTCACCCCAGGCACCTGCGCCGTCTTCGCACCCGGCGACGCCCCGACGGCAAGCCACGATCCACGCCGGCGCTTGCTGGTGTTCGGCATGCACTTCAAGCCCAAGTCGGGCAGCCCCCAGCGTCCGGCGGAGGACGTAGTACCGGCGCAGCGGTGGAGTGACGTGCCAGACCGGGTCTTGCTCGGAGCACTCGCCCGCAGCTCCGATACGGCGTACAGGCGGGGTGACCCGCTTGGGCTGCGCCAGGCCGAGCTGTGCCTGGAACAACTGCTCTGCCTGATCTGGGAGGCAGCTCACAGCCCTCGCAAGACCGCGGCAGACACCACGATCGAGGAGGTTGCCCAAGGCATCCGCCAGGACCCGAGCCGCGACTGGTCCGTTCAGGAGTTGGCAGCCGGCGCGGCACTGTCCAGAGCTCAGTTCACTCGGCGCTTCATCGCCCAGCACGGCACGCCACCTGCGCAGTACGTGATCAAGGCCCGGATCGACCGCGCACACCAACTACTGACCGAGACCACCATGACCGTCACGCAGGTAGCAGCCGCACTCGGCTACACCGACGTCCCCTACTTCAGCCGCCAGTACAAACAACGCACCGGCCGCTCGCCCAGCGACAGCAGGCGTCAGGCCCAGGTGTCGTTCCAGCCTCCGACGGACGTGGCGGGGCGGGTGGCCGGGCCGGAGTAGACGGCGGACGGGCGGATCAGGCGGCCCGTTCGCTTCTGCTCCAGGACGTGGGCGCTCCAGCCCGCGGTCCGGGCGCAGGTGAACATCGAGGTGAACATCGGCGGCGGGACCTCGGCGAAGTCGAGCACGATGGCGGCCCAGAACTCGACGTTCGTCTCCAGCACCCGATCCGGCCGGCGCTCGCGCAGTTCGGTGAGCGCGGCCTGCTCGAGCGCCTGGGCGACCTCGTACCGCGGGGCGTCCAACTCCTGGGCGGTACGGCGAAGCACCCGGGCGCGCGGGTCCTCGGCCCGGTAGACGCGGTGGCCGAATCCCATCAGGCGTTCGCCCGCGTCGAGCAGACCCTTCACGTAGGCACGGGCATCGCCGCTCTTCTCGACGCCCTCGATCATCGTCAGCACCCGGGCCGGCGCGCCGCCGTGCAGTGGGCCGGACATCGCGCCGACGGCACCGGACAGGGCCGCGGCCACGTCGGCGCCGGTGGAGGCGATCACCCGGGCGGTGAAGGTGGAGGCGTTCATGCCGTGCTCGGCGGCCGATGTCCAGTACGCGTCGACCGCCTTGACGTGCTTGGGGTCGGGCTCGCCGCGCCAGCGGATCATGAACCGCTCGGTGATCGTGGTCGCCTTGTCCACCTCGCGTTGCGGCACCATCGGTTGCCCGATGCCACGAGCTGCCTGGGCGACGTACGACAGCGCCATCACGGCCGCGCGGGACAGGTCGTCGCGTGCCTGGGTGTCGTCGATGTCGTAGAGCGGGCGCAGGCCCCAGGCCGGCGCGAGCATCGCCAGCGCGGACTGCACGTCGACCCGGACATCACCAGTGTGTACGGGCAGCGGGAACGGCTCGGCGGGCGGCAGGCCGGGAGTGAAGGCACCGTCGACCAGCAGGCCCCAGACGTTCTCGAACGGCACCCGGCCGACCAGATCCTCGATGTCGACCCCGCGGTAGCGCAGCGCCGAGCCTTCCTTGTCCGGCTCAGCGATCTGGGTGTCGAACGCGACGACGCCCTCGAGTCCGTGCTGAACCTCGGTCTTCGGATCTGACATCCCCTGAGACTCCCTTGTCCGGTTTAGGCGCTCAGGCAGCATAGTTCGCCTTTTCACCACACGGACAGATCTGTGACCGGTTCGGCGATTGCCTGCCTCCTGTCAGAACATCGGCCCCGCGCCGGGCGACCGGACGTCGCGACGGCGGCGGACCCGCTTGAGCTCGCGCTCGACGTGCCGCGGGTCGGGCAGCACGACGACCGGGCAGGTCGCGTGCCGGATGGCGTGCTGGCTGGTCGAGCCCACCAGCGTGTCGTGGACGGCGCCGTGCCCGTGGCTGCCCAGCACCAGCAACTCCGCATCGAGCGCGGCGAAGCAGAGTTGCTCGCTCGGCCGCCCCTCGAGCGCCAGGCGTTCCACCTCGGGCGGATCGTCGAGCCCGGCCACCGCCTCGTCGAGCACCCGGTTCAGCATCGCCTCGGCCCGCTGACGGGATTCCTCGGCGCTGGTGATCGAGACCCCGGTCTGGAGTCCGTCCCACCACCACACGGCGACCGCGCGCAGCCGGCAGTCGCGCCGGCGCGCCTCGTCGAGCGCCCAGTCCAGTGCCCTTCGTCCGGCGGGAGAACCGTCGATCCCGCAGACGATGACATTTTCTCGTGCGTCCATGGGGGTACACCTCCCAACGCTGTTCACCTGTTCCTTCCAATGTGCGCCTCTCCGTCCGGCCAGTCCAGCCGCGGGCTGCCGACCGACAACTTTCCCGGCCGGGCCCGCATCAGGAGGGCATGGAGACAGTTGTTGCGTATGCCTTCGACCAGTTCGCCGGCGCTGAACGCGCGGCCGCCGGAGTACGGCGGGTCGAGGCGTACTACGGGGGCCTGTGGCAAGGGTTGGCCCAGCGCGACGGGTGTGACGCGGGCACGGTCGGCCTGCACAGTTGGAGCCGGCGGGAGCCGACTTGCCGGTGGCCGGCCTGGCAAGATGACGACGACCTCTGCGTAGCCAGCCTGCACGCGCCGCTCGGCTACGAAACCATCGTGGGTGACCTGACCCCCGGGCGCGCGGCTGGTCCGCTCGCCCGCGCAGTACTCGCGTCCCCGGCTCGCATGCTCGAACTGGCGCCGCCATTCGTGCTGATGGTCCTGGATCCAGCCGACGAGCGGTTGGAGCTCTTCACCGACTCGGTCGGCCTAGGGCGGATGTTCCAGCTCCGGACCACCGACGGCTGGGTGTGGAGCAACAGGCCGGTAGCTGCCTGCTTGTTCGCTGATGTACCTGTCGCCGCCGCGACCAGGGGTTGGCGGTACGCCGCCGGCTGCGGCTGGTTCATGGGCGACACCACTCCGTACGACCGGGTGCTCGCCGTGCCAGGCGCCACCCGCATCGTGACGGAAGGCCGCCGGAGCCGCAGGACGGTGACCCGCATCGACGCGACGAGCATCTGGTCCGGACCCAGCGGAGCAGAGTTGTCGCCACGGCTCATCGGGGAGACAGCGGACGCACTGCGGGGTGTGGCACGCTCGGTAAGTCGCCTCTGGCCCGGTACTCCGACGGTGGATCTCAGTGGCGGCCGTGATTCGCGAGTAGTTGCCGCGGCCTTCCTATCGGCGGGGGTGGACCTACGACTCAACAGCTACGACGCGGTGCCGGGGGAGGTGCAGGTGGCGGAGCAGTTGGTCGCCGCCCTGCCCTACGAGGTGGAGCACGTGGTCACTGGCGGGACGCGGCAGCCCGTAGTACCGGCTGGTCCTGCGGCGTTGCCTGAGGTGGTCGAGCGGATCAAGCGCTGGCACCGGTACGGCGAAGGGCTGCGTCCGGCCAGCTACCTGTTCCACACCCCGGGTGGTCTTGCCGGGGTGGATCACCTGGCGATCGGCGGCGCGGGCGGAGAGGTCGCGCACGGGCACTTCTACCCGCGGGACGTTCTTGCCGTCGACAAGGCATCGGTGGAGACCAGGGTGGAGGTGTTCGCCCAGCGGTTGCAGGCGCGGCTGGTTCCAGCGCAGGGGCCGACGGCGCAGGTGCGCGACGCGGTGACCGGGCAGATCCGGCAGGTCTTCAGGGAAGCGATCCAAGGCGGTTTCGAGGACAGCAAGATGCTCGACTACTTCTACGTGGTCGAGAGGCTGCGCCGCTGGGGGACGGCCGGCGAGCGTAGCGGGGTGGTCTCGCCGTTGCTGGTGCCTGCGTTTGTCCGTGGCGCCTTCGCGCTGAGTGCGCCGCAGCGGATGGACAACGCACTCCATCGGGCCCTCGTCCGCGAGCTCGTGCCGCAGTGGGCGGAGATACCGTTCTTCACCGCCGCTCCCAAGCCTGCCGGCTCCACGCCCGCCAGGACTGCGCAGGTGAAGCGTCTGGCCGACGTCCCCGACCGGGAGCTGGTCGAGAAGTTGCTGACAGCACCGGCCGAGTGGACGGAGGACTTCGAGATCAAGGCAGTCAGTGCGCTCTGGGCGTCTTCCGTGGCTGGTAGGAGCACAGCCGCTGACGAGGTAGCGCTCCGCCAACTCCTCTGGCGAGCCGTCTTCGAAGAGCACCTGAGTGAGGTCAACCAGCACATCACCCAGCACGTCCCCCAGGTCGTGGTGCCCCGGGTCGCCGGCCCGGTGTCTGCCTCGCGGTCCGGCCGGACGAAGCGGCGCCTGCGCCGGATGCCCGCAGTACGGAGGCTGGCTCGGACCAGGGTGTGGCGCACGCTCCGGAGTCGCAACTCGTAGGCTCGCGGTGTGGACCTAAGTGAGATGCGGGAGACGTACGGACTGGGCGAGCTGCTCGAGGACCAGGTCGACGCGGACCCGATCGTGCAGTTCGGGCTGTGGCTGGCACAGGCGACGGAGGCCGGGCTGACCGAGCCGAACGCGATGGTGCTGGCCACCGCCGACAGCGACGGCAAACCGTCCGCGCGAACAGTCCTGCTGAAGGGGCTCGACGAACGCGGCTTCGTCTTCTACACCAACCAGCAGTCCCGCAAGGCCGAGGACCTCGCAGTCAACCCGTACTGCGCTCTGGTCTTCCCCTGGCACACCATGGAACGCCAGGTCCGGGTGGAAGGCACCGCGACCAAGCTCCCCGCGGCCGAGGTCGACGCGTACTTCGCCTCGCGGCCGCGGGGTTCGCAGCTCGGCGCGTGGGCCTCCCAGCAGAGCCAGCCGGTGGAGACGCGGGAGGAGCTCGACCTGCAGTACGCGTCGTACGAGCGGCAGTGGCCGGAAGGCACCGAGATCTCCACGCCGTACTTCTGGGGCGGCTACCGCGTCCAGCCCACCAACGTCGAGTTCTGGCAAGGCCGCACCGGCCGCCTCCACGACCGCCTGAACTACTTCCGCCAGGACGGTTCGTGGAAGCTGCGCCGGCTCCAGCCCTAAGCGCTAACCAGCCGGAAAGCTAGCCAGCCTGACAGCTAGCCAGCCTCACAGCTAACCGGCTCGGGTGAGCTCGCGTTCCTCGGCAGCGGGCTGCTCGACCGGGCCGCTCTCGCGGAAGCCGTGCTGCTGCCACCAGCGGGCCAGCGGCGCGGGCGCCCACCAGT
>NZ_BAAAOS010000035.1:0-11487 GCF_039530625.1 Kribbella sancticallisti | reverse complement strand
GCACCCACGAACCGGCAGCGACCCCGCTCGCCTCACCCAGGCAGCAAACGACTGACACAGGCGACGCGACCTACCTAAGGTCGACGGAAACCGCACCGCCACGATCGACCCGTGCGGCCCCACACAACGGTCAAGCCCGCAACGAGTCCCGTGCCGCCGATCCAGCCTCGTCGTTGGCAAGGATCTCCTCAAGCACGCCGGCGATCGTCGTAGCCCGCAACTGCTGCGCCATCACGTCGCGCACCCCGTCATAGACGGTCTCCAGGACCGGCCGGATCCCCCCTCCGACGGTGCATTCCGGGTTGGGATCGTGGGCATGCAGGGCGAAGGGTCCGGTATCGCCGAGCGCGTCGTACACATCGAACAGAGTGACGGCTTCGGCCGGTCGGGCCAGGGTCCAGCCGGCGCCGGGCCCCCGGCCGGTCACGCTGACAAGTTCTGCGTCCCGAAGGCGCCCGAGGCTGCGTCTGACCTGGACCGGATTGTTGGCCAGGCTTGCTGCGATCTCCGAGGAGGTCAGCGAGGACCTGCCCCGGCGCGCAGCAAGCTCGAGCCAGCACAGGGCATGCACGGCCATCGTCAGCTGACTGTTCGCGCTCATACGGCTCCATTCACTAGTGCAGTCTCGGCTCCGGGAGGCTCGTGAGCAAGCCTGTACAGACCTGGGTCTGCAACAATCCTACTTGCACATATATTGATAGGAGTGGTCGACGAGTTGAGTGAACCCTTGACATTCTCGTTCTTCGTCGCTCAACGGACCAACTCTGCGAACGGCTTCGACTCAGACACCGTCCGCGGCATGCCCGAGCTGTGGACCTACCTGAACGAAGCAACGTGGCATGCAGGCCCGACACCAACTGATTTGGCCGGCTCCGACAGTGCCGCGGAGGCACACGCACCAGACGAGCTGCGCCAAATCTACTCAGCGTGGTCCGAGGCCGACGACCGCTCGCCTGGGTCGCCATCGACCAACGCGACCATGCCGTCGTCGGCGAAGTCGTCTTCAACAACCTCGATCCGGGCAGTCGCTGGTGCAGCTTCCGGATTTGGTTGAGTCGCCGTGATCGGGGCCTCGGAACTGAAGCAACCGTGCTGGCTCTGAGGCACGCATTCGACGGTGTGAACCTGAACCGGGTCGAGCTGGCAGCCGTCCGCATACCCTCCCTACTAGTCACGACTGCACTCTTGGCCACGGGAGCGTGGTACTGCGTGCGGAGTGGCCAGCGCGAATACCCCGAGGATCCGCTCGGGCGGGCCGTGTTGCCGGTATCGCGGGGCCCGGTATAAACCCGGCCTCGTCAGAATGTTGTGCGAGGCCGGGGATTTCGCGGCCGGTCAGGGGAGCCGCGACTACCTGGTGCGCCCTGCGCGACGCACTGGCCTCCTGGGGCGCCTTCTATGTCGCGTCACGCCGCTGACGCTGCCGGCTCTTGACTGATGGCCGGGCGAATGTCGCGATGAGGGCGGCAAGCAGCAGGACGCCGGCGCCGATCCAAGGAACTGCGGCGGTGGCTGTGGTGTCGACCGTACGACCGCCGAGGAACGCTCCGATTCCGATCGCGGCGTTCCAGATGCAGACCCACAACGCGGTTGCCGGTTCGGGAGAGTCGGGCGCCGCCGAGATCATCCAGGTCTGCATCGCGACCGACAGACCCCCGAAGACGAGCCCCCACAGGACCAGCACCGCGACACCACGGACCGGAGTCAGCCCGAGAGTCGGCATCGCAACCAGCATCACCGTCATGCCGCCGAGGACGCCGATCACGACCCCGCGCAGATGACGGGCCAGGAACGTTCCAGCGACGAAGTTGCCGATCATGCCGGCAACACCGAACGCGAGCAGCACCGGCCCGACAAGGCGCTCCGGCACCCCGGAGACCTCCTGGAGAATGGGACTCACGAAGGTAAAGGCTGCAAAGTGACCGACGACCGCCAACAGAGTGATCGCCAGGCCGGCAAGAACCCCGCGATGGGCCAACTGCGAACCGAGCACCCCGAGACCAACCGGTCGGTCGGCAGCGAGGCGGGGCAACAGCGCGATGAGCGCAACCATGGTGATCAGGGCCAAGGCACCCAACGCGGCGAAGGACAGTCGCCATCCAATCAGCTCGCCGAGCACAGTCGCAAGCGGCACCCCGAGGACGTTCGCAGCCGCAACCCCGCCGAAGATGACGGCGGTAGCCCGATGCACCGATTCCGGCGCTGCCAACCGCACCGCCAGGCTTCCAGCGACTGCCCAGAACCCACCGATCGCGATCCCCACCAGCACCCGCGACGCGACCAGCACACCGATATTCGGCGCGACTGCCGTCACGGCATTGGCCGCCGTCATCAGCACCATCAAGGCGATCAGCAACACCCTGCGGTCCAGTCTCCCCACGACCAGCGGTACGCCGATCGCAGCCACCGCAGCCACGACGCTGGGGACGGTGACGCTCAGCCCTGCGACTCCCTCCGTCACGCGGAGGTCACCTGCCAGGGCGGTCAAGAGTCCGATCGGCAACTGCTCGGCGGTGACGAGCACAAACGTCCCCAGCATCACTGCCATCACCGCACCCCATTGAGTACGGCGGCTGCCCTGGGCGCTGCCCATACCGTCTGAGCCGACCTCGGTCGTGGTCACATCTCCTCCTTAATTCGGGATCGATCGATCCCTAATCGGTGGACGGTATCATTAGGATCGATCGATCTACAATGGGTTCGAGCTCATAGGCCGCTTGAGGACCAGCAGAGGAGGGCCCATGGCGAGGCCTCGAACCTTCGACACGGAGGCAGCCGTCGCGGCATCAATCGACGTCTTCAGGCGCCACGGCTACCGCGGGACGTCGATCCGCGACCTCAGCGCCCACCTCGGGCTCAGCCTGAGCAGCATCTACCGCGCGTACGGCGACAAACACGGACTCTTCCTGCGGGCCCTTGACCACTACCGTCACACCGAGTCGACCCAGAACTGCCAACTCTTCCTGGAGAGCGAAGCAACGATCGATGGGCTGTGCCGGAGCCTGGCCGCGATGGTGCTCACCGAGGAGGATCCCGACGACCCGGCCGGATGCTTCGCCATCAACACCGCCGCCGAACTCGGTCGCACCGACGCGAGCGTGGTTGAGCGCACCGAGGCAGCCTTCGGCCTCACGCGGGCCGGACTGCGCGATATGGCTCAGCGGCTCCACGAGAACGGGACGCTTCGGCCGGACTGCGAGGTCGACGCGTTCATCGACACCCTGTTCACCCTCATCCTCGGATGGCGTTTACGCGTTCGCTCGGGCCACGACCCGATCACCATCAGGGCATCGATCGTGGCGGCTGTCACCCCGTGGGCAGCCCTGGCTCCCTAACCCGGCGCTTTCACGGCCGTAGGGTGCTGAGGCTGTGTTGGTGAACTGAAAGGTGCTCCTGACCAGCGACGATGTGGTTTGTCCCAGGACCAGGTCGTGCGGCTCCCGGACAGGAACAGAGGACAGGCCAGTGCTTGAACTCGGGCAGGGAGTTCCCGCGGGCACTCATGACGCCGCCCGCCTCGTCAGCGGTGACCTGACCATCAGCTAACCACCAGGCCCGCGATTGCCAGACAGTTGCATCGACCGCTCCGACCGCTTAGGGCGGATTCAATCGGTCGTCGCAACACCTCGAGCACGGAGGTTTGCGATGGGGCGGAGAACGAAGCGGTTGCCGGAGCCGCCGGCGGGTGCGCGGCGGCGGTGGACGGCGGATCGAGCGCTGCGACCGCCGATGCGTTCACCGGGCCGGCCTGAGCCCTCGCGCGCGGTGCAGCGTGAGTTCTGGCGGCTAATCGCGTCGGACGTGACGACGGTCGAGGCCGCTGAGTCCGTTGGTGTGTCATGGCCTGTCGGGGCCCGCTGGTTCCGTCACGCTGGCGGCATGCCGCCGATCAGCCTGGACGAGCCCACGGGTCGATACTTGTCGTTCGCGGAGGAGGAGATCGCGTTGCTGCGCGTCAAGGAGGTCGGCGTCCGCGGGATCGCCCGCCGGATCGGACGCGACCCCCGGGACGGTCTCTCGCAAGCTCCGTCGCAACGCGGCGACCAGGAGCGCAAGCAGGTCTAACGGGCCTTGGTGGCACAGTGGAAAGCGCAGCAGGCCGCGAAGCGCCCGAAGACGGCGAAGCTCGTGGGCGACGACAGGTTGCGTGAGTACGTGCAGGAGCGGCTGGATGGGAGCGTCCGCCGACCCGACGGCACGATCGTCGCGGGCTCCGAGACCCCCGTATGAAAAGGGCTGAACAAACCGCACCGGCAGGACAGGCGATGGGTGACCGCGTGGAGCCCGGAACAGATCTCCCACCAGCTCCGGGCCGACTTCCCCGATGATGAGTCCATACGAATCAGCCATGAGGCGATCTACCTGTCGCTGTTCATTGAGGAGCGTGGCGCGCTTAGGCGAGAGCTGGTCGCATGTCTGCGCACGGGCCGGGCGCTGCGGGAACCGCGAGCCCGATCACGCAACAAGCCACGGGGGCATGTCACCACGGATGTCGTCCTCAGCGAACGCCCCGCCGAAGCCACCGATCGCGCTGTTCCAGGGCACTGGGAAGGCGATCGTGCGACACGAAGTTGCTCGAATTTGAGTGGACTGACCGGATGGAGAGGCGGCTGATGGCGCCGAAGGTGCAGTCACAGGTCCGTGTCCGTATGACCCGTCCCCGCCCTTGACGTGTGATGCCGGTAACGGCGTGGTGCGAAGCTCAGGGGGAAGCCCAAGGACTCCCGTTCCATCCGGGAGTTACCCGCAAGGGGAAGACCGGACGGGTGAACGCAAGTGAACTCCCGATGACCTGGGGTATTCACCGCGGGGCGGTGTTCATGGCTTTTTGGGGTGTTGGGACGTAGAAAGGTGTTCCTGACCTGGGACGATGCGGATTGTCGAGATCTGCAGGACCCTGGAAAGGAACACCTTCGAGGTGAACAGTACAAGCAGGCGCGGGCCTGGTGTGGATCCCGCGCTGGGATGGTCGCGGGGGCTGTCGGTCGAGGTGGGTGGCGCGGGGCGGGTCGCGCAGGCGGGGATCGTGTTACCGCGGCTGCTGGCGGATCGGGTCGGGTTGACCACGGGCTTGTCGGGTGTGTTGGCGAGGGCGGGTTTCACCCCGCCGCGGGATCGGGGTCGGGCGTTGACCGATGCCGCGTGTGCGCTGGCCGCGGGAGCGTCGTGTCTGAGTGATATCGAGGCGATGACCGCGCAGGTGGAGATCTTCGGCCCTGGTGGTGGCGCGTCGAACACCACGATGTTGCGGGTCCTGAACGAGTTGGCCGTCCGGCTGGGCGTTGACGGGTTACCGGGCCGGAAGCTGGCCAAGGCGATGGCCGGTGCGCGGGCGAAGGCGTGGGCGCAGATCGTGGCCCGGCACGGGCAACTGCCCGAGGTGTTGGTCGCCGGGACCGACCTGACCCGCCCTCAATCAGGATCAAGACGCCGGGGCGCCTCGTCCGGTGCTGTTCGTCCGGCTGGACGCGACACTGATCGAGGCTGACAGCACCAAGGACGGGGCCGCGGGCAACTATAAGGGCGGTTTCGGGTTTCATCCGCTCACTGCGTGGTGCAGCAATGTCGGGGACAGCCTCGCGGTGATGCTGCGCCCGGGCAACGCCGGCTCGTTCACCGCCTCCGACCACATCGTGGTGCTGGACGCGGCGATCGCCCAGATCCCCGCAGCCTGGCGCACCGATGTGCTGGTCACGATCGACGGCGCGGGTGCCTCCCACGACGTGATCAACCACCTCACCGCGTTGAATACCGCTGCTGTGCATGGCCGGCGGGGCCGGCGGATCGAGTACTCGATCGGCTGGCCGGTCGATGAACGCACCCAGGCCGGGATCGACCAGCTACGCGAGTCCGATTGGACCGACGCGCTGAGCGCCGACGGGAAGGCGGACCCAAACGCGTCTGTCGCGGACCTGACCGGGATCCTGCGCCACGGCCCAGACGGGGACAAGCTGGCCGGCTGGCCGGTCGATCTGCGGATCATCGCCCGCCGGGTTCCCCGACCGGCCGGGGAACAGGCGAAACTCGGCGACCACCCCGACTGGCGCTACGGCGCGTCCGTGACCAACACCGTAGCCGGGCAGATCCAATGGCTGGACGCCCGCCACCACACCCAGGCCCACGTCGAAGACAAAATGAAAGAACTCAAGATCTGCGGCGCAGACAACCTGCCCTCCATCGACTGGGATTGCAACAGCGCCTGGCTGCAACTGGCAGTGCTGGCCTGCTCGCTGAACGCCTGACTGCGCCACCTCGCCCTCGACGGGCAACTCGCGAAAGCCGAACCCAAAGCGCTGCGCTACCGGCTCCTGCCCCCCGCCTCGTCACCCACGCCCGCCACAAGATCCTGAAAATCACGCCCGGCTGGCAATGGGCAGGCGACCTGGCCACCGCCTATCAACGACTCCAAGCCTCCACCCCGCCTGAACAAACGCCCCGTCCCGACCAACAGCACCACCCCGGCCGACCAGTGGAACCGGCGCCCAACCGAGCACATCGGGCAAACCGACCTGACCCAGGACGACCCTCAACCCCAGACAGCCAGAAAATCAGCCAAGCACGGCACCGCAACGCCACCATGAATCATCCAGGTCGATGGTATTCCCGCCGGTCTTCGACGTCTTGATCCCGCCCGGAGGGATGATGCCTATTCTGACGGGTCTTGGGTAGAGCCATCGGCACAGCCGACGAAGACGCTTCGACCTGCGACGCGGCCGTCTCGGCCATCAGCGGTCTGGCGCTCGCGGCCGATGCTGCTTGTGCTGCGACGACCAGGACCAAGGCCAAGGCCAAGGCCAAGGTCAAGGTCAAGGTGATCATCGGGATGATTTGTCTTCTGAGCGGATGTTTCATCGCATCCTCCGCAATTCTCTGCGCCGCGGGGTCTGCTCGGCGTCAGCCTTACTGTCCTCGGGGGCCCATGACGCATGGCAAACCATTCCATTTTCTTCGAAATAACAGCTATAATTCCGAGATACGAGAAATTAGGCGAGAGGCTCGCAACCGATGCTGCTCCGAAGGACACCGCGGCGCAGGGTGCTGATCACGGCGGTCCGAATCCTGTTTTGATGTGACTTCGGCCGACTCCGGCGGGCGTCCGCGTGTCCGGCAGTCCTTTCGGCGCCTCGATCAGGAAGTCGAAGAAGAGAGAGGCATTGGCCACCCTGATCAAACTGCGATCTGAGTGGCCAATGCAGCTGACCGGGCCCCGGCGGGAAGATGGATCGCATGTCCGACCAGCCGGGATTGTCGGGTACCCGATTTACCGAAGCGGGTTGGTTCTCGGGCCGCCGTCCTTCACCAAGGGGAACTGAGCCATAACCTTGCCTTCGGCATTGTAGGCGAAGACATAGGCGTCCCCAGGCGCCAGGGCGTCGCCCTTCGGAGCGTCATACGCGACCACCGACATCATCCAGCCGGGAACGCCCGCTAGCCGGTACAGCTTCGCCTCGTAGAACCTGGACCCGTCGGTGTAGAGCACCCGCCGCGCGTCACCGCGGAACACGCTGACGACCACTTTGTTGCCAGCGGCATCACTCGAGGTGTGAATTCCTGGGACGCGGCCGTCCCCGATGTTGGCGTTCCCTACCGTGCCACGGCATCCCACCGGTTCGTCGGCGCCTCCCCCTGAAGGGGGTGTCTTGGTGATGCACCACTGCGTACCGCGGGTCTCGAACGAGTGATTCGCGGCGATCTTGATCTTGCCACTGGCCGCGATCGTGCCGATCGGCTTCGCCCCGATCGGTCCCCCGGGCATCCAGCCCGATCGTGGCTTCGGGACGGTAAAAGTCGACTTGACGGGCGGCAGTACTTCCTTCTCAGAGGTCGACCGGACTGATGGCTTCGCCGTGGTCGACGGTGCTGAGGGCTCGGCCGAGCTGAAACCTGACGGGCCGCCCGAGCCGGCGACCTGCGGCTGTGCCCTGCCGGTCCCGGCAGCCAACATTCCACCGATCGCCACCGAGACCACCGCTACTGACGCGATGACCGTCATGGCGAGGTTGCGGGCCTGGCGTCGCTTTGCACCGGCGATTACCTGAACCGGATCCAAGCACGGTGTGTCGTCGTCGCCTAGCTCTCGCAATGCCCGGAGCCTCGATGTGTCGTCGTTCACGCTTGTCCTCCTATGGTGATATCGGTCAGTTCGGGCGAGGAGCGCAATTTCGTCAGCGCCCGCGACGACGTACTTTTGACGGTCCCGATCGCCACGCCGAGTGTTGCTGCGGTCTCGGCTTCGCTGAGGTCCTCGATGAATCTGAGGACGACCACCGCGCGCTCCCGCCTCGTCAGCGCAGCGAGCGCGGCCTCCACCGTCACGCGCTGCTGCACACCAGGTGCCGGATCGTCGACGTGCATGAAGCCCGGCCTCACCTCTCCTGGAGCCTCAACCGGGCGTTCTCGCCATGGACGCCGCCGTAGCCAGGACAAGTGCTGGTTCACCACCGCCCGCCGCACATAGCTGAACGGGTCGCCGAGCTCGATCCGGTTCCACCGCACGTACGCCTTCTCCAGTGCGGTTTGCACCAGATCCTCGGCGAGTCCCTGATCGCCGCACAGCATGCGGGCGATGCGCACCAGTTGGGCAGACCTGGCCACGACGAAGGCTGTGAACTCCTGGTCGCGATCGGCGCCCTGCGTCATTCCACGTCTCCCTAGTTAGGTTGTTCGGACTTAAGGACGCGGCTTGCCCTCAAATGGTTCTGTCCGGCCCGTAGGTCTCGAGCCGACGCCGCGCTGGGAGGGGCTGTGCAGCGTTCGATCCGGTCGATCGCCTCGTCGACGTACTTTTCGGGCGTGCGGGTGCGGTCGAGGTGTCCGACACCAGGCATGGGCGACCGACGTCTACTACGCCCACATCTTCGACACCGCAGTCCCGCTCGAAGACCAGGTGCAAGCGTTCGGCGCGCTGGCCGCCGACGGAACCGTCGGCCTGCTCGGCCTCAGTAACCACTGGGCATGGCAGATCGCGAGGTTGAGGGCAGTGGCCGCGACGGCCGGGCTGCCATCATGTGAGGTCTTGCAGTACTGCGCGCAGAACCCGGTCTTGCGATGGTCGCCTACTCGCCGCTACCAGGTGGCGCGTATGTGCGC
This sequence comes from Kribbella sancticallisti, assembly GCF_039530625.1. Taxonomy (NCBI): domain Bacteria; kingdom Bacillati; phylum Actinomycetota; class Actinomycetes; order Propionibacteriales; family Kribbellaceae; genus Kribbella; species Kribbella sancticallisti. The sequence goes on along the minus strand of NZ_BAAAOS010000035.1, from coordinate 2,397 downwards.
GACGACAAGCCGCTGGACGACCTCTACGACCAAGCGGGAACACAGTCACTTCAGAAGGTCCTGGACCAGGTGATCAGGAGACAGGAGCCACTGCCAACCAAGTGGTGCTGGCCTGGATAATGGGCGGCGAGTTGCCGATCATTCCGTTGATCGGCGCATCATCGGTGGCCCAGCTCGACGAAGGTTTGGCCGCTGTCGATCTCGAACTGACCGACGAGCAGCGCCAGAGGCTCGACCTGGCCGGTTGATCGCTGGCGCCGGACAGCGAGTGGGCGGCCGACGTTCATCGCGGATGTCAGCCGAACACAGGTATTCGACACGCATACTCGTCACCGGCCGGAAAGCCCGTTCGACAGAGAGGAACAGCATGCGTTTCGGTTTGAAGGCGGACGCCACGGGAGCGCACTGACCGGCTGGCCGACCACTCAGGTCCGTACGACCCGTACTCGCTGGCCGCGATGTCGCCCGAGCCCGTCCGGCAGACTCGATGAATTGCTCGACGGCCGCGTGATCCGACGGATCCTGCTCGCGTACGGAGCCATCAATCCATGGGAGTCCCAGCACGGGTTCGCCGCGCTGGTGGACCGGTACACCGAGATCGGGTTCGACGAGATCGTCGTCTATGCCCCGAAAGCGCACGAACTGCCCGTCTTCGACCAGGTCATGGCCAGACTGGACGACTACCGCTGAGACGCCGACGAACTCAGGCGAGACAGAACGGCTCACGGCAGGTCAACACCAGAGATGCACACCTGGTGAGCTGCGAGACGGTTGCAGTCAGAGGCGGTTCGCCTCGCCATCGGCCGCCGTACGGTCAGCAGACAGGAGATCACCTGATGACTGGTTCCACAGCCGCCTTCAGTCGCGGAGACGAAGCACCCACAGCCCGTCTCTCGAGTTGAAAGATGCATTCGTCACGTCGGCAATGCTGAGGACCAAACTTCTCCCTCCCTCAGTACCCTCGACGGCCATCATGTCGCCATCGAGGATCGGCTGTGCTTTCCGGCCCCAGAAGGTGATTGGGGCACGCAGAACCTCCACCGTGCTCACATGAATACACCCACCACCTCGCGGTTCGCAGGCCAACTCCGGCGACACCGATCCGGCATCGGACGCACAGGAACTGGCCGCGAATCGCGCGGGAACGGCACAGATCACGGCATGCCCGAAAGGCGTGGGTACACCGGCCGAGGTCACTGTCGGCGGACCCACGGGGTGGCAGGCCGGGATGACCGCACAGATCAGGATCCGTGAAGGCCCGCGCATCGCGCAGACTTTTGTTTTGCAGTAGGGCGTTTCAAGCGCGGCATATGTTGCCTTGTAGACCGCCCGTCACACCATCAGTGTGACCGCCGCGAGGTGGTTCCGGACTGTGCCGGGCGACAGACTGGTACGCCGGGTGGTCTGGCGACCGGAGTGTTGAACTCGACCAGCCGCAATACTTCGGCCTCCCGCCGGGTCAGCGGACACGTCGGTGCCATCAACGCATCGTCGGCCAGCGCCGGGATCGGCGTACCGGCTGCCGCTGTGGACGCGGCGGATCACGTCGGCATCGTCTTTGCCCGCGGTGCTTGGGTTCGCCTAGCCGCGCCGCTGAGCGCCTGCATCACCACGATCGGCGCCAGCGCGGGGCCGCCGACCCAGAACAACACGGCTATCAGACCTTGCACGACGAACCGGACCAAGTCGGCGATGATCATCATTCGGCGCGGGCCGAAACGGTCAGCCAGCACTCCCCCGATCAGCATGCACACCGCCAGGGCCGCCATCCAAGCGCCGAGCGCGTAACCGACACCGGCCGCGCCGTACCCGAGCGCGAGGAGCCCGACCGACAGGGCCACCGGCAGCATCGCGTCGCCCAGCAGCGAGGTGGTCCGGGCTCCGAGGTACCAGCGAAAGTTGGCGGACCACTCTCGGCGGGGAGGTTCTCGATGACCGCAGTGTCCCTTGAGCCTTCGAGGGAGTCGTTGGTGCGGGCGGTGATCGACCTAAGCCACGATCGGCCGGGTGAGGTGTTCGAGGCGGTGGATGGGCTGGGCATGCTCCGGGGTGCTGCGATCGTGCCGCTGATGGTCCGGGACCGGACCAGCGGCGTGCGCCGGATCGAGCAGTTGGCGCCCGAGCATGTCCCGCAGTTGAACCAGACCGTCGCCGCTACCGATCGCGCCGGCTGCCTGCGGGCGCTCCGGGCGGCGGTCGACCTCCTCCGCACGGTGCGCCCCGTAGACCTCGTACGCCGTACCGGGGGCCGAGCGGGCCGTGATCGCCTACGTCGACGGGATCGCTACCCGGCTTGGGTGAGCTCGCGTTCCTCCGCGGCGGGTTGCTCGACCGGGTCGCTCTCGCGGAAGCCGTGCTGCTGCCACCAGCGGGCCAGCGGCGCGGGCGCCCACCAGT
>NZ_BAAAOS010000034.1:0-6268 GCF_039530625.1 Kribbella sancticallisti | reverse complement strand
CGGGCCCGCACCGCTTCGGGTGCCGGAGGGCTGGCTCGTCATCCATCACGGCGTCACCGGTGAGCAGCCCCAAGGCTTCGACCCCACCACACAGAAAGTCAGCTACTCCGCCGGGGCGCTGCTCCTCGATCCGGCGGACGTCACCCGCATCATCGCCCGGACCGCGGAACCCATCCTCGTCCCGGAAACCGAGGAAGAACGAATCGGCACCGTGGGGAACGTCGTGTTCCCGACCGCAATCGAGGAGGTCGACGGCGTGCACTACGTCTTCTACGGAATGGCCGACGCCAAGATCGGCGTAGCCCGCCTGGACCGGTTATCGTGACCGCCTCCCGCCGGACCGTCCTGGGTGGGGCGCTTGCTGTTGCTGCTGTCTCTGGTGTGGGGCTGCCTTCTCCTGCTGCTGTTGTTTCTTCGTCTGGCTTCGTGAATCTCGCGCATCTCGACTATCTGGGTGCTGTGGTCTCACCGCCTGCCGCCAGCGGGCATTCGACGTACGGGGCGGGGCCGATCGGCGTGCTGTGGACGTACGCCGACCGCCGCGCCGATGGGTCGTACGACCGGATCGGTGGCGGCACGTACGATCCGGCGACTGACACGTGGGGCCAGGGTGCGTTCAACGCGGACGACATCGCGCGGGCTGCTGTGGTCTACCTGCGGCACTACAAGCTCCGTGGCGATGCGCACAGCCGGTCCATGGCGTACGGGTTGCTGCGTGGGCTGACTTTCCTGCAGACCGCTACTGGGCCCAATGCCGGCAATGTCGTGCTCTGGATGCAGCCGGACGGGACGCTGAACCCCAGCGCGGAGCCGGTTGAACTACCGGACCCGTCGGACTCCGGTCCGTCGTACTGGCTGGCTCGGACAGTGTGGGCGCTAGGGGAGGGCTATGCCATCTTCCGTCGGGTTGACCCGGCCTTTGCCGCGTTCCTTCGGGCACGGCTCGAGTTGGCCATCGCTGCCCTGGAGCGTCAGGTTCTTTCGCGCTACGGCTCGTGGAACGTGGTCGACGGACGCCGAGTGCCGGCCTGGCTGATCGTGGCTGGCGCGGACGCTACTTCTGAAGCAGTACTGGGGTTGGCGGCCTATGTGCGCGCTGGCGGGTCTGCTCGCGCTCGGCGCGCCTTGCAACAGTTTGCCGAAGCCGTGGCTGCTATGGGCGCTGGTGACAGCCGCACGTGGCCCTTCCGCGCGCTGCTGCCATGGGCCGAGTCGATCTCGCTCTGGCATGCCTGGGGCGCCCAGATGCCCTCCGCCCTCGCTGCGGCCGCTTCCGTACTGCGCAAGCCGCGTCTGCTGGAGCCCGCTATCGGTGACACGGCCGGCTTCACTCCACTGCTGATGACAGTGGGTGGTCCCGACAACGGCTGGCTCCCTGCGCCGATCGACCGCACTCAAATCGCTTATGGCGTGGATGCTCGGCTGCAGGGCCTCCTGTCGGTTGCTGAGGCCGCGGACCGCCCCGGCCTACGCCAAGTCGCCGCCTTCGTAGCCGCGTGGTACTTCGGCGCCAACCGCGCCGGGGAACCCATGTACGACCCCGCGACCGGCCGCACGTACGACGGCATCTCCGGCGACGGCGTCATCAACCGGAACTCCGGTGCCGAGTCCACCATCCACGGACTGCTCTCGATGCTCGCGTTGACTCCTTCGCTGCTTCGCCAGGCCCAGACCCTCGGCGCCGGCCCGCGCTCACTTGCTGGCCTCCAAGTGGTCGAGGCTGAGTCGGCCACCCTCTCCGGTGGCGCCACAGTGGTCACCCCCACGTCGTCGTGGACCGGCGAATCCCAGTGGAGCAACAACTCCTACGTCTCAATGCCTGCAGGCTCCAGCGCGTCTCTGCCAGTTCCCGCCTCTACCCAAGCGCGCCTGGCTGCGCCCATCGTTGACCTTGTCCACGACCGCGCGGCTGGCGTGACTACCTGGTCAGCAGGGCGAACCTTGGGCTCGATCGACCACGGCACGGCCGGCCCGCAGGGTGTGTCCGCGGCGCCTGGTGCGCTGCTGCCCGTAACCCTGACCAGAGCGCTCCCGGCCGACTCCACCAGCCTCACCGCGGTTGCTAGTGCCGCGGCGGGTCAGCCGCTGCGCGTTGACGCAGTACTCCTGATTCCTTTGATCTCCCGCCTGCAACTCGGCACGGCGGTGCTGCTGAACAGTGTGGACACTCACCCACGCATCCATCCCGTCACTATCAACCGTCGCTCATCCGTCTACGCATACGACCGCTCAGGCCGTCTCCGGGCCCGTGCGAGCGCGCAGGGCCCGACCGCTCACGTTCCTGTTCTGCCCGGCGGCTTCACGGTCGTCCTGCAGACCGGCTGAGCGCCTCCGCGCACCAGTCGGCTACGAAGTTGAGGGCGAGCCCGCGCTGCTGGAAGAGGCGCTGGCTGTCCGCTTCCCGGTGGTAGGCATTGTGAGTCGGCTCGGACGCCCGGGCGAGCTGGTTCGGCAGCAGCCAGGCGTACTTGACCGTGGACGCCATCACCGCGAGGCGGACTTGGTCGGGATCACCACGCCAGCCTCCCTCGCGGAGACCTTCGAGGTAGTTCTCTACGCAGGTCTCCGCGAGTTCGGGCAGTCGTTCAGCCGGCCAGAACAGGTCGAATACTGCGTCGGGGATGTGGTTGCCGAGGTCTTCGCCCAGCGCGCCGTCGCCGGTGAAAGCCCAATCCAGCAAGGCGATCTCACCGGTCGGGCGGCGGATGACGTTGCTGACCCATAGGTCCAGATGACATCTTGCTCGCGGCAACTGCTCGACCAGGTCCAGCAGGTCGTCGCGATTCGCAGTTAGTTTTGCCCAACCCGCCCGCAGTCCAGTTGGCCAATTCTCTGCGATCAGGGGCTGCCGCCAGGCCGCATCATCGTTGAGCAACTCCCAGGGCACGTCGCGGGTGGTGGAGTAGTCGCGGAGGAAGCCGCGCGATGTCCACGGCACCTCACTCGCGGGCTTGGCCTGCCAGCGCCCGCATGCCCGCGCCAGCGCCGCGTGGTCCTCCAGCGCGAACTCCGTCCCTGCCAGGCCGCTGATGTCTTCGAGGTGCAGCACCGCGCCGCCGTCGTACTCCTCGGTCTTCGCCTCGGGCAGCGCTAGTCCGGTGCCGTCGAGGTGGTCGCGGAGTTCCTGGTCGCGGTAGACCTCGAGCTCGCGCCGCCAGTAGTTCCAATGCCTCGGATCGGTCGACGCCGCCCACGGCCCTGTGGTCTCTTGCGGCTCCTGCAGGACTTTGCGGATCACCGTCTGTCCGTCCGGGTAGGTGAGTCGCTCTACCGTCGCGGTGACCGCGTTCAGCGGGTTGTGCCGCAGGGTCGTTGCCGCCGCTTCCTCGGAGTCCATAACCCGATTCTCAGGCGAGCAGGGACCGCGGCGGGACACCGGTCAGGGCTTTCACGTCGCGGGTGAAGTGGGCCTGGTCCGCGTACCCCGTCTGCGCAGCCACCTCCGCCAGCCCCAGCCCCGCCCGCGCACGTTCCAGCGCCGCGTTCATCCGGAGCACCCGGTCCAGCGTCTTCGGCCCATACCCGAAGGCGTCCAGGCACCGCCGATACAACTGCCGCTCACTCAACCCCACACTTCCCGCCAACGCCGGCACCGCAACCCCGCGCCGGACGCCGCGTAGTACTTGGCTCACGACGCGGTCGGGTGGTTCCTCGAACAACCCAGCCACCGCGTCCTCAAGCGCCGACGCTCTATCGGCCGCCCGCCCAACGCGATCCGCCAACCGCCGACTCCGCGAAGGCGACCACAACTCAGCCAGCGGCACGCGTGCGTCAAGAATCGCCCTGGCCGGCACGCCTAGAAACCCCGGCGCCGTCCCGGGCGCAAACCGAATCGCGGCATAACGAACTCCGGCCTCGGATTCCCCGACATAGGCCCGACTGTCCGGCCCCGCGACCACGAGCTGCTCTTCGATCCAGAGCAGGTCCATGCATCCATCCGGCAGGATCCGGTACGCCTCGCCATCCGAGGTCCGCGTCCACACCACAGCCCCGGGCAACCTGGCCGCCCGCTCGCGATACACCCCCAGATCCCAGCTCATCCCAACAGTCTGACGCCCTCTACCGACAGAACCGCGCCGAGGCTCTCGGCTGATGACGGCACTCCCGATAGAAGCACTTCGCCACCGACATCAAGCATGCGTTACCCGCAGGCGAAGGCGGTGAGAGCCACGGCCGATGGCAGTACGCGGCCGTTCCCCGGCGCTGGCTCGATCCTGGGTCGGTACTGGCTCGACACCTGAAGCTCTGCCCACCGCACACCGGCGGATACACAGACCACCCGATCGGGTTGCGGCGCGAAGTACGGGATCGCCTGGTTCAGCCGAGTTCGAGGGCGGTGCAGATCCAGCGGCCTCGGTGGACCTCGAGGCGGAGCGCCATCGCTCGCGAGCGGTTGCCGTAGCGGACGTGGGCGGAGATCTCAGCAACCTCCGTGGCGGGGGAGAAGACCCGCACCGAACGCACGGCCGAGCGTTCCTTGGCGCCGCGGGCGGTGGCGGTGGTGGTCAGGCCGAGTACGCGGACGCGGCGGTAGAGGTCGGTGAACACCACGGTGTCGGTGAAGCGCACGAGCTGCCCGATCGGGCGATCACCGGCCAGCACTTCCGCCACGGCCTGCGCCAGTCGGGTACCCCAGGCTTGCGCGTCAGGCAGTCGCGGCCCATTTGGCACCAGCCGCAGCACAGGCGGGGCCGGCATCGCGTGAAGCTCTGGGTCGGTCTGGTACCGCAGCGCCAGCGCGCCTTGGGTAACCGGCACAGGCAACGGGGTCGGCCGAGGCGCCACGCGAAGCTCGGGCTTGCTGCCGGAGTCGGAGGTGCGGGACGTCTCCGAAGCGGAGGAGTTGGAAGCGCCGGCGGGCAGCGTCCGGAGGTCGGATGTGCGGGGCGTGTCCGAAGCGGAGGAGTTGGCAACGCCGGCGGGCGGCGTGCTGACGTCGGAGGTGCCGCCGCCTGGAGCGTCGACGGTGGGTGTGCCTGGGGCGATGGAGCTGACGTTGGGTGTGCTGGTGCCCGGAGTGTTGGTGCCGACACTGGGGGTGCCGGTGCCGGTGCCGGAGATGTTGGTTGTGGGCGCGGTGCCGGTGGTGGGGTCGGTGGATGCGGGTAACGGGCTGACGGCCGTGAGGGTGGGGTGCTTGCTCATGTCACTTCTCCTGGTGGGTAGGCGGCACGGGGGTTTGGAGCACCTGGCCGGGTTGGATCAGGTCGGGGTTGGGGCCGATGATGTGGCGGTTGGTGGAGTACCACTGGGGCCAGCGGGTATCGATTGCTTCTTCGGTCGCGTGCAGGCCGAGTTCGGTTGCGGCGATGGACCAGAGGGATTCGCCGGGCTTGACGACGTGTGAGGCTGGTTTCACGAGTTGCCCGGTCCGCAGGTCGGTGTAGCGGGTCGGCGCTCCGGTGGTCGGCCGATCTGGCACAGCAATCCGTCCGTCCGGCACCCGCTTCTCCGGCATCCGTTCCTGCGGCATCCGCTTCTCGGGTGCGGGCTGCTTCGGTACTGCGGTGCGCTGCGCCGGCGCGTCCTCGGTCGGCTTCGCGGCTCGGCGCTGTTGGTCGGTTCCCGCAGCGGTGAGGCCAGCGGTGGGGAGGTTTGCGGCGGGGATGCCGGTGGTGGGGATGCCGGAACTGCGGGTGCCGGGTACTGGGGTGCCGGTGGTGGGTGCGGTAGGTCGCGCGGCCGGCTGCGGTCTGAGGTGGCGCCCGGACGGGGGCTGCTGATCGTTCGCAGTGGGTTGGCTCTGGGTGGAACGCCCGGTCGGCTGCTCGGGTGCAGCACCGCGCTCGGCTGGAAAGTGGCGGGACGCGTCCGGGGTGGGTGTGGCGGTGGTGGGTCGCCCGGTCGCCTGCCGGCTGATGCGGTGGTCTGTCGAGGGCTGCTGGCCGGTTGCCGTGGGTGGGGTCTGGGTGGTCGGGGCAGTGGCGCGCTCCATCGGCTGCTGGTTGTCGACGCTGGCAAGGTCTCGGCTGGTCGTGGATGCGGTGCGGTTGTTGGTGGTTTCCGTCAGGCGGATGGTTGAGGGCTTCTCGGCGGCTCGCCAGTCGGAAGTGGGAGCTTCGCCGGTGAGTCCGACGGTTGACCGCGGCTCGGTGGCGGGGCGGGAGGAGTTGGAGGACCCGGTGGACCGCCCGTCCGAGGAGGTCGTAGGCCAGGACAGGTCGGTGGGCGCGGCGGGTTGGGAGCCCCGGCTCGCGGGGTGGGGAACGGTCGCGGCGTCGCCGGTGAGGCGGATGGTTGAGCGGGGTTCAGTGGCCGAGCGGGAGGA
>NZ_BAAAOS010000033.1:235897-245689 GCF_039530625.1 Kribbella sancticallisti | reverse complement strand
GCCACACCGCGTCAGCAATCAGCAAACGCCCAGGTCACGCGCCCAAGCGGCCGACTTTGCCGAGGCCCTGTTTCGGGACTGAGGAGGTCACTCTGAAGCGCCCCAGGTTCTCTATCGCTCTTGTACAGGTTGCCGCCCTCAGCGGGGAGCGAGGGCGCGCAGTCATTGACCTGATCCGTCACTCCGGTGTTCACACTTTGGTCGCTGTCCGGCTTGCCAACGGGTCGGTCGTTGGCGCCGCGCCCGGGGTGGTGGAACAGAACGCCTACGACGGCTACGACCGCCCGGTCCGGCAGCAGAAGTTCGACTCGGGCGACACAGCGTTGTTCGCCAATGTCCACGCGTGCGACCCGGCCGACCGGCCTCCGCGCACGATGCCGAGAGGTCGGTACTGCGAAGTCGATCGCCACCCGGTGCCCCTTGACGGCGGCAAGCCCATCACCGGCATTCGCACTCGGCGGCCGACGTGTTGAGTTTGGGCTTATCTGCTGCCGGAAGGCGCCGCCCAGATCACCGTTTGGTGGAGGAGTCTCGGCATACTACACGTTCGGAATAACTCATCTGCGCCAGTAACTGTCGCAGGCCGAGGCGAATGAGGTGGCCGCCGACCTGGAGTTGCAGTACGACGTCCACGGCGCCCGCGGCCAGGCCAACGTCCGGCGCGTCAGCCCGCCGGTGCCGGTGGACGCCTGGCAGCGCGCGGGCGTCCTGGATGCCTGGGTTCGTGAACAAGACCGCTGGTTCGGGCGGGTGCGGATGCCGGATGGCCGGATCGCCTGGATCGATCAAGGCGAACTGCGCGCGGCGCCCGGCCGCCAGGCGACCATCGGCGACGAGGCAAGCTGATGCCTGGCCCGCTGCGTGAATCTGTCGTCGCGCTGGTTGGCGGGCCGGGGGACCGGCAGGTGTTCTACGTCTCGGATTGGGAGGAGCGTCGGCGCGCGGCCGAGCGGATGGGCCGCACCGCGGACGAGTTCTGCGGCTGGGCCCTCGCCTACCGGCCCGAGACCCCCGGGAGCCAGCGGTGGATCTGGACAGGTGGGTGATCGCTGGTCCCACCAGCCAAACCGTGGGCCAGGCCGCTTGAGCCGTCGCCACTGGCCTGCTCCGGCGCTCTAGCGCGGTTGCCCCGCACGCGTCGGTTGCTGCATGAGGCGTTCCAAGGTCCGCAGGCGGGCCGAGTCGAGCGGCTGCGACGCCTTCAGGCTCTGCCGCGGCGCCGACGACCAGGTCTGCGCACGCTCGTACTCGCGACCGACGAAGACCTCCGCCAGCGCCGGGCCGAAGCCCAGGTCGAGGGCGACGCGGTCGGCGTACTTCTCCGACGCGCGCGGCCCACTGGACGACGAACGGGGCTGCGAGCGGGGACAGCATGAACACGATGTAGTAGGTGAAGCCCCATGCCCACCACACGCCGAGGATGCCGAGCAGGAAGAAGCCGAGCGTGACCTTGATCGCGAACCCGACCACCGGCTGCCTCCAGCCCGCCGCGATCGCCTTGCCCATCACCCGGGCCGGCATCGACAACCCGTAGACGACCAGCGACACCGCGCGCGGCAGCGCCAGCCGGTGAGCCAGCTCGTGGGCCAAGACCGCCTCCAGGTTGCGGCGCGGCAAGGTCAGCACCGCCCAGCTGGTCACCGCGACGGTGGAGCCGGCCGTAGCCGGCGCCGTCGATTCCGGCCCTTCGTGAAATCAGACCCGGTACCGGTTCGGGTCGACCCCGGCCGCGGCGCACACCACGAACCAGGCCGGGCCGAGCTGCTGCGACTCGAGCGCGTTCGGCGGACGCAGCCCGAACACCTTCCACGCCAACAGGTCCTCCGCGCGCGGATACAGCGTCGCCAACGCGCAAGCTGCCCACGCGACCAACGCCACGACGTACACGGCGGTGCTTGGAAGACCCACAAACTGCACCGACAGCCAACTCCTTCTCTGCACTAGGCGGTGTAGGCCTTCCTGCCCCCACATCGTTTGCTGGCTCACGACCCCTTGACGTTGCTGCAGTACTGCTGCATAGGTAGGTGGCTGAGCGGGTGTAGCGAAATTATCCTCCCGCGGTGGCCCAGGCTGGCTGCTCGATTGCCGGGCCTGTCCCGCAAATCGCAGCTTTCGGCGGGTGTGAGGAGGGCGCGGAAGTTGGTAAGGCCCGCGCTCAGTCGTCGGGCAGAAGGTGCTTGAGTAGGGTCTCGCTGATGTCGCCGAGTTGGCGGATTTGCTCGGGCGACAGGACGTCGATCAGGTGGGTGCGGACGCTCGCTACGTGGCGGGGAGCTGCAGCCTGCAGGGCGCTTAGGCCCTCGCCGGTGAGGACGGTCACCCAGCCACGCCGGTCAGAGGCCAGATGCTCGCGCCGAACCCACCCTGCCTGCTCCAGCTTGGCGATCGCGTGCGTGATCCGGCTCGGCTTGGAGTGTGTCCAGCGGGCCAGTTCACTCATGCGCATCGTCCTGTCAGGAGCCTCCGACAAGAGGACCAGCAGTTCATAGTAGGTCGGAGGCATCCCGGCGGCCTCCTGCAGTTCCCGTTCAATGCGGTCAAGCAGCAGCCGGGTGGCCAATCCGAACGTTCGCCAACTGCGCTGCTCTTCGTCGTCGAGCCATCGCGCCGAGGTCATCACCCGATGCTATCACGCTGAAAGTTTGCCCGCTGAAGTATTTATGTCTATAGTGAGTAATGTAATCCAGCGCTGAAAGATACATCGCTGAACCAACGCGAAAGTCGATCACGTGTTCCCCCGTCTGATGATCCCCGCCGCTGTGCTGGTGGCGTCTACGAGCGGCGGGCCGATCGACCTCGACACGCGCTGATTTCATCCCTTCCGAACCGTCACCAGAAACGGATCCGCCATGCATACACCTGTGAAGATTGCCGTCGTCTACTATTCCGCCACCGGCACGATCGCCGAGATCGCGCGCGAAATGGCGGCGTGTGCCGAGAAGGCGGGCACCGAAGTCCGGCTGCGCCGGGTCGCCGAACTGGCCCCCCAAGAGACGATCGAGGCCAATCCCGCATGGGCGGCCAACTTGGCCCTGACGGCAGACATTTCAATGGCTACCGCTGACGACCTAGTCTGGGCCGACGGCGTGCTGATCGGCTCCCCGACCCGCTTCGGCAACATTGCCGCCCAACTCAAACAGTTCCTCGACACCCTGGGGCCGGTGTGGCAGGAGGGCATGCTGGCTGACAAGGTTTACAGCGGCTTCACCTCCGCCGGCACTGGCCATGGCGGACACGAAACTACCTTGCTGGCCCTGTCCCACACCTTCCATCACTTCGGCGGCATTCTCGTCCCGCCCGGCTACACCGACCCCGCCAAGTTCGCCGACGGCAACCCATACGGCACCTCCCACTTCGACCAAGGTGGTACCGCCCCCGTAGACGAGACCACCCTCGCCGCCGCCCGCGTCCAAACCGACCGCGTCGTCAAGTTCGCCCGCGCGATCAAGAACGCGAACCCAGCAAGTGCAGACAACTGACCACCACAACCACGGCAACGCCAAGAACAGCTCAGTCAGGCCCGACAGCTCCCATCGTCGGTCGCGCCGGCCAGGAGGCGGAGTCGTGCTCGGTGGTGGTACGAACGAAACAGGTCGTGAAGGCAAATGTTGGCCCGGCCTTGAGACCGGTTGAGCGACCTGGCCCGGAGTCGTGGAGGGCAAGCCTCGGACATCGATTCGCGGAGGGCGATTGTCGTTGCTCTGGGCACCGATCATGCCTCGGAGCGTAGGCAGGTCTCTTTCAGCGAATCCACCGAAGGTCAAGTCCATTGGGGTGGTGTAGCGGTTGTGTCGCGTGATCCTTGGGATGGTTAGGCGCTGAGCGCCGCGATTTCGGTGTCGGTGGTGGCCTCCTCGGTGGTCTCGAGGAGGGCCATTCGGGACTTGGCGAGGACGTCGAGGCCGAGGTAGCGGCGGCCCTCGATCCAGTCGTCGTGCTGCTCGGCAAGGACGGCGCCGACCAAGACAGCTACTACCCGATGGACATCGCACAGGAGTGCGGTCTGCTCTCTCCGCACGATGTGCCGGGCGGCGTCATTAGAGCGATGGCGGCCAAGGGGCACAAGGAGATCGGGTACGTCGACGAGTTGACTACCCGGATGCCGACGCCCGACGAGGCTCGCAAGCTTGGGCTGACCACCGGTACGCCGGTTCTGGTCTATGTGCGGACGACCTACAGCGATAGCCGGCCGTTGCGGCTCACGCTCACCATCTTTGCTGGGGACCGGAACCGAGTCGTCTACGAGATCGGCGACCTCCAGGCGTACACCCCGGTCGAGAAGGGCGACGAGTCGTGATTGTCGAGCAGGCCACCATCGCCGACCTGCCGGTCATCCTCGCGATGCGTCAGGAGGCGAGCGACTGGCTGGCCAAGAAGGGCATCAGGCAATGGGCTGTTGCGTGGCCCAACCCGGAAGAACAATCCGAGCGGATCCTGTCGAGCATACGAGCTGGCGAGACGTGGATGGTCCGTACTGATGACGGTGACAACGCCGCGACTGTTGCTCTTGACTCCTTCTCTGATCCCCAGCTCTGGACGCCCGAGGAGCAGGCCGAACCGGCGATGTATCTGCACCGCTTGATCGTGCGTCGCAAGTACTCCGGCCTCGGCGACGACGTCATCGACTGGGCTTGCTGGGCAACCACTGGGTTCGCATCGACGTATGGACGGACAACGTCGGTCTGCACCGCTACTACGAGAACCGCGGCTTCAAGCACGTCCGCACCCTCGATTTGGCGCACTACCCATCAGGCGCCCTCTTCCAGCGCCCCGCGACGAACTGGCGAGTGGAGGCCGAATCTCGGGCGATCGCAGAGAAGCCGCAAACGCTGCCAACCCGCCGAGGCCGGTTCGAGTCCTTCGAGCATGCTCTCTGGCCGGTGGTCCACACCGTCACCATCTGACCGATGTCTAGCCAGGTGAGAGGCTAGTTGCCGCAACTTCCCGCAACATCGATGACACGCAACTTCGCGGAACCCCAGACTTGGCAACGCAAGCTCAAGCAACCGATGCAGACAGGGGATCATCATGAAACTGACACTCGTTGCAGGCGACCCGGAATCGGCTCCGAAGAACAGTCCCACCCTCTACAAGACCGACCGTGGAAGCTGGGTCGTGCAGGGCTGGGTCGTCGACGACCCTGATGCACTGGCCACGCTCAACCTCCCGAACGGTGAAACGGCCGTTGAGATCCCGGACCGCATGATCCAGTTCTTCACCAACCCGTAGGGACGAGGGCGTGGAGGAGATCACCGAAGATGCTTTCAACGAGCTGCTGACGGAGTTCAAGCGCAGCTCGGTGCATCTAGAGACGCGCGATGCGTACGGCACTGAGGTTGAGCTGCCTCACATGGCCAAGTGGAAACGCGGCGAGCCGGACGACTTCGAGTGGCTGCAGGAGTGGTGTACGGAGCTACGCGAACATGTTGGAGCAGGGCGGACGGTGCGCCGGGTGAAGATCGTCTCGGAACCGCTCAGCGACTATCAGCGCTGGGTGTACGACGTGTTCACGCCCATCGTCGCGGCAGGTGAGGATATTCGCTGGCTGCCGCGACGACTGGTTTCAACGTTGCGTATCCCCGGCAACGACTACTACTTGCTAGACGACGAGCGGGTGGTGTTCCTGCACTACGCCGGGTCCGGCTTGAATACGGCCTTCACGACAACAACTGACGCGTCTGTCGCTGAGATGTGCCGCGAGGCGTTCGAGCAGGTGTGGGCATTGGCGATACCGCACGGTGAATACAAACCCGAATAGCGCCATCCGAAAGGCGCAGGAGGCGTTGGGCCTGCGTCTTCGGGAACTGCGCAAGGATGCTGGGCTGACCGGTCGTGAGCTAGCCGCCGCGACCGGTTGGCATTTCACCCGTGTCTCGAAGCTGGAGCACGGCGTACAGGCGCCCTCCAACGAGGACATACGGCTGTGGTGCGAGGCGTGTTCTACGGAGGATCAGGTCGCAGATCTGATCGCCCAGGCTCGCACGGTCGAGTCGATGTATCTGGAGTTCAAGCGGCAGACCCGCGCGGGCATGAAGCAGATGATGCTGGCGCCGGTGCCGTTGGAGGAACGAACCGAGCGCTTCCTCATTTACGAGCATCACGTCATCCCCGGGTTCTTCCAAACGGCCAGCTACACGCGTGCGATGCTCAAGTTCTGGTTCGGCTTCCTGGACGTACACAACGACATCGATGAGGCAGTAGCTGCCCGCATCGCCCGCCAATCAGTTCTCTACGACAGCAGCAAGACCTTCGCTGTAGTCCTTGAAGAAGCCGCTCTGCATACGCGTTTCGGCGACGCTGGCACGCTCGCCGGCCAGCTCGACCGCCTGCTGTCGGTCATGAGTCTGCCGAACGTTGCCTTTGGCATCGTGCCGCGCAATGTCGAGCGAGACGTGGTTGGGCAGGTGAGCTTCTGGCTCTTCGATGACAAGCTGGTGAGCCTAGAAACACCAACAGCCAGTATCGAAATCACTGCACCCCAAAAGGTGGCCATGTATGGGCGTATGTTCGACCATCTACGGCAGCCTGCGGTCTACGGGAAAGACGCGCGCGCTCTCGTCATCAAGGCGCAAAACGAACTAGCCGACAGCAACTAATTGCAACTACCTATCCCGCGAACGGCCCAGCTCCCTAGCGTTTCACCATGACATCAGCAGGGACCACGGCCCGCGCCGGACCGGAGTGGGGCGGCCAACCAGACGGCGACCAGTCGCACGGCACCGGGTGGCCTTCACTGCACCCCGCGGAGCGATGCGACGGCGAGAACCCAATGACCGGCAGATCCTGCATCAACGGCAATCACAAGGGCTACCACCGCGACAGCATCGGCGCCGAGTGGCTCGATGACTAAGCGTCGCAACATGCGCGGCCGGCAGATGCGCCGCTGGGCCTACCGCACCACAGCAGTCGATCGACGGAACGGCGTCGGGCCAGACGGTGAGGACCCACGCCACGTCAGCCTCGTCCTTCCCTGGTGCGTCGAGGCATACCTGATCCAAGGATCAGGCGATCCGCGAATGTCGTCCCGCAGGTACCGACAGTTGGAGTTCCGCAAGCTGAGCACCGGTCGCCGGAACACACCTTGATCAGCGGGACAGGTGCCGACCCTGCATCCGCGCCTGTCCCGCCCTCCACCTCAGATCGGGTCACTCATTCGGGGGATCCATCGGGCGCGCCGGAATGCAGCGGCGCCCAAGAGGTGATGTCCAAAGTGTCTGAAGCGACCATGATCTCGGTCGCCCGGGTCACCCGGTGGGCCGAGTAGTAAAGGCCAAAGGTTTGCCGACGCCGATCCGGATATAGCTCAGCCACGCGCGGGACGTTGTCGTAAGTCAACACCCAGTTCCGGTCCGACCGGCGATTCAATACCGTGGCCAGAGCTTGATGATCGCAACTATTGAACGCATTCATGTACAGCGATCCAGCCTTCTCGAAATATGGCGGATCTGCATAGATGAACACGTTCTTATTGCCAGCATACTTGCGGATTACCTGCGCGCCATCTGTCGAAAGTACCTTGATCTTGTCTGCATAGAGAGAAATTACGCGGATTCGTTCAGACAGCGCGTCGCGGTTGAACCTCGCATCTATCTTGTAGTTCCCCGTCTGATCAAGTCCTCCGATAGGGCCGCCGTTGAGGACTCCCGATCGATTAGTTCGGTTTAGGTAGAAGGTCGCGAAACCGAGAGTGGCGTCATCGGCTGAATCTCCAGCACTGTACACTTCTTTCTGCCGATGCCATTCTCGAACGTCGAGCTTCGCGCGACGAATTTTTTGTGAAAAGCGATCTGGCTCTTGTGTGATCGTCCGCCAAAATGCTGCAATGGCGGGGTCCAGGTCATTGATGATGATGCGCCCGACCTGGCCCGTGACGAGTAACCCTAGTGCTGCACCTGCGCCGCCAGCATACGGTTCGATATATGTGCAGCCTGCTAGTTCATTCTCTCTAATCAACTGACGCAGGCGAGGGTAGAGGCCGGCCTTTCCGCCTGGGTAGCGCAATGGGGATATTCGAGGGCGTTGCGGGATGCGGGCCCGCGATCTAACCGTCATGGCTTCATAACATAGCGCAGGATCGGCTCGATCGAATTCCACATATGGAGTACCTCATCTGGGTCTACACGGAACTTATGGTTGTGATTCACGGCATTTAGGGCGTCGCTCGAAGCGGTGAAGTTTACAAGCGTCCCGCTGCGGACGCCTTCGATTGGCTGAATTAGAGAGGTTGCGCCTTGCGCCTTCACATAGTCAAGCAGCCAGGTGAGCGCGTGACCCAACTGCACGAAACCTTTAGTGTTGTTTCCAGAGCTCTTGATGTCGATGTTATTTTCATCAGCGAAAGCCTTGATCGACTTCTCCAGGATCGCGCGGAGCATAAGGAAGGTCGCATTGGGAAATCGCTGTATCTCGATTTGCGATAGCTCTTCGTAATGCGTCTTGAGCGCGAGGGGGTATGAGTCAGGGACTTGAATCTGCCCCAAATCGATGTACTTCGTTTTGGGCTTCGGTGGAGGCTTGACAACGGTTGGCTTCTTCGGAACCTGAGGCTTCGGCTGTGGAGTGCCGCCAGTCGGAGGCTCGCTCACCTTGGGCGGCTGCTTCTGCGGCTGCTGGGGAGTATCGCCTCCCGGATCTCCGCCAGGCCCGGCTACTTCATCGAGACCACGGCTGACCCCATCCTCGGCCAGTTGGCGAAGCTCAGACATCAAGGCTGAGAACCGAGGCGTGTTGACTGTGTTGAGACTCCGGGTGTTGATGTTTCCATCGAGCATGCCGCGAACGATCACAGTCGCCATCGCTGCAAAGGTCTTGTCGGATATGGATTTCGTCAGCACGCCGTTATCATCCATGCCGATGCCGGTGATGTCGGCGAACTCTTTTGACTCGAAAATACGGGCGAGTGCAGAGAGTCCGCGCCGCCAGCTCTTCGAGTCCAGGAAGTCATCTAAAGCAGGCTCGCGATAGTCGATGCCCTTGAAGAGATTGACCATATAGCCGCGAAACACGAATCTGCGAACATCGACGGTCGGGTACCGAGTCAGCAATTGTTTGTAAGTCCGCCCCGCATCAATCTGAGCTTGGAAGAAGGCTGCTTGGCGGGTGGGTGTCCATGGACGCCGAGGATTGCTTGTGTGTAGTGCGGCAATAAGCTGGTCAGCTTGTGACTGATTCGGCGCGATCTTTACCGTGATCGTTGAAAGGGCCCTAACATCTGGGATGTTTTTAATCGCGGTCGCCACTCTGGCTTCGAATTCGGGAACGATCATCGGGTTCTGGATTGCCTTGAGGGCTGCGACCCGACGATTTCCTTCGACCACGACATACTTCGTTCCGCGCTTAACTACGATAGGTACCTCGTGGGTCAGGTACCCGATCTGCGAGATGCCTAGGACGAGCCCGAATGCATCTTCGTTTACGAACAGATCTTCGATGATGTCAGCCTCGACCTGGGTAGAGGTCGTCTCCAGACGGACGTTCTTGGTATCGAGATGGATGTCTTTCAAGACGCCCAACTGAATCTCGGGCCAAGATGACATGTCTAGCATTCGCGGAACCCCCTGTGCCGACGATCGTGCCGGCCTCACCATTGTTCTTCTTAGCCCTGGTCACTGAGAGTGGCAGCCTAGCCGCAATACCCGCGTCAAGGCGAGCATCTGGACCGCCCCGGTTTCCGCCCACTGCAGAGGCGACCTACCCAATCTGCGGAATGACCTCTGCCCTGTTCTGACTCCGTTGTGATCCGTGGCCTGCCGAGTTGACCTCTTATGGATCAAGGGCGCGCCTCCGGCGCGC
>NZ_BAAAOS010000033.1:0-235863 GCF_039530625.1 Kribbella sancticallisti | reverse complement strand
GCCGTCCGAACCCACCCCGCCCCTGAGGGCACCCCGGCCGAGAACCGGAGAAACCCCAGACATGATGAAGCGGCCAGACCTGTTCTAGGCGTCTGACCGCCGGTTAGCCTCGTCCCCCTGGCCGCTCGATTGTCCGGCCACCACGACCCACGTCAAGAGCGCTTCGCGTCCCTACGGGATCGAGCAAGCTCGACACTTGACGCGGCCCGCGCTGACCTGGGTTTGCAGCTATCAGGGGGACGGGGCAGGTGTGGACTGGAGTTAAACGAGTACTGCCACGCGCTCGCCTGCTGCGATCTGCTGACAAACCTCGCCGATAGTCATGTCGGAGTGCCAACCGCGGTCAGCCAAGCTCGGCCATGGGAGAGACTCGTTGGACGCCTCCGTAGCGAACTGAGTTGTCATGACCATCTCGTCAGCGACTGCAAGCGCGACCTGCACCGCGTCGCCTCTGCTGTCCATCTGCTCAGCGACCCAGCCCACCGTGTCACTCGCTATACAGCAGATATAGGTGACCTCTCCCATTGGGTTTTTCGCTGCCGTGTCTAGATCAGAGTGACGCTGGTCAGACTGCAGGACGGCAGCCATGCGCCATGCCAATTCCGTCCGCTCAGGCCGGTGCTTGTCGTCTGCGATACGCAGGATGTACTCGATACCTTCAGGTGACACGAAGCGTCGCTGCTCGTGACCGATGACCTGCCCCAACACACCTGCATCCCGTAGGGCTGCGTGGTAGTCGGCCTGGAACTCGGTCTTAGTTGGCCGGCCGAATGACCAGCCGGGAACCTGTGGGGAGGTCGCGCTTAGCCCGCTGTCGCCTTCCCAGGTCACAACTACGTGTGTTCTGTTCTGCTCAGCCACGCCGGGCAACCTCCTTCGCTTCCGTGAGAGTAAGACCCACGTCCCTCACCAGGATAGTCCGGATCATTGCAGCGCCGATCTCATCACCGTCATGCCAGGCAAAGATCAGCTTAGGTCGGCCCTCACTAACGAGCTTGCGGTGTGATCCCTTGGTGGAGGCCACGGTATAGCCGAGTTCGCGTTCGAGCAGCGTCCTGAACTTCCGTGCCTTCATAGCTGCGAAGCCGGGTGCTATCGGACTCACTTTGTCTCCACCGACCTCCGCTCAGGGGTACGGGACAGCTTGACCAACGCCCCCGCATTCTGGGGCCTTCCAGCAGCCCGATGGCTGAGCCTACGCCAGGTGAAGGCGCTGGCGGCCAGCTCATCAAGCCAGAGGATCGCGGCGTCGGCGGGGGCTGGAATCGGCGTGCGATTGGCGTGCGATTAGCTATGGCCAATCAGGGTCACTCAGGAGTACTCGGAGGCACTGGCCGATGGCCGGATTCACGCTTGGAGAAGGTGGTCAGGGGCGGTCTCGAACCGCCGACCTTCCGCTTTTCAGGCGGACGCTCTACCAGCTGAGCTACCTGACCGGGAGAGAAAATATGGCGGCGGTGTGTGGACACCCGCCGCCACTCTCCTGGCGACCCAGACGGGACTCGAACCCGCGACCTCCGCCGTGACAGGGCGGCACGCTAACCAACTGCGCTACTGGGCCAGATTGCTCGATGATGCTACACCATCTTGCGAGCCTTGCTGACATCGGTCTTTCGACCGTATCCCCAACGGGATTCGAACCCGCGTTACCGCCTTGAAAGGGCAGCGTCCTAGGCCACTAGACGATGGGGACTCGGACCGCGGGAGCCGAAGCTCCAGGGACGTCCGTAAGCATAGAGGACAGTTGCCGGAGGTCCAAAACGAGTTCCTGGGGAGGGGAATCGGGGTCGCCGGCGGGGTGAATCGTGGGGGCGAGGACTGAGCGGATGGTGGGGTTTGAGGGCACGGCGGAAGGGCGGAGGTGATGGGGCGGGCGGAGGGGAGCAGGTGAGGGGTGGAGCGGCCGGCGCCAGAGGAGGCGGAGGTGGGGTGGCGAGGGCGGGAGGTGAGGGGTAGAGCGGATGGGGAGCAGGTGAGGGGTTGAGCTGCGGGCGCCGGAGGAGACGGCGGTGGGGCGGGGAGGTGCTGCGATGCGCCGCCCGGGCTGCGATGGGGCCGCCGGTAGACGCTGTGGGCGCTTCCTGTTGAGCGCCTGGGGAGGCGTCCTGCGGGCGGGGACACGTGGTGCGCGGAGGGGTGAGGAAGGGTCGCGCGCACCACGTGTCGGTCAGGGGCCCGGTGGTTAGAGCGGCAGGCTCGGGCGGCGTCTGGTCCGCGCCGAGAAGATCCCGTAGTTGGGGCGAGCAGATCCCGCAGTTGGGCCTGACAGATCGCGTAGTTGGGCCGAGCAGATCGCGTGGTTGAACTGAGCAGATCGCGTGGTTGAACTGAGCAGATCGCCTAGTTGAACTGAGCAGATCGCGCAGTTGGGCCGAGCAGATCCCGCAGTGCCGATCTGCGCGGGCGTCTCGGTCTGGTCGTGGTTGGTTAGTTGGGGGCGTCGGGGGCGATCAGTTGGGGGTACTGGGCCTTGAAGAGGTCGAAGAAGGTCAGGGCCGGCAGGATGTGGCCCTGGGGGCGGGCGGAGTTGCCTACGTTGTACGCCCAGAGGGCGGAGCGCATGCGTTGGGTGGGGGTGCCGTGGTGGCCCTCTACCGTGAAGCCGCAGTCGCCGATTTGGTAGAACAGCTGGCTGAACAGCTGGACCCGCTTCCACTGCATCGCCGTGCCGCGGGCGTGGGTGAGGAAGTACGAGCTGAATGCGTCCGCGGACAGTTCGGCCCAGCGGGACGCCTCCGGTGCCGGCAGGTCGGTGCGCATCAGGTTGTCGGCGAACTGGATGTGGTGACCGAACTCATGCGCCAGGATCGCCTTCGGTGCCACGTCCCCGAGGCCGACCAGGTCGAAGCCCGCCATCACGCCGTCGCCGAACGCGATCCGCTTCGGCGTCTGGCCGATCCCGGGGAGGACCTCACCCGGTGCGGCGTACGCGTTGAAGGTGAACATCGGCAGGTCGCCGTACCCCATCGCCTCCGAGTTGAGTTGCTTGGCGACGAAGTCGGCCGAGACCCGGGACGGGGCGTCCGCCAGGCCGTAGACCTTGGTGAAGACGCGGTAGTTCAGCTCGGGGTCGAGCATCGCCCGGCCGTGCGCGGGTACCAGTTCGATGTCGCCGGAGGGGATGTCCCAGAAGTTCCTTAGGTCGCGGTAGGTGTGGGTGACCGCGTTCGTGTACTCACCGTGCGGGCCGTAGCTGAAAGGTCCGGTCTGCGGCAGGTACGCCGCGTCGATCAGCGCCATGTTGTAGATCAGCACATGCAGCGCCGCGAGCAGTTGCTCGAAGTTCCACTTCGCGGCGGGGGCCATGATGGCGGCCACCACCGGCGGTGTGGCGTTCGAGCACTCGTACTGCGTGGGGTCGATCGCGTTGATCAACGCCCGCTGCAGGGTGGTGTCGAGGCCGAGCTTCTCGCTGACCGCCTCGGCCCGCGCTCGCGCCTCGGGCAGGCGGTCCAGGAGGTACTGCGCTTCCGGCGACAGGTTGTCCGGTACTGCGAGCCGCGCGGCGCCCGTTGCGGCCGAAGCGGAGGTGACAACGGTCCCGGCCGAAGCGGAGCTGGCAACGGCCACCGCGGAGGCGGCCCCTGCCGAAGCGGAGGCGGCGGCGTGCGCCGGGGCGGCCGTGAAGCCGGTCGTGAGGGCGGCAACGGCGACGGCGGCCGCCCAGATCGTGCGCATTCTCATACGGATCTCTCCTGGGACGTGGGGGACGGAGGACCCGGTCGCCGGGACGCGACCGGTGGCCGTCAGTATCCGCAGGAGGTAGCGCCTACTACGAGGTAAGGCGATGTCAGAAACCGGCATGTCAGGAATCTGCCGGGCCGGGCCGGACCGGGCCGGCGCGTGCCGGGGAAGCCACCGTCCCTCAGCCGCGTGCTCACCAAGGGTGGAACGGCTCACTACGCTGGAGCGGTGATCGAGATGAGCCGGGCTGATTTCGAGGTGCTGGTGTCCGAGGCGCTGGACCAGGTACCGCCCGAACTGGTCGCGCTGATCGACAACGTGGCGATCTTCGTCGAGGACGACGCGCCGCCGAGCGATCCGCACCTGCTCGGCATCTACGAGGGCATCCCGCTGACCGAGCGCGGGCACTACTACGGCGGCGTGCTGCCGGATCGCATCACCGTCTACCGCAACCCGACGCTGAGCATCTGCGAGACGGTCGAGGACGTCATCGACGAGGTGAACATCACAGTGGTGCACGAGATCGCGCACCACTTCGGCATCGACGACGCCCGCCTGCACGAGCTCGGCTACGGCTGAGGAGCCGCAGCCACAGCCACGCCGCGGCGGCAAGCCCCAGCGAGCCAGTACTGCGTACTTCCGTCAGGAGCGCTTGAAGCGCAGCTTCCACGGCATCAGGGCCGACTCCAACTGCACCTTCAGGCTCATCTTCGACGCCCCCACCGTGCGCTCCTCGAACCGGATCGGCACCTCGGCGATCCGGAACCCCTTGCGCACCGCCCGGTAGTTCATCTCCACCTGGAACGAGTACCCGTTGCTCTGGATCGTGGCGACGTCGATCGCCCGCAGCGTGTCGGCCTTCCACGCCTTGAAGCCGGCCGTGGCGTCCTTGACGTGCAGCCGCAGGATCGTGTTCACGTAGATGTTCGCGAACGCCGACAGCAGCCGCCGGTGCCAGGCCCACTCCTCCGCCGCCGAACCACCCTCGACGTACCGCGAACCGATCACCACGGCCGCGTCCGTCGTTTGCAGCGTCTCGACCATGGTGGGGATCACTGTGGACGGATGGGACAAGTCAGCGTCCATCTGGATGATGATGTCGGCGTTCTCGTCCAGCGCGCGGCTGATCCCGGCGATGTAGGCGCGACCGAGGCCGTCCTTCGCGGTCCGGTGCAGGACCCCGACCGCCTCCGGTGCGGCCTTGGCCAGCCCGTCGGCGACGTCGCCGGTGCCGTCGGGGGAGTTGTCGTCGACGACCAGCATCTGCAGGCCCGGCAACTTCAGGTCGGACAGCAGCGCGGCCAGGACGGGCAGGTTCTCCCGCTCGTTGTAGGTCGGCACGACGACGATGATCTTGGCACTCTCACCCATGACATTCCTTCTTCGGGGGGACACAGGACGCTATCGCATCAACCGGCCGAAGCTCGCCTGGGTGACGTGATCCAAGATTGCAGTACGGACTACTCCCACGAAGGAGACACACAAGGTGAGCAAGGTCGCGGTGGTCGGGCTGGGCGTGATGGGTCGCGGAATGGCAGCCAACCTGCTGAAGAACGGGCACGAGGTGGTGGTCTGGAACCGGACCGCCTCGCGGGCCGAGGAGTTTGTCGCGGCCGGCGCCAAAGCAGCCCGTACTCCGGCCGAGGCCGCCGCGGGGGGCGAGGCGATCCCCGATCCGGCGAGTTTCGCGACGGCCTGGGCGTACAAGGACGTCGAGTACGCCGCCAGGCTCGGGGACAGCGCCGGCGTACCGGCGCACCCGATTCTGGACGGCGCCCGGGCCCTGCTCGCCCAGGCCGTCGCGGACGGACACGGTCAGGACGACTGGAGCGTCGTCAACAAGCCCTGAGTCAGCAACCTCTGGATCAGTAGGCGGCCGCCCACTGGTCCACGAGTTCGCTGATCAGGTGCAGCGCAACCAGGTGCATCTCCTGGATCCGCGCCGTCTCCTCGGCCGGTACGACGATCGCGAGGTCGGCCGCCGCGGCCAGGCCGATCCCGCGGGTCGAGGTGACAGCCACCGAGCAGGCCCCGGCCGACCTGGCCGCCGCCAGGCCACGAACCACGGTCGGGGAGGTGCCGGAGGTGCTGAACCCGATCACCATGTCCGCGGGCCGCGCCAGGGCCTGCACCTGGCGCGCGAACACCTCGTCATAGGAGTAGTCGTTGGCGATGCAACTGGTCACGGCCGCGTCGCCGACCAGGGCGACGGCGGGGAGCGGCCGTCGCTCCCGCAGGTACCGGCCGATCAGTTCACCGACCAGGTGCTGGGCGTCGGCAGCGGATCCGCCGTTGCCGTAGGTGTAGAGCACTCCGCCCGAGTCGAGTCGGCGGATGAGCTCGTCGGCGACCGCTTGAATCGCGTCTAGCTGGCTGTGCATCGCGAAGGCGACCTCGGCGTGCCGCTCGAGCTGCCTGGCGATGACCCGGTCTACGTGGAGTTGTGTCATGTGACCGGTCGTACGCCAGAAAGGTCACTTTCGGGGAGCGGGACCGGTGGAGCCGCGGACGACGAGGCGGGGTGCGACCCGGACGATTCGGCGCCGCGAGGGCAGTTCATCGCGGATTCGGGCCAGCAAAAGTTGCGCAGCGCTACGGCCCAGATCCACTGTGTGTTGATCGACGGTGGTTATGCCCGGTTGGACCAGTGACATCCACGGCACGTCGTCGTACGCGGCGAGGCTCATTTTGTTCGGTATCCGGAGTCTCCGGTGCTTCAATTCGGCCAGAGCGCCCTGGGCCAGGACGTTGTTCGCGGACAGGATCGCGGTCACGTCGTGCTCGTTCAGCAGTTCGCCGGTGCTCGTCCGGGCGGCTTCGGCGTCGAAGCTGGTGTAGACGATCAGGTCTTCGTCCAACTCCAGCCCGGCCTCCTCGTACGCCGCCCGGAACCCCGCCAGCCGGCCGGCCCCGGTCGACCACTTCGTCTCGTCGATCAGCAGGCCGATCCGCTCGTGCCCGAGCCCGAGCAGGTGCTCGGTCAACTCCTTCGCGCCGGCCTTGTTGTCGCTCAGTACTGCGTCGCCGCCGCGGCCGAGTTGCCGGTCCGCGCTGACGACGTGGATCCCGTTGTCCTGCAGCATCTTCGGGCAGGCGGCGGCGACCGGTGTCACGATCACCCCGGCCACCTGCATCGCCAGCAGCGTCTCCGCCGCGTGCATCTCCTCTTCCGGGTCGCCGTTGTCGTTCACCAGGATCATCTGGTGGCCCTCGAACCGCAGGACCTCCTCGATCCCGGCGGCCAGGTCGGCGTAGAAGGGGTTGCGCAGGTCGGAGATCAGTACGCCGATCGCCGTCGAGGTGCGGCTGCGCAGGTTGCGGGCCATGTGGTTCGGCACGTAGCCGAGCCGCTGGGCGGCCGCCTGGACGCGCTCACGGACCTCCGGCGAGGCGTATCCCCGGGTGTGCAGGGCCCGCGACACGGTCGACGGCGAAACGCCGGCCTCCCGGGCGACGTCCTGCACGGTCGGCCGACTCTGCTGTTTCCGGGAATCGACGCTCACACGCGTCATCGTAGGGCCCAGAGCAGTCAAGGCCGCGGACTTCGGGCGGTTCGGGCCGGTCAGGGCCAGTCAGGGCCGGTCTTGGCGCACCGCGTCCTGGACGGATGCGAAGATCTGGAACTCGCGGCCGAGGCCGGTGATGGTCAGCGGCCGGTCCACCGGACGGCCCACTCCGACCAGTGCGAGATCGATTCCATGTTGCCCGGCCAACTGCCGGGCCTCGACCAGGTTGCCCAGTCCGGCGGAGCTGCAGAACGTCACCGCGGACACGTCGATCAGCACCAGCCGGGCCGGCGGCGCGATCGCGGCCCGGATCGCCTCGGCGGCGAACTCGGTGGTCGCGATGTCGATCTCACCGGACAGCCGAACCACCAGCACACCGGACTCCAACTCCTCGGTGACGGCACCGAAGGTGGTCCGGATCATCTCCCCGTCGTGGGAATCGGGCTGGCTCGTCACGCTGTCTCTCCCCCGGGTGCCGCCACGAACGCCGGTCGGTCCTGGCATGGTGGAAGACAGCCCTGGAGTAACCGTATGCCCCACAACCGAACGCCACAACGGTTCTCTTCGCAGCGATCTCGGAGCGTGACCAACGCGCTGTGACGGCCGTCGCCCTGGGCAACCAGAGCGCCGCCGATTCACCTAAGCGTTTACCAGAACGCGGCGTTCGGCACTCTGTTGCTGAACCTGCTGATCAAGCATCATGAGGGCGCGGTGACGATGAGCGACAGCTGCTCGAGGAGGGTCTGATGGGAGTCCTGGACGGCAAGGGTGCGCTGGTCACCGGTGGCTCGCGTGGGATCGGCGCGGCGATCGTCCGCCGGCTCGCGGCCGACGGTGCCGCCGTCACCTTCACCTATGCGAAGAACGAGCAGGCGGCTGACGAGGTGGTCGACGCCGTGAAGACCGCCGGCGGCCAGGCGGTCGCAGTACGGGCTGATCAGGCTGATCTGGCCGCGCTGGAGCAGGTCTTCGAGCTCGCGGCGCAGCCGGCCGGCGGGCTCGACATCCTGGTCTGCAACGCGGCGGCCGCGATGGTGACCCCGATCGCCGACGTCACCGAAGCGGCGTACGACGAACTGATGGCGGCGAACGTGAAGGGCCCGTTCTTCGCCCTGCAGAAAGCCGGCTCCGTACTGCGGGACGGCGGCCGGGTGATCAACCTCTCGACGCTGAACACCGCGCTGCCGGGTCCCGGCATCTCCCTCTACGCGGCGAGCAAGGCGGCGCTCGAGCAGTTCGCGGCCGTCGCGGCGCGGGAGTTCGGACCGCGCGGCATCACCGTGAACTGCGTGTCGCCGGGCGCGACCAACACCGACATGTTCCGCGACTCCAACCCGCCGGACGTGGCCGGCCTGCTGATCGGGATGACCGCGCTCGGCCGGGTCGGGGAGCCGGCCGACGTCGCGGACGTGGTCGCGTTCCTGGCCGGACCGGACGGCCGGTGGATCACCGGGCAGAACCTGCGGGCCACCGGAGGGCTGCTGATCTGAGTACAGTCGACGAACTGCTCGGGTCGATCGACGACGCGGCGGACCCCGCGGTCGCCGAGGCGCTGACGCGGTACTTCCAGGTCAAGCCCGGTGGCTACGGCTTCGGCGACCAGATCATCGGCCTGAAGCTTTCCACCATCCGCGCCCTGCTGAAGCCCTACCTGCGTGCGGACCTGCCGCTGAGCGCACTCGAGAAGGCCCTAGCGAGTCCCGTTCACGAGCACCGCCTAGCAATCCTCTGCCTGCTTGCCGACCGAGCCTCCCGCGCCTCGAAACCCCGTACTGCGAACCCGTCCGAGCTGGCCGCGATCTACGACCTCTACCTGCGCAACACGGAGTACGTGAACAACTGGGACCTCGTCGACTGCAGCGCCGCCGAGATCGTCGGCGGCTATCTCCTCGACAAGCCCCGCACGGTCCTGCGCGAACTGGTGGTCTCGCCTTCGCTCTGGGAGCGCCGCATCGCGCTGGTATCCACCCACCGGCTGATCCGGGCCGGCGAATCCGCCGACATCTACGCCCTGTCCGCGCTGGTGTTGTCCGACCCCGAGGACCTTATTCACAAGGCTTCCGGCTGGATGCTCCGAGAAGCCGGCAAACGTGTCTCGGAAGCTGAACTTCTTGCTTTCCTCGACAACCACGCTCCCGCGATGCCCCGCACCATGCTCCGGTACGCCATCGAACGCCTGCCTGCCGAGACGCGGAAGTACTACCTCGCCAAGCGGTAGATCGGATCCAGAGGAAGCCGAGAGCTACACAATCAGCGACCAACCCAGTACTCTCCGGTAGAACTGAAGGTTACTCAGCTTTCTGATCGCCGAGGAGTTGCCATGCGTCGCCGCCCCCGCACGCTCGCCGCCCTGCTCGCTCTCGCGCTCGCCGCCACCGGAGCGACGGCCGGCGTCAATCAGGCGCAGGCCGAGATCGACCGCCAAGCGCAAGTCGACGCGACGCAGTACCTGGTCGGTCGAGGGATCTCCGACGTCACCGGCCCGGCCGCCGAGAACGGCATGATGGGCTACTCGAAGTTCGGCCAGAACACCACCGGCATCCACCAGCGGCTCCGGTCCCGCGCCTTCGTCACCGTCGACCAGTCGACCGGCCGGCGCGTCGCCTACGTGAATGCCGATCTCGGGATGATCTTCCAGGCCCAGCGCGACGCCGTCCTGGCCAAGCTGCAGGCCCGGTACGGCGACCTCTACACCGAGCGAAACTTGTTGCTCTCGGCAACACACACGCATTCCGGCCCGGGCGGCCAGTCGCACAACCTGGCCTACAACCTGTCCATCCTCGGCTTCCAGAAGCAGGCCTTCGACGCCACCGTGGACGGGATCGTCGAGTCGATCGCCGAGGCCCACCAGAACCTTGCCCCCGGCACCATCAGCCTCGGCCGCTCCACTCTCACCAACGCCAGCGTCAACCGGTCCCGGGTCGCCTTCGAGCAGAACCCGGCGGCGGACCAGGCGGCCTTCCCGCAGGCGATCGACCCGGCAGTGACCGTACTGCGGTTCCAGCAGGGCGGCAGCGACATCGGCGCGATCAGTTGGTTCGCCACCCACGCGACCTCGATCACCAACGAGAACACGCTGATCAGCCCGGACAACAAGGGCTACGCGGCCTACCGCTGGGAGCATGACGAGAAGGGCGTTCGCTATCTCGACGAGAGCCAGGGTTTCGTTGCCGCGTTCCCCAACACCAACGCCGGCGACATGTCACCCAACCTCAACCTGAAGCCCGGATCCGGGCCGACCGAGGACCCCGTCACCAACAGCCGGATCCTCGGCGAGCGGCAGCAGACCGCCGCCGAGGAGGCCTACAACGGCCCGCGGGCAACGATCACCGGAAGCATCGACGCCCGGATGCGCTTTGTCGACATGTCGGCTGTTCAGGTGGACGGCCGCTACACGCCCGACGGACAGCCGCACCGGACCTGCCCGGGCGTCGTCGGCGTCTCGACCCTGGCGGGCAGCGTCGAGGACGGCCCGGGGATCGCGATCATCCCCGAGGGTGTGACGAATCCGTTCTTCGAGCTGCTCAAGCCGTTCAAGGTGGACGTGCCGCCGTGGCTGATCAGCTGCCAGTCGCCGAAGCTCGCCGCGGTGCCGACCGGTTTGCTGCAGGCGACACCCGACGTCGTGCCGATCCAGCTGGTGAAGCTCGGCCAGTTCCACCTGGTCGCGGTACCGGGCGAGGTGACGATCGTGGCCGGCCTGCGACTTCGCCGTACGGTCGCCGCCGAGCTCGGGGTGCCGTTGGAGAACGTGCTGATCCAGGGCTACGCGAACGCGTACAGCCAGTACGTGACGACGCCCGAGGAATACCAGCTCCAGCAGTACGAAGGCGGCTCCACCTTGTTCGGGAAGTACACGCTGCCGGCGTACCAGCAGGAGTTCGCCGGACTCGCACGCGCTCTGAAAGCCGGTACTCCGGTCGCCGCCGGGACACATCCGCCGAAGCCCGCGACGGCCGAGTTGAACCTGCAGACGGGTGTCGTGTTCGACAGCCCGCCGCCGTTCAAGAAGTTCGGCCAGGTGCTGGCGGACGCGGCGCCGTCGTACCAGCTGGGCGCGACCGTGTCGGTCTCGTTCGTCACCGGACATCCGAAGAACAACCTGCGCCGCAACGGCACATTCCTCGAAGTACAGCAGCTGGTCTCGGGTCAGTGGCAACGAGTCGCGGACGACGGAGACTGGACGACGACCTACCGCTGGGAGCGCACCGGCATCGCCGATTCGAAGGCGACTGTCACCTGGAAGGCGACGGCGACGGGGACCTACCGGATCGTCCACCACGGCGATGCGAAGGCGCTGAACGGCACGATCACACCGTTCACCGGGACGTCGCGGACCTTCACCGTGGCGTAGTACTGGGGGTGTTCGCCAGCGGCGGCGCCTCCAGCGAGCAGTGCCGGTGATGCAGTTGCGGTTCACGCTCGACGGGCTCTTGCTCGACGGGCTTGCGCTCGGCGAGCGTGAACCAGGCAATGACCGCACCAGCCGCGGCCAGAGCGGCCGAGATCCACATGGCCATCTGGAAGCCGTCGCTGAAGGCGTCCGGGTCCCGGTAGGAATCGCCGGTGATCCCCGCGGCGAGCGGGATCGCGGCGACCGCCATCAACTGGGCGGACCGGGCGATGGCGTTGTTCACGCCGGAAGCGACACCCGCGTGGTGATCCTCGACGGAGGAGAGCACGGTGGCCGTAAGGGGTGCGACCGTGCACACCAGCCCGATCCCCAGCACCACGACCGACGGCAGGACGGCGGTGAAGTAGCCGGCGCCCGGCTTGACCATCATCATCAGCAGGAAGCCGCCCGCCATGAACAGCGGACCGATCGTCATCGGGATGCGCGCGCCGATCCGCTCGGACAGGCTGCCCGCGTAGCCGGACAGGGTCAGCATCAGGATCGTCATCGGCAGCAGCGCGGCGCCCGCGGTGAGGGCTTCGTAGCCGAGCGCGGTCTGCAGGTAGACGACCAGCAGGAAGGTGGCGGTGCCCAGTGCGCCGTACACGACGACGGTGACCAGGTTGGCGCCGGTGAAGCGCAGGTTGGCGAAGATCCCGGGCGGCAGCATCGGGTGCGAACTGCGGCGCTCGATCTCCACGAAGGCGGCCAGCCCGATCACTCCGATGGCCAGCGCGGTCAGTACGACGGCATCGCCGAAACCGCGTTCGCCGGCGTGGATCAGGCCGAAGGTCAGACCGGCCAGGCCGATCGTGGCCAGCGCGGCGCCGGCGACGTCGAGCTTGCCGGTCGAGGTCTCGTCGCGGCTCTCCGGGACGTGCCTCAGGGTGACGAGCACGGTGACGGCCGCGAGCGGCAGGTTGAGCAGGAAGATCCACCGCCAGGAGCCGCTGTCCACCAGCCAGCCCCCGACGAACGGGCCGATCGCCGCGGCGACCGAGGTGAGTCCTGACCAGGCGCCGACCGCTTTGCCCCGGTCGGAGTGCCGGAAGCTGGTCTGCAGGATCGCCAGACTGCCCGGTGTCAGCAGCGCGCCGCCGATGCCTTGCAGGACGCGGCCCGCGATCATCACCTCGAGGTTCGGCGCCACCGCGCAGACGAGCGAGGCGATCGCGAACCAGATCACCCCGGCCACGAAGGTCCGCCGCCGGCCGAGCCGGTCACCGAGCGATCCGCTGAGCAGGATCAGCGAGGCCAGCATCAGCATGTAGCCGTTGATGATCCACTGGAGACCGGCGATGTCGGCGTTCAGGTCCTGGCCCATCGAGGGCAGCGCGACGTTGACCACCGTGCCGTCCAGGAAGGCCATCCCGGACCCCAGCGCCGTGGCGGCCAGCACCCACCGCGCCCGGGCCGTACCGAAAGCGATCCGCTCCTCAGACTGCGCGTCGACCATGCGCACAGCCTAAGCGCTTCAAAGCAGCCCAGGGCCAGTGTCCGTAAGCGAAACTGGTGTCCTGAGTCCGACTCAGGACGCTAGGGCTGCATCGGCAGGTTCAGTTGCAGTACTGCGAGCGCCCGGCCGGCCGGGATGCCCTGCTGGATGCCGAGGCCGGGTGGTTCTCCGACCGCGCAGCGGGTCTCGGGCAGTTCCGGGCAGACCGCGTTGAGCAGGCCGCCGCCGGAGACGACCAGGTTCGTCGGCAGGGTGCTGTCCACGTCGGCGGTCAAGGGCCGGATCGCGGCGGACGCCCGGCCGGTCTCGGACTGGAGGCTGCGAACGCTCGAGCCGGTCAGTCGATAGGTCAACTTCAGCCTGGTGGCGGCGGACAGCAACGGCACGTCCCGGGCGCCGGTCAGTTGCGGGTTCTCCAGCGGCACCGGATCGTCGTCCGCGATGATCCTCAGGCTGGTCGCGACCGGCGTCGTCTTCCGCATGATCCCGGTCAGCCCTTCGCCGGACCGCGGCAACTGCAGATGGATGGTGCTGGTTTCGCCGCGCAGCATCACTTCTTCGGTGATGTCGAAACTGCCGTCGCCTCGCGGTACCGCGGCCAGCCGGATCCCCGGCGCGTTCAGGCCCGGACCCTCCGCGGTCGGTGGCGGCTGGACCGGCGCGGCGCCGCCACCGCTGGTCAGCGTGCCGGGACTGGGTGCGGTCGGGGCGCCGGCCTGGTCCGAAGAGCAGGCGGCGGCCGCGCCGAGCCCCAGTGCCAGTGCGACCACCGCCGGCACCGTTCCCCAGTTCGCGTTGCGTGCGGACATGCGCCATCGCCCCCAAGGGATCCGGCCACTTCCTCTGGTGGCCGGATCGACTTCCGCATACGATACGCCGGAATTAGTCATGCACGACTATTCGGGGGTCATTTCCAAAAGGGGTGGAAAATGGGGGGACAGAGGGTATCCGGACAATCTCGAACGGTTATCGCGCGGGTTGGGGCGGTGATTTCGAGAATATCAGGTCCGCATTGTCGGAGGGTGATTTCCCTGATGCTGGCGGTGACCGTCGCCGGCCTCGGCGCACTGGTCGCGGTACCGGCGCGGGCGGCGGAGAACGCCGTTCTGCACGTCGTGCAGGGACTGCCGGGGCGGACCGTCGACATCGCCGTCGACGGCAGGACGGTAGCCACCGCGGTGAAGGCGACCGAGGTGGTCGGACCAGTGAAGGTCGGCTCCGGGCAGCGCATGATCACCGCCCGGGAGGGCGGGAAAGTGGTGCTCCAGCGGCGGGTGTCGGTAGGGGCCGGAAGCAACCTCGACGTCGTGATCCACCGTCCGGCCGCGCCGACGGCGGCGCCGGTGATGACCACCTACACCAACAAGTTGACCGCCGTACCGCGGGACAAGGCGGCCGTCCGGGTGGCCCACACGGCGGCGGTCGGACCGGCCGATATCCGGGTGAACGGGAAGGTTTTGTTCGCGAACGTGGCGAACGGTGAATCACTCGACGTAGTCGTTCCGGCCGGAACGTACACGGTCGACATCGTGCCCACCGGAGCGACTTCACCTGTTGTTCTCGGACCGTTGCCATTACCGGTTCGGGCTGGTTATCTGACCCGGGTTTTCGCGGTCGGGGAACCGGCGTCGAAGACGATGAATGTGGCGGTGGCGACGCTCAAACTGCCGGGCAGCGGCAGCGACAAGCCGGGTCTGGTGAACACCGGGACCGGCGGTCAGGCCGCGGGGCTGACGGAGGACCAGGGCACACCGTGGCCGCTGGTGGCTCTGTTCGCCGCGCTCGGACTGGCGACAGCGATGGCGATGACCGCGCGAAGGGCGGTACGTCGCTGAGGCGGATCCTGCTCGGACTGATCTTGTCCTGCGTGGCCCTGGAGGGGTGTGCCGCGCAAGTGGATGAAGCAGTCCCGAGTGCCGATGCGGGCGGCGGCGGAACTCCGGCGATAGTGCAATCGGAGCCGCCGTCGTCCGCGCTGCCCGGAAGAGTCGGTACGCCGGCCGCGAGCCAGCGGATCCGCTTTGTGCCGACCGAACTCGTCATGCCGGGTGGTGCTCGCGCGGCCGTTCTTCCCGCCTCGACGGTGGGCGGCCAACTGGTGGTGCCCGAGCAGGTCCAGCGAGTGGGCTGGTGGGACGGCGGCGCCGAGGCGGGGGACCCGTTCGGCTCGGTGGTGATCGCGGGCCACGTCGACTCGGCAGAGGAGGGCATCGGATTCTTCGTGCGGCTGCTCAAGGCGAAGGCCGGCGAGGTCGTCGTACTCCGCGGCGCCGGCCACAGCGCGTCGTACCGGGTGACCTCGGTGGTCTCGGTGCCGAAGAACGCGTTGGCGACGGAGAGTGGGGCTTTCGATCAGTCGAGTGATCATCGGCTGGTGCTGATCACCTGCACGGGGGCATACGACCGGGCGCGCGGCGGCTACGAGAAGAACCTCGTGGTGACTGCGGTTCCTCTCGGGTTGGCGCAGTAGAGGTAGGTCTACCCCGGGTGGGGTGTTCGCTCCCTGTCTGGGTGAGCGGGCTGGAACAAGAGTGGTCGCATGGACTTCAAGACGTTCCGCCCTCGCCGCCGCCTGCTGCTGGCCGTGGGGGTCGCCGCCGGGCTCGTAGCCGCTCCGCTGTCCGCTCCGCTCGCCGCCACTGCCGCCACGTCGCTCGACGGCGTCTGGCAGATGGACGGCTACGGCACCACCCTTGCCATCTCCGACGGCAAGGCCTCGTTGTACTCGACCACGAGCATCAGTTGCACGCCGGCTGCTGAGTATGTGCAGGACGGCGCCCGGTTCACCGCCGAGGAGCAGCAGGCGTTCACCTTCCGGGTCCGCCGGGATCGCGCGGTGATGCAGGTCGAGGGCAACGTTGGCGACAAGCACCTGCGCCGGCTGGCGAAACTGCCTCAGCTCTGCACGGTGCCCGGAGCAACGGGTCCGCTCGCGGTCTTCGACCAGTTCTGGACCACGTACGCGGAGAACTACCCGTTCTTCCAGGCCAAGGGGATCGACTGGTCTGCCGTGCGAGCCACCTATCGGCCGCGGGTGACGCCGGGGATGTCCGACGACGCCCTGTTCGGCCTGCTCACCTCGATGATCAAGCCGCTGGGTGATGCCCACACGGCGCTCCGGACTCCCGACGAGCGGAGGTTCACCGGCTCGCGGCCGGGGACGGTCCTGCCTTCCGAGGAACTCGAGGCGATGGTCCGCCCGTACGTCGAGCAGACCGCACTGAAGGGCATCCCGTTCACCACCTACGCGAACGACAGAATCGGGTACGCCGACCTGCCGGGCGGGATCGGCTACCTCCGAGTGATCGCGTTCCTCGGCTTCGGCAACATCCCCGACTACCGGGCCGAGCGGGACACGCTGAACAGGGCGCTGGACCAGATCCTCAGCAAGCAACGGACCACCGGATCCGGCAAGCTCCGCGGCCTCATCCTCGACCTCCGCCTCAACGGCGGCGGCTCCGACCAACTCGGCCTGGACCTGGCCTCGCGCCTGACCAACCGCCCGTACTTCGCCTACTACAAGCGCGCCCGGAACGACCCGTCCGACCCGGCCGCCTTCACCACGCCCCAACCTCTTTTCGTCCAGCCCACGGAGCGCACGAAGTACACGGGGCCGATCGCTGTCCTCACCGGCGGATCCCAGATGAGCGCCGGTGAAACCTTCACCCAGGCCCTGATGAACCGCACCCCGAAGCCGGTACGCATCGGCGAGAACACCCAAGGCGTCTTCTCCGACGTCCTGGTCCGCAAGCTCCCGAACGGCTGGGACTTCATCGTCCCCAACGAGGAGTTCCGCACCCTCAGTTGGAAGTCCTACGACGGCCCCGGCATCCCGCCGGACGTCCGTACTCCGGTCTTCACTCCCGCGGAGTTCGCCGCCAAGAAGGACACCGCCTTCAGCACAGCCCTCAACCTGCTCAGGTAGATCACCGAGGCCGCCCCGGATCGGCCCCTGGTCTACGGTCCGAGCCATTCCCTTCGGCAGAGATGGCTCGGACCATTTGCTGTATGACCAGCATCAGTGCGCGAGGGGTGCTCACCGTCACCCTCGCGCTCACGACTCTCGCGCTGACGATCCTGCTCGCGCCCTGACCCCGCGGCTCAGGCGACGCCGGCCGCCTGGCAGGGTTTCAGCTGGCAGCCTCTACGAGCCGGTCCGGGGCGAGTAGGCCCTCAAGACTCGACCGTTGTCTTCAAGTGCTCGAGCCAGGAGGTCAGTGAGGCGTCCAGCGCGGACTGCAGGGTGGGTTGGTTGGCATCCACGGGCGGCCCGGACCAGCTTTCCTCGGTGGTGATCAAGGTGCCGTCGGCAACTGCTTTGAAGGTCCAGACGTGGATACCGTCGATGGCCTGCGCCAGCTCACCCCAGACGATGCGGGACCCAGGGACGATCTCGTAGACAGTCGACGTGATCGCCAACCCATGGGTGTGCCAGTCGAAGGTGGCGCCCACCTGCAAAGGTTCTGACAGCGAGGCCATCGTGATGTCGGCATTCCACCTCGGTCGCGCGACCGATGGTGCTGCTGCGTCCGAGGGGCATCGCGTCTCCTTGAATCGTTCTTATGAGTAGCAATCGTTAGAGATAGTAACTAAAGCGATGAGGCGTTGCAAGTCTCGAGCGGCGGCCCGGACGGCTCGGGAGCGCTAGGGTCGGGGTATGGCGAGGTATTTCGATGTGCATCCGGAGAATCCGCAGAAGCGCGCGATCGGTCAGGTCGTCGATCTGATCCGCGACGACGGCCTGGTCGCGTACCCGACGGACTCCTGCTTCGCGCTCGGGGTGCAGTTGGGGAACAAGGACGGGATTGACCGGATCAAGGCGATCCGGCACCTCGACGACCGGCACCACTTCACGCTCGTCTGCCAGGACTTCGCCCAACTCGGGCAGTTCGTGCACATCAGCAACGCGGTGTTCCGGTCGATCAAGGCCGCGACGCCGGGCAGTTACACGTTCATCCTGCCGGCGACCAAGGAAGTGCCGCGGCGGCTGCTGCACCCGAAGAAGAAAACGGTCGGTGTCCGGATCCCCGACCACGTCGTCACCCAGGCCCTGCTCGCCGAACTGGGCGAGCCACTGCTGTCGAGCACGCTGCTGATGCCCGACGAGGAAGAGCCGATGACGCAGGGCTGGGAGATCATGGAGGCGCTCGACCACCAGATCGACGCCGTGATCGACTCCGGCGACTGCGGCACCGAGCCGACCACGGTGATCGACTTCTCCGAGGACGTCCCCGAGGTGGTCCGCGTCGGCGCCGGTGACCCGAAGCCCTTCGAATAGCCGGTACTACGTCTGCGGCTCGGCGTCGCCGGATCTCGACGGCCGCAGTTCGTCGCGGCCGTGCACGTTCAGCTTGCGGTAGATCGTGCGGGCGTGGGTCTTGATCGTGTTGATCGAGAGGAACAGGTCTTCGGCGATCTCGCGGAGGGTCAGGTCGCTGCGCAGGTAGTGCAGGACGAGGAGTTCGCGGTCGCTGAGGGATTCGGTGGATACCGCGGTCGGCGGGATCGGGTCGCCGACCGCGGCTGCTACTTGGTTGCGGAACTCCACGAGGCCGAGGGGATTGGGGCAGGTCGCCAGCAGCGCGTCCGCCGCGGCCAGGCGTCCGCGGGCTTCCGGGGCGTCGAGGTGCTGGGCGAGCAGGAGATTGGCGAAGGCGCCCATGGTCAGGTCGTTGCCGTAGCCCGGCTCGTCCAGCAGGTGCGCCAGTTCGGCCCCGGGGTGCTGGGAGGACAAAGCAAGCAAAATCATTGCCTCAGGCATCATTCGTGCCGACGGTCGCACCTGGCACTCCCGCACTGCCGCGCGCACCCCTTGAACGGCCGCCGCTTCCACCTCCCGCTGTAGGTAGGCCGCCAGGCCGAGGAGGCCGTGCATGGCGACGCGGACAGGTGCTGGTGGTTCGCCGGGCCAGAGGGCGGGGATCTCTGAAGCCAACGCCTGTGAATCGGCGAGGCGGCCGGCGAGGAGGAGGCTCCGGGCGACGCTGATGCGGGCCTGGGAGGCGGCTTGCGGAGTTGTCAGTAGACGGCTCGCAAGAAGCTCTCGACCTTGGCGAAGAGCTGAGGTGAGGTCACCACGCTCCCGTGGCAAGCAAAGCCGCCACACTTCGTCCGCCCCGACAGCCCGCTCGTCCCCACTGCGCGGGGACGAGCGGGCTGAGCGGTGGTCGGCTGACGTGGCGGTGATCCAGCGGTCGCGTTCTGAGAAGCGGCCTAGTTCGCACCAGAGGTTCAGGGCTCGGCGGCCTAGACGGCTGGCTGCCAAAGCCGAATCGGGGAGTGCGAGCAACCACCGCTCCAAGGAGACCAGGCGGCCGTCCTGATACAGACCGTCGAGTTGTTCGTCGAGTAGACGCACGGCAAAGGCGAAATCACCGGCGGACAAGGCGAGACCGATCGCCTCCTCTTTGTCACCGGAGCGCGCGTGCCAGCGCGCGGCGCCACGGCGTACGGCGGTCAGGTGGTCGGGGGCGGTGGTCTCCAGGCGGTGCAGCAGAGCTTCCCGGAAGGAGCGTTGGAGGCGATACCAGCGGCCCCGGCCGTCGTCCGAGACCAGGAAGACCGCGTCCCGCCGCAACCGGTCGAGCAGTTCGGCCGAGTCGGACGCGCCCGTGAGCGAATCCATCAGCGCCACGTCGAAGCGGGCCGGAACGGCGGCGACGAGCAAGAAGTCCTTCAGGTCCGCGGCCAACGAACCCCAGACGTGCTCGACCAGGTACTCCGTCTCCCGGCCCTCCAGCGCGACAGACGCCGGCCAACCCTCGGAGTCGACGACCCGAGGACCCAGCAACTCCGCCTCCTCGGCCGAGAACCGCAGATCGGTCCAACTCAGCACGGTCAACCGGCCACTCAGCAGCAGCCGGTCGAGCCGCAGCGGCGGGCGCGTCCGGCTGCTGATCACCAGCGTCAGCGGACTGGCGCCGATCAAGAGATCCAGT
The DNA here is from genome assembly GCF_039530625.1 of Kribbella sancticallisti. NCBI lineage: Bacteria > Bacillati > Actinomycetota > Actinomycetes > Propionibacteriales > Kribbellaceae > Kribbella > Kribbella sancticallisti. The sequence goes on along the minus strand of NZ_BAAAOS010000033.1, from coordinate 215,886 downwards.
TGCCGATGAATGCCGGCAGCAACCACATGCTCGTACTCGTCGAGCACGAGCACACTTCCAGGCTCGACCCGAGAGGCGATCGCGGCGACGAAGGCATCGCTGCCCGGCGGATGCGGATCTCCCGCCACGCCGAGCGCGCGAGCGACGTACCGCCAGAACAGGACGGGGTCGTTGTCCTGTGCATCCAAAGTCACCCAGGCGCCGGGCGACCACTGCGACAGTGCGGCGGTCTTGCCCGATCCGCTCGGACCGAGAAGCAGGATGACCGAGGACGAACCAGCAGCCTTCTCCAGTTGCGCGGAGAGCCGCGGCCGGGGCAGGAGCGGAGCCAGCCAGGCCGGCGGACGCAGTTTCGCCGCTACCAGATCCGCTGTCTCCACACCCCCACGGTAGAGCCGGTCACTTGCCGGTGATCACCCACGGGTCGCCGGTGTACCAGACGTTGTCGATGTGCACGCGTCGCATCACCCAGCGCGATCCGTCCCGCACGGCGTCCACGGAGTACAGGTTCTTCAGCAGGGCGTGGCGGGTGTGGTCGTCCTTGGGGAGATGTTGTGCCTCGACGATCGCGGTCAACCGGGCGGTGTCGCCGTCGAGTGTGACTCGGGCGTTGGTGACGACGTGGGTGGTGTCGATGCGAATTTCGGGATTGAGGATGAGGTCGACGATCGTGTCGCGGCCTTCCATCAGTGGGATGTCGAGGCCGCATTTGATTGCTGCCGGGCGGAAGTCGAGTACTGCGTCCGCGGCGAACGCTGAGGTGAAGAGTTCCCGGTCGCGCAGGTCCTGACCGAGGCCGAAGCGGTAGAGGGCGTCGATCACCTCCTCGCGGTCGATCAGTTGCCGCGGCAGGTCGCCCTTCCCGAAGGCGCTGTCTCTGGTGACGTACATCCGAATCCTCCAACTGGTTGCTTGCTGAACCAGTCAGCCAGGTGCTGGAGGGTGAGTGCGACGGGTGGAGGGGGTGAAAAGGCTGGTTGGAGGGGTGAGTTGTCGGCTGATCGTGGATGCCGGGTCGGGGGCGTGAGCTCGCAGCTGTGGCGAGGTTCGGTGCGCCAAGCACTTGCGGATGGGTAGTTTGTGGCTGAAAGTGGCGACGAGAGGTTAGTTACTCACGGAAGCTCGACCGCCCCGAATGGAGACAACCGTGCCCTCCCTCAAGCGAATAGGTCCTGCGTTGCTGGCCGCGATCGTTCTGGTCGGCCTCGCGCCGAGTACCGCGCAGGCGTACGCGAACGCGTTCTTCCCGACGCAGAGCAGCGGCAACCGCGGCGCCGACGTCCAGGCGATCCAGTATCTGCTGCAGCACCACGGCCAGTCCGTCGGCGCCGACGGTATCTTCGGCGCGTCCACGGTGACCGCAGCGAAGGCTTTCCAGACAGCCAAGGGGCTCGGCTCCGACGGCATCGTCGGGCCGCAGACCTGGGGTGCGCTGGTCCCCACGATCCGCTCCGGCGACAACAACGCGGCAGTGAAGGCGCTCCAGGTCGAGTTGAACGCCAAGCGCCGCCTCAGCCTTCCGGTCGACGGCGTCTTCAGTACTGCGGTCCGCGACGCGGTCGTGTCCTTCCAGTCGCACGCGGGCATCGGCGCGGACGGCATCGTCGGGCCGATCACCTGGCGCAACCTCGCCTGGCACTACGACTACCCCGACTTCAACGCCAACCTGTGCGACCAGGACCCCGACGGCAACGGAACCGCCGCCAACTGGGCCGCCTCAGCCGCCGTGGCCCAACTGGAGCAGGCCGCGCGGAACTTCGCCGGCACCGGCCAGGGCAAGGTCCCGTACGGCGACGCCGGTTTCGAGCACGGCGGTGACATCCCCGGCCACGGCAGTCACGAGAACGGCCTGGACATCGACATCTGGCCGATCCGCACCGACAACGGCCAGTGCACCGCGGGCCGGATCACCTGGCAGTCCACCACGTACGACCGTGCCGCGACCCGGCAGTTGGTCCAGGCGATCCGCGCGGCCGCACCCGGTCACGTGATGTTCATCTGGTTCAACGACCCGACCCTGATCAACGAGGGTCTGACCGCCGAGTGGCCTGCCCACGACAACCACCTCCACATCCGCTACTGCGAGGCAGTCCACCCCAACAGCACCTACGACTGCTGACAGACTGAAGGTTGTGACGACACTCGACCTGACTCCCGACGAATTGCTCACCACCACCCGTACGGTCCGCAAGCGGCTTGATCTCGAGCGGCCGGTGCCTGCTGAGTTGGTGCGTGAGTGCATCGAGATCGCGCTGCAGGCTCCGTCCGGCAGCAATCGGCAGATGTGGCACTGGCTGGTGATCACGGACGAGGAGAAGCGGGCGGCGATCGGCGAGTACTACCGCCGCTCGGTCGCGGCGTACCTCGAGTCCTCGGGTGCGGCCGGCCGCCTGTACGCCGACGACCCCGAGCGGGCGCCGATCCAGCAGCGGGTCGGGTCGAGTGTCGCCTACCTGGGCGAGCGGATGGGCCAGGTCCCCGTCCTGGTGATCCCGTGCCTGCAGACGAGATCGCTGCCTGCGGGCAACCAGGCCGGCCTGTGGGGCTCGATCCTGCCGGCCGCGTGGAGCTACTGCCTGGCGGCTCGGGCTCGTGGGCTCGGCACCGCCTGGACGACCCTCCACCTCACCTACGAGAAGGAGATTGACGAACTGCTGGGCATCCCGGCGGACACCCACCAGTCGGTCCTCCTACCCACTGCCTACTTCACCGGCGACACCTTCAAGCCGGCCGCCCGCCAGCCGGTCGACGAGGTTCTCCACCTCAACGGCTGGTGACTCACCTGACCTCAACCTCGGCGAGTTGCATCCGGTAGCCGCCCTCTCCGTCGGGACGGAGCTCGGTCCCGCGGACCTGCACGAAGCGGGCCGTGGTCGCCGGGAAGGTGAAGCCCTGTACGTCGGCGCCGGGCTGCGGCCGGTCCGCGGCTGAGGCCACCGGAGTCCAGGTGGTCCCGTCCAGCGACGTCTCGATGGTGAAGTCGACCGGGAACCCGTTCCCGGTGTTCGAGCCGTCGGAGCGTGCAGAGAGGTCGACGCGACTGACCAGACTCGGCCCGCCGAGGTCAACCCGCGCGTACTGCGTACTCCCGGCGGCGACCGAGTCGCTGGTCCAGCCCATTGTGTTCCACAGCCGCGACTGACGTGATCCGTCGGTCAGGTTGGACCGCAACCATCCTTCGGCGGTGAACTCCGACGAAGACGACGTGGTGACAGCTCGTCCGGCGGCAAGGTTGCCTCCAGCAACCTCCACCTCGGCGAACTGCATCCGGTAGGTACCGAAGTTGTCCTGGCTGAGCTTGCTCCCGACAACCTTCACGTACCGCGCGTTCTGCGTGGCGAACGGGATGGTCTGAGCAGCGGCGACGGGTTTCCCGTAGTTCTGCCGACTCGCGACGGTCGACCAGGAGGTGCCGTCCGCCGAAACCTGCACGGTGAAGTCGACCGGGAATCCTGTCCCGGCATTGGCGCCATCGGTGCGCGGATAGAGATCGACGCGGCTGACAGGGCGGACAGACCCCAGATCGAGCTGGATGGACTGAACGTCGGTCGCACTCGCCGCCGCGCCACTCGTCCAGCCCATCGCCCCGGCGACCGAGGTGCGGCGTCCATCGACCGCCGCCCGCTGATTCCACCCGTCACCTTCGTACGTCGAGCTGACGGTGACCGGCCGCGCCTCCGCGGGGTTCGTCTCGGGGTTGAGCCGGACGTTGTCGAACTGGACGCTCACTCCACCGCTGGCCAGCCCGATCCCGCCCGCGCTGAACGCGTTGTCGGTCACGGTCAGCACCGGTGCGTGCCCCGAGCCGGCATAAATGGTGATCGTGTTGCCGCGCGCAACCACCCGGAGCCGGTTGAACTGGCCCGGCGCGTAGCCCGGCACCATCGCGCGGCCGAGATTGGCGCCGCTGCGGTAGACGAACACCTCGCCGTTGTTGCGCTGGGCCACGAGGTAGCCGCTCTCGAAGTCCGTGCCGTTGAGGTTCCGCACGACCAGGCCGGCCCAGTTGTTGTTGCCGTCGTTGCTGTTGACGCCGGTGATCCGCAGATCGACGCTCGCCACCACCTCGGAGTAAGCGCGGGCCTCGAGGCTGTTGACGAAATCCCAGCGGGAGGTGTCGGTCTGGCTGAGCACGCCGCCGGCGGCGGACCAGGTGCCCTTGCCTGCATGCCAGGAGGCGGCGCCGGCGGTGAAGTCGTCGGAGTACGGGTAGGTCTGGTCGGGTCCGCCTGTGGCGAGGGCGTCGAGGACCTGGCGGTGGACGTTGTCGACCGCCGTACCGGAGTGGTCGATCGTGTAGGAGTTGGTGATCAGCGAGTTGGCCAGCGCCTTCGCCAGTACCGGCTTGGTCGCGGCGAGCCTGGTGAACAGTTCGTAGTCCTCGACGCCGTCGAGTTGGGTCTCGCTGCGGATGCTGTCGTAGAGGTCGTACGCCGCGCGGTTCGGCCGGACCAGGAAGTTGTCGCCGTTCTGCGGGCCGTCGAAGGTGTCGAACTGGACGTAGGGTCCGCCGACGTGCTGGAACCAGTAGTTCCAGCCCCAGTGCAGATAGCCGACCGAGTTCGTCTTCCAGGCGAGCAGCGGGGTCAGCCGGGTCTTGTCGAGGTGCGACCCGATGAAGCGGTTGAGGTACGGGCCGCGGGGGCCGATGCAGTTGTAGAGCCAGAGTTCGTTCCCGCCGAGCCGCTTGGACTGGTAGTAGCCGACGTTGTTCTCGTACAGGTCGAGGATCGGCGTGTTCGCCGTGGTGGTCGCGGCCGGGGTGAGGATGTGCAGTTCGGCCTCGTTCAGCAGCGGGTTCGGGAAGAACTGCCGGTACTTCGCGTAGAGCCAGTTCGCTGCGGTGGTGTCCTCCGGCCGGCCGGACTCGTCGTTCGCGCTCATGTAGAACTTGTTCGTCCAGCCGTTGGCGTCCAGGTGCTGCTTCAGGGCCGGGAACAGCTTGTCCAGATAGGCGTTCGACTCGGCCGTGTTGGTCAGCACCGGCACCATCTGCGGCTTGCCGTCCGCGCCACGCTTCAGCATCTCCAGCCGGGCCGGGTTGGTCGCGTTGCTGCCGATCAGCAGGTGGGGGGTGTGGATCCACTGCAGCGCCCCGGCGTCGACGTAGATCTGCAGGAACCGGTCGAAGGTGTTCCAGCCGAACGTGTAGTTGCCCGCAGCATCGATCGTGGTGTCCGGGATCAGCAGCGCTTGGAAGTCCGCGAACACCACGTTGTTGCGGTGCTTCGCGTGGTTCCTGGCCATGCTCTCGATCACGCGCCACCAGTTGGCGTCGTACATCTGGACGCCGTACTGGATCGGGATGGACTTGATCGTGCCGTCGTAGTCCCAGCCGGCGGAGGTGGTCCAGTTGTTCAGCTTGAAGGTCGACTGGTCGGTCGGCGGCAGCGTCGTCGGATAGACGGTCAGCCGGACGGGCACGGTGACATTGCCCGCGCTGCTCTGGACGATCGCGCTGCCCGTGTAGACGCCGGGCGCCTGCGTGGTCGGGACGTGCACGCTGTAGTGGTACGGCTGGGTGACGTTCGCCGCCAGGGACCGCGGAGTGTTCTCGACCAGGGCGTCGTAGTACTGCGTACCGCCGCCGGGCGCGGGCTCCACCTCGGCGTCGCCCAGCAGGGCGACGTTGGGATGCAGGTACTCGCGCCGCACGGTGATCTGCGATGCCGGGATGGTGGCGCCGCCCGGTCCGGTCAGAGCGCTCGCGGCGACGGACACTCCGGTGATCGCGGCCGTCGGACGCACCGCGATCTGTGCCGCCTCGGTCTCGTTGCGCGCGGCGTAGAGGGCGATCGCGGCGGGCGCGTTCGCGGGTTTGGTGGTGCCGGCGAACAGGCGGTCGGCGGCGCTGTGCGTCCACACCGGTGGTGGGGCCGCGTGAGCCGGAAGGGGGATCAGCGTCGCCACCAGCACCCCGGAGGCGAGACCGGCGAGTATGCGCATTTGTGTCCTCCGGGCGGCGAAAGGATCAGAAGTTCGCACGATTGTCTGGCTGGCCTCACCGCGGGTCAAGGTCGCGGTGCGTGACTCGCCGGTCCGGAATCGGTCATTCCAGCCTGGTCGAATTGCCTAACGAGTCAAATCGCTTTAGCTTGTTAGTTGAGGTGATGCGCGGATGGGCTACCAGCCGGAACTGATCGGTGGGCACGTGGCGCTCGACCTGGTGAACACGGTCTCGTGGCGGCTCGACGACGCCCGATGGATCGATCGGATCACCTCCACGTCGGCGCTCGCGGACTGGTGCACCGCGGTCGGGTTGGTGTACCGCCCGGGGACGCTCCAGCAAGTGAGAACGGTGCGTGAGGTCGTCTACGGGGTACTGCTGCCGCTCGCTCGTGGTAACGAACCGGCGAAGGCCGACTTGTCCGCTCTGCGGGGTTTGGTGGCGGGGGCACTGGCCGAGGCTCGCCCGAAGGGCATCCAGCCGCTTGACTGGGAGGCCGCCGACTTGCCGGCCGCTCTGGCGCTGGCGGCCGCGCGGTTGCTGGAGCATGAGGATCTCGGCAGATTGCACGAGTGTCAGGACGGCGACTGTGGCTGGCTGTTCCTCGACCGGAGCAAGAACGGCTCCCGCCGCTGGTGCAGTTCGGGGGACTGCGGTAACCGGGCCCGAGCCAGAAGGCACTACCAGCGGACACATGGGATGGGCGCTTGACCAGGGACGGGTTCCTGGACGGGATGCGGCTGGGTGTCGGGCCCGCCGCGGCGGGATTCGTGCTGGCGTTGAGTTTCGGTGCCGAGGCGAAGGCTCGCGACTGGGGCTCGGGACTGCCGGTGCTGTTCTCGATGTTCGCGTTCTCGGGCTCAGCGCAATTCACCTTGCTCGCCGCGCTCGCCGGTGGATCGGCGGCCGCGGCGGTGGTGTCCGCGGTGCTGATCAATGCGCGCTACCTGGTGATGAGCGTCGCGCTGAACAACAGCCTGCAAGGAAGCCGGTTGTCCCGCGCACTGCAGGCCCAGGCTCTGGTCGACGCCTCGTTTGTCGTTGCTCACCGCAACAATGGCGGCTACGACGTGGCTCGGTTGATCGGCGCGAGCGTGCCGCAATGGTTTTCCTGGGTCGGTGGTACCGCCGTCGGAGTGCTGACCTCACCCTCGCCCGACCTGATGCACCGCCTCGGTCTGGATGTGGCCTTCCCGGCGTTCTTCTTGATCCTGGCGCTGGACGAGTTGCGGCGATCCTCCCGTGCGCTGGTGGCCGGGCTGCTGGGCGCGACGGTCGCCGCGGCGCTGCTCTTCGTCACGAGCCCTGCTTATGCATTGCTGGGCGCGACCGCCGCGGCGCTGCTCGGAGTACTGCCTGAGGAGGGTGGGGAGGCGTGAGGATCTGGCTGTCCGTTCTGGCCGTGACCGTGGTCAGTTGGCTGATGAAAGCCAGCGCGCCGCTGATCATCGGCGGGCGCAAACTGCCTCCCGCCGCGGTGCGGATGACCGCGTTGACCGCGCCGGTACTGCTCGCCGGACTGATCGTCACCGAGATCGGTGGCGAGGGTTGGCGCGAGGTCGACTGGACCCAACTGGCCGGAGTCGGTACCGCGGGTGGTCTGTGCCTCGCGAAGGTGCCGATGCTGCCGGCCGTCGGGGGCGGCATCGTGGTGACCGCGGTGGTGCGGCTCAGCTTTGGGTAGCGGCCATCTCCTCGATGGTCAGGCCGCTGAGCACGGACTGCGGTTCGGCGGTGGTGAGGTCCACCTGCGGATTCGCGGCGTCGTCGCGGACCTTCACCATCAACCAGTCGCCGTTTCGACCGGTCCGGGTGAAGGCCCAGGACCCGGTCAGCTTCACGCCCTGCAAGTGAAGCCTGAAGTGCCCGTTGTCGATCGCCGTCGCCGGGTCGACCAGGCGACGCTGCTTGTCGCGGGTCTGGTTCTGGTAGACACCCGCGTCCCAGACGATCACCGCGCCCGTGCCGTACTTGCTGCCGGCGATGACGCCTTCGTAGCCGGCGTACTCGATCGAGTGGTCGTCGGTCGGAACCGCCAACCGCTTGACTGTGGGATCGAGAGAGGGGCCGCGAGGCACCGCCCAGGACTTGAGCACTCCGCCGACTTCGAGCCGGACGTCGTAGTGCAACCGGCGCGCGTCATGCAACTGGACGACGAAGATGGGTGCCTTAGGCATCTAGATGCGTCCTCTGCTGGTGGTCCGCCGCAAGACAAGCTTACGGCGGACCACCGCAGGGGGGTGCTGCCGGGCCGACCGGGAGGGGTCAGGCCGCGGCAGCGGTGGTGGGGGGCTCGATCTGGTCGCGCAAGCGGTCGAGAATGCCGCGCAGGAGCCGGGAGACCTGCATCTGGCTGACACCGATCTCGGCGCCGATGTCGGCCTGGGTGTGACCCTCGACGAAGCGCAGTTCGAGGATCTTGCGTTCCCGCGGGTTGAGCTCGTTCAGCACCGGCTCGAGCATGGCGACCGCTTCGGTCCGCTCGAAGGCACTGTCCTCCTCGTCCGCGATGGTGTCGGCCAGGCTCGCGGTGGACTCGCCGTCGATCGGGCGGTCCAGCGACAGCACGGAGAAGCAACCGTCCGCGGCCAGCGCGGACTCCACCTCGCTGACCGTGGCGTCGAGCGCCTCGGCCAGTTCCTCCAGGGTCGGATCACGTTGCAGGTCCTGCACCAACTGCGGTCGCACGGAGGCGATCGAGCCTTGCAGTTCCTGCAGGCGGCGGGGGATCCGCACGGTCCACGAGCAGTCGCGGAAGTAGCGTTTCACCTCGCCCCGGATGGTCGGTACGGCGTACGCCAGAAACGGTGTCTCGGTGTCGGGACGATAGCTGCGGGCGGCCTTGACCAGACCCAGGTAGGCCACCTGGTCCAGGTCGTCGGACTCGACGCCGCGGCCGCGGAAACGGCCGGCGATGCTGTGGGCGATACCGAGGTTCAGCTCGATCGCTTGGTCCAGCAGAGACTGCCGGACTTCTTCGTCAGTGGATCGGGCTCGTTGGTCCAGCAGGGACCGGGTGGTGAGATCACGCTGGTGCTTCGGTTCGGCAAGTACGGTAACCATGATTCTTGACCTCGCGACGGTGAGTCACGGCGCGGCACATGTCTGGACCGCGGTCAATATCTGCAGTCATTCCTACCCCACCGATTGCGAAGTTATACATTCGACCCCTGGTCGAGACGAACTTGCAGCATCGAGACAGCACGGAAACACCTGCCCTGCTTGAGGAAAGCGTTCGCCCGAAGCTCGTCCGTTAATCGGTCTGATCCAAAGGTGAAGCGGACTTGAAGCCAGCCGGTGTGCCGGTCGTGACACAGGGTCGCGGGTCAGTCGAGAGTCCGCAGTACTGCCAGAGCGGCGGTGGGCGTACGCGCAGAGTCACGCCAGCGCAGTGACCATCCGTACGGCGGAACCCCGGCCGCGAGTGGTTTGACCACCACGCCGGCGGGAGAGGGCGTGGAGAGCAGGCCGAGGGCGACACATTCCCCCGCGCGCACGAGTTCCAGCGCCGACGCCTGCCTGGTCGACGAGGGCGCGACCGCGCTCGCGGGATGCCGACGCGGCGTGAACCCCGCAGTACGGCAGCAGGCCAGCAGGAACTCTTTCCACTCGGGCGCGGAGTCGTCACCGGGCAGGTAGTGCCTCTCGTCGGTCAACTCCCGTACTGCGACCGCGTCCGCCGCGGCCAACGGGTGGTTCGCCGGCAGCGCGACGCCGAGGGCTTCCCGCCGGATGATCCGCTGCATGACGCCGTCGGGGCAGGGTGCCGTGGCACCGCACAGAGCAAGGTCGATCTCACCTGCCAGCAGCCGGCGACCCTGCTCGCGGGTTCCGCGACCGCTGATCTCGAGGCGCAATGATGGCAGCCGGTCACGCAGACGGGCCAGAACCGCGCGGGGAGTAACGAGGTGTGGCTGCGGTACGTCGATTCGCAGGACCTGGTCGCGCTCGGCGGCGGCGGTGGCATCGGCCACGCCCGACTCGATCGCGGCCAGCGCACCCTGCGCGTGCGGGAGGAAGGCACCGCCTGCGGCGGTCAGCCGAACACCACGCGGCGAGCGGTCGAAGAGTTGGGCGCCGAGTTGCGTCTCCAGCCTGCGGATCTGATTGCTCAGCGCGGGCTGTGACACGTAGAGGCGACGGGCGGCCGCGGTGAAATGCAGCTCCTCCGCCATCACCAGGAAATACCGCACCAGCCGTAAATCGACGTCCATGACGAACGAGAACCTTCCCCACCTGCGACTACCGGAAGGTGTGACCGTAGTGGGCTTCGGTTACGGACGTCGAGACCTCGGCACACAGAACGTGATCGGCGGGCTTGAGCCGGCCGGGCCGGGGTACCGGCGGAAGGCTGGGAAAGAAGTCTGGAAAGGAGGCATCGTGACCGAGCATCCAGGTGAGGAGTTCACCGGCGGCGATCCGGACGAGCCGCTGGTCGACGACCTGATCGACGAGACCCGCAGGCCGGACGCGGATCACCCTCAACCCGATCCTCAGGATCTGCCCGAGACCCCCGAGCCGCCTGACTGAAGCCGGTGACGCCCCGGCGCTGTCTGCTCAACGCCGGGGCCTTGGGCAACCAGTACTTGCATCCTTCCGGTGCCCGGGAGGGCACCTTTCATGCACCGTGCCGGGAGGTTTCGATCACATCCGGCTCGGTTCACCCGCGGACAGTACTGATCCCCGGCCAGGGCTGCCAGGTCGGGGATCAGTAGCTCAAGTGGTTCCGTCGGTTCCAGAGGTGGTCAGCTGCCGGGCCACTCGCCCGTCCAGCGCTCGAACGCCTTGGCGCCGCCACGGTCGACGGCGGCCTTGACCACGGCGTACACGGCGCCCTGGAGCGCGGCGGCCAGCAGGATCTGGCGCCAGGGATACTCGGACTGGAGTGCGTCAGGCGCGTCGTCCTCGTCGCTGATGCGGCGCCAGACCTGCTTGAAGATGGCGCTGGCGACCAGACCGCCGGCGATACCGGAGATCAGGCCGAACGGACGATAGGCGATCTTGGCTGCCTTGGTCATTTGCCGCGACCCACAATCCACGCGGTCGCGCCGGCGCCGAGCACCACGGCGCCGCCGACGGCTGCCGCCGCCCGCGGGTGCCTACGGCTCATCTCCGGCACGCGCTTAGCGAGCTCGGGAACCTGCTTCACCCTGGCCAGCGCACCGCCCTGGGAACCCTCCGGCAGATGCTTGGCCTCTCCGGCGCCGCCCGTGGCATCCTTGGCGCGCTGCCCGACACCGCCTGCGGTCTCCTTGGCGCGGTGCCCGACGACCTCAGCGGTCTCCTTGGCGCGGTGCCCGACGACCCCAGCGGTCTCCTTGGCGCGGTGCCCGACGACCCCAGCCGTCTCCTTGGCCCGATGGCCGACGCCACCTGCTGTTTCCTTGGCCCGGTGGCCGACGCCACCGGCTGTCACCTTCGCGCGCTGGGCCGCCTGCCCGGCGGCCTGCACCGCGCGGTGGCCGGCGCTCGCGGCGGAGTCCTTGATCCTGCGCGGCACGTTCAGCTGCCGAGTGAGCTCCTGCACCGTGTCCGCCAGGTGCTGTCGGGTGAACTCCAGGTCGGCCCGGAGCGCTTCGGCCTCGCTCATCTTGGTGTTCGAGCGCGTCGTGGTCATGCGCTGATCTTCCTTTCCGGCTGATGCCCCTTGAGAGCTTCGAGATCCTCGTGCACTCCTTCGACGGCAGCCTGCGGCACCGGCGGCGTCGCGTGCGAGACGTGGCGCTTGCCGAGCAGGGCGGCAACGCCCGCGATCGCGAACAGCACCAGCGCGACCAGCAACGCCGACAACCACGCCGGTACGGCGGCCGCCAGCCCGAGGATGGCCGCGGCGACCAGCGCGCCCACGCCGTACACGGCGACCGTCCCGGCGCCACCGAACAACCCGATGCCGATGCCGGCTTCCTTGCCCTTGTCCTTCAGCTCTGCCTTGGCCAGCGCCAACTCGTCGCGGACCAGTCGGCTCACGTCGCTGCTGAGCTGAGCCACCAGTACGCCGACAGGCTGGTCCTGGCCGGCTGAGCGGTGGTCGTCCTCTCGAAGCGGCTGTGGATTGGTCGTCATGGTGTCTCCCGGAGTTGCTGGCTTGTTCCTGCCGTCTGAGGAGTCCGGTACCCAAGGCCGGTCACGGCAAGCAACCACCGACCACCGCACCCGTTCGGTGCGCCTGTCGCGCGGTACGTTGCGGGCTCATGGATCGGAAGGGACAACGATGGACTGGAAGCTCGAACTGGTCTCCGTGCCGGTGGCGGACGTGGACCGGGCGAAGGAGTTCTACACCGAGAAACTCGGCTTCGTCGCCGACCACGACCACCAGGTCACCGACGACCTGCGTTTCGTCCAGCTGACCCCGCCGGGCTCGGCCTGTTCGATTGCCATCGGCACCGGAATGCCGCAGGCCGAGCCGGGCTCCGTCCGTGGCCTGCAGGTCGTCGTCGCCGACGTCGCGTCCGCGCGGGCCGAACTGGTCGGCCGCGGCGTCGAGGTCAGCGAGGTGCAGGACTTCCCCTGGGGGAGCTTCGTCTTCTTCGACGACCCCGACGGCAACGGCTGGGCGCTCCAGCAACTCCCCGTCTACAGCTGACCTCGGCCGACCCGTCCGCCGAACCCGCGGTACCGCGGGTTCGGCCGGGCGGTGCTGATCTCAGCGATCGGATCGCTGAGATCAGTGCCGCGGGAGTTGTTCGTTGGGGTCTTCCTCGTCGGGGTTGTCGGGGTTGTCCGGTTCGGGAACGGACAGCGGGCTGTCGTCACCGGGGCGGGTGCCGATGTCCGGGTTGTCCAGGCCGGGGTCGACCAGATCGGGGTTGCTGTCGGGGTCGCTGCCGGGACCCATCGGCGGTACCGGGGGGATGGGATTGGTGCTCATCACTGCCTCCTTCACCGACGATCCGCGCCTGCGGACCGTTCCGCCGTCCGGTACCCGTTGGCCGGGGAGGGCAAGCGCTCGCCGCTCCGGGCAAGCGGTTGCTGACCGGAGTGGACCCACCCCCACCGCAGTCGCTCGGTCAAGAGCCGAAAGTCCTTGTCTGGTTGAGGATTCGACCGGTTAGTGGGTCCCGAAGGGCCCGTTGTGTTTCCAGGCTGTGAACAGTTCGAGACAGGTCTGGGCTCGGCTGATGACCCGCTGTAAGGTGGCTCTTGGTTGAGCAGCCAGCCGGCGTTGGATGCGTCGACGACTGAGGTCCCTGCGAGGGCGACTATGACCGATCTGCATCACCACACCGTTTCCGCTGTACGACGCCGTCAATCCGTTACCGCCCCTGTTCAGAAGTCTGGTGCCATGCCTGTTGCCACCCCCGCCCGGCCCGCGAGCACGCGGCCGGAATCCGTTCAGGTTCACCTCGGCGGCCGCTGGATCGCCGGTCAGGTGCTGGCCCGGCGGAGCGGCGAGGTGCTGGTCAGCCACCACGGCCACTTGGTCTGGGTCGACCAGCAGTCCGTCCGTACGCCGTAACCACACCGCGGTAGTTCGCGCCGAACCACCGGCGGCCCCGCGAGCCTGCCTGCCAGTTCCGTCAGGTGGCGCGGTAATCCCTACTGCGCAAGGGATTTCGCAACGAGGTTGCCGATCTGTACCGCGCAGCTAGGTCGGAGGGCCTAGGGGTTTCTTGACATGTGGTGGTCGAGGCTTTGGATGAGATCGGCGACCGGGCCGAAGGTGAGCAGGCCGCTTCCCGCGCCGGCCAGTTCCGCGGCGGCTGGTCTGAGCGCTGCCTTGGCTCGCCGCATGACGGCCTGGTCGTCGGCGGCTATGGCTGCTCGGGCGATCAGGGACCACATCGCCTCGAACATGAGGTCGCGTGGCGGGTCGGGCACCTTCCTGAGGTCCAGCTTGACCCAGGGTTCGTACGGTCCCCAGTCCTGACCCTCCTTCGAGCCCAACGACAGCAGGGCGAGCGAAAGCAGTCCGTTCGAGAGGCCCGGCATACCGGCACCCTCAAGCCGTACTGCGGCCTGCCGGTACGCCGCCTCGGCACCGGGCTCGTCAGCAGCAGCCAGCCGGAGTGCCTGGTACCACTGGGTGAACACTCCAACCAGAGGAAGCTCATGCCGCTCGGCCAGCTGGTCAGCGGCAGCGGCGTGCTCGTCCGCCCTGGCCCAATCTGCCAGCGCACTGCGGGCCTGCAGCCGGATCAACCGTCCGAGCACCTCGTACGTGGTCAGGCCGTGCCGAGCAGACAACGTGATCAGCTGGGCGCCGATCTGGTCCCGCTCAGGTGCCAGGCCCGCGCGATGGAAGGTCTGCATGAACAGACCGTTGAGGGCGAACGCCAAGAGCGCCGGGTCCTCCAACTGCCGAGCCAGCCGCACCGCCTCCCGGGCAGCCTCAGGCCCACGCTCCCTGGTGGTCCCGCGGGACTCGAGCGCGATCGTGGCCAGCAATCGGGCCTTGGCGGCGCGCTGGTCGGGTTGGAGTGCGGTCAACGCCCGTTCGGCAGCTGCCACCAGCTGGTCCGCCTGCTCCTGGTCGTCCGAGCGCGTCCAGATCGCCGGTACGTCGTACGCCCCGATCACCCGGGCGGTCAGCTCAGAATCGCCGAGTTCCTCTGCGGCTTTCACCGCGGCCAGGCGGTGCTCCCGAGCGGCCTCCAGTCCGCCGGCACCCGTGACAGCGAGATTCCGGAGCAGCCCAACTGTGGACTCCAGTCGCGCCCGGGCTCCGGATGCCACCGCGCGGTCGTAGGCGGCAGTGGCCTGCGCCCACACCTGTCCGGCCGCACCACCTGGCTCGAGGTGGGACGCCTGGTTGAGGATGTCCGTCTCGAGTTGACGCAGGGCCGGGCTCGGGTCGACCCCTAGCTGCTCGACGAGCCGCGTGCGCGCGTTCCGCAGTACTGCGAGCGCGTCGCCTTGGCGGCCTGAGCGATACAGGGCGAGTGCCAGGAGGCGCCAGGCGTCCTCGCGCCAAGGGTGCTCCGTCACGTGCGCGTCCAGTCCGGGTACTGCCTCGGCCGCCAGGCCCAGAGCCAGCCGAGCCTCAGCCTGTCGCTCGACAGCGTGCAGGCGGAGCTCCGCCAGCCGGGAGCGCTCCGCAGTAGCCCAGGGCGCATCGGCGAAGTCGGCGTACGCCGGGCCACGCCACCAGTCCAGGGCCTCCTCGAGCCGGGCGAGCACCTCCTGCGGCGGGAGCGTCGCAGTACTGGACATTGCTCGCTCGAAACGCCAGGCGTCCACCTCCAACGCCCGCAAGGCATACCCGGGACCTTCGGTGACCAGGAGCGAGGCCGGGGTGCGAGCGGGCCGGTCTGGCTCCAAGGCTCGCCGGAGCGCGGCGACGAAGGTCCGGACCGCTCCGACCGCACCGGGCGGTGGGACTGTCCACAGGTCGTCCACCAGCAAGCCGACCGGCACGACGCGGCCGCGGGCGACGATCAGCCGGGCCAGCACCGCCCGATGCTGCGGACCCTTGAGCGCGATCGGGACCCCGTCGCTCCACGCCGTCACCGGCCCGAGCACCCCGAAGACAACCTGCACGCCGCCCACGGTATAGCGCTGCTCATCGGATGCTCATCGGCGCGCGGCACCCTCGTCAGTGTGAACGAGACGAACGAACTGATGACCATCCCCGACTTCGACTACCAGCGGATCCAGGTTGCCGAGGGAGTCACCCTGACCGCGGCCGTGGCCGGCACCGGCAGCCCGATCGTGCTGTTGCACGGCTTCCCGCAGACCCACCTGATCTGGCGGCACGTCGCCGCCGGGCTCGCGGTCGACCACACCGTGATCTGCCCCGACCTGCGCGGCTACGGCGCCAGCGACAAGCCCGCCGAGACGGACGGCAGCATGTACTCCAAGCGCACGATGGCGGCCGACATCGTCGCCCTGGCCGCGGCTCTCGGCCACGACCGGTTCGCGCTGGCCGGGCACGACCGCGGCGCTCTCGTCGCCTTCCGGGCCGGGCTCGACCACCCGGACGTGATCACCCACCTGGCCTGCCTCGACGTTCTGCCGACGCTGGACATGTGGAACGCGATGCACGGAGTCAACGCGGCAGTCGCCTTCCACCTCTACCTGATGGCCCAGCCGCCCGGCCTGCCCGAGCAGTTGATCGCGGGCAGCCCGGACGCGTTCTTCGGCTCGTTCCTCGACCAGTGGGCCAAGGACCCGGCGGCGATCCCCGCCGACGTCCGCGCCGCCTACCTGGCCGCGTCGGCGGCGGCGATTCCGTCGATCGTCGCGGACTACCGCGCCAGCGCCGGCATCGACATCGCCCAGGACCGGGTCGACCTTGCCGCCGGCAACCAACTCGGCATGCCGGTCACGGTCGTCCAGCAGGACTGGGGCTCGGCCCTCGGCTTCGACGCGCAGGCGCTGTGGAGCGCCTGGGCTCCGGATCTCCACCACGTCACCACCGACGCCGGCCACTTCATGGCCGAGGAGTCCCCGGCGGAGATCGGCAAAATCCTGCGCGACCTGCTCACCCGCTGACGGTTAGCCTCCGCTGTATGGATGCTGAATCGGCAAAGGACCTGGTACGACGCGGGTACGACGCGCTCTCCGCCCGGTACGACGACAGCTACCAGGGCGAGACGAAGTACGAGGCGTGGATCCAGGAACTGCTCGAAGACCTGGGCGAGGGGAGTCGGGTGCTGGATCTGGGCTGTGGTTCCG
This sequence comes from Kribbella sancticallisti, assembly GCF_039530625.1. Classification (NCBI taxonomy): domain Bacteria; kingdom Bacillati; phylum Actinomycetota; class Actinomycetes; order Propionibacteriales; family Kribbellaceae; genus Kribbella; species Kribbella sancticallisti. The sequence goes on along the minus strand of NZ_BAAAOS010000033.1, from coordinate 199,325 downwards.
GGCTGCCGGTAGCTCGGGCGCTGGTGTCGGCCGGCCATCGGGTGCTCGGGGTCGACATCAGCGAGGTCCAGGTTCGGCGGGCGCGGGAGCTGGTTCCGCAAGGTGAGTTCGTGCGGGCAGACGCGACGAAGCTGGAGCTGCCGTCCGCAAGCTTCGATGCCGTCGTCTCGTTCTACGCGCTGATCCACATCCCACTAAACGAGCAGGCGCCGCTGCTCCAACGGATAGCGGGCTGGCTGCGGCCCGGTGGTCGCTTCGTGGGGACCACCGGGCACGACGCCTGGACCGGGGCCGAGGAGAACTGGCTCGGTGGCGAGGTGCCCATGTGGTGGAGCCACGCGGACGCGGCGACGTACCGGAAATGGCTGGAGCGGAGCGGTCTGGTGGTGGAGCGGGAGGAGTTCGTGCCGGAAGGGGACAGCGGACACACGCTGTTCCGGGCTCGCCGGGAGTGAGTGCCAGACTCTGGGGGTGGAGTTGCGGCAACTGGAGTACTTCGTGGCGGTGGCGCACGAGCGGAGCTTTACGCTGGCGGCGCGGCGGCTGCATGTCGTGCAGAGTGCGGTCAGTGCGGCGATCGCGTCGCTCGAGCGGGATCTCAAGGTCACGCTGTTCGAGCGGAGCGCGCAGCGGGTGGTACTGACCGAAGCCGGTACTGCGCTGCTGCCCGAAGCGCTGGCGGTGATGGATGCCGTGCAGGGCGCGCGGGACGTCGTCGACGAACTGGGCGCCGGGATGCGCGGCAAGGTCCGGGTCGGGTTGCTGCCGGGCCTCGGGCTGGTCGATCTGCCCGCGGCGGCGGGCGAGTTCCGCCGGCGGTACCAGAACGTCGAGCTGCAACTGCGGGTCGAGCCCGAGGGATCGGCCGGCGTCATCGTCGGGCTGCGCCACGGCGACATCGACGTCGGGTTCCTCGGCGTCGGCGCGGGAAGTGTGCCGCGGGAGCTGACCGCGTGGGAGCTGCTCAGGGTGCCGCAGGTGCTGGCGGTTCCGGTCGGCCACCGGCTGGCCCGGCGCCGCTCGATCGCGCTGGCCGAGCTCGCCGACGAGGCGTTCGTCGATTTCCCGCCGGGCTTCGGCACCCGGACGCTGATCGACCAGACCTTCGAGGCGGCCGGGATCGAGCGGCGCGTCGTGGTGGAGGCGCTCGGCATCGACAACGGCGTCCAGTTCGTCCGGCACGGCGTCGGGCTGGGCATCCTGCCCGGCTACGCGGTGGCCGGTGACGAGCAGATCCGGGCGATCCCGATCTCGGACCAGACCTTCCAGTGGTCGCTCTACATGGCCACCCTGCGCAAGCGGAAGCCGTCGGCCGCGCTGCGGGCCCTGCTCGGCCTGGTCAGCACCCACCTCCGCCACCCCGACGGGACCGAGCTGGGCGCCGATCTGGTGAATCAACAGAATTGATCCATCCATCGGTTTGATTCGTTGGACTTGATGCATCGACCGGAGCAGGATCTTGGTTGTCAGCAGGAAACACCAAGATCTGAAGGAGCCAGGACGATGACAGAGAACACCACCAGCACCGAACGGGTCGCGATCGTGACCGGCGGCTCGCGCGGTATCGGCCGGGAGACCGCGACGCGGCTCGGGCGGGACGGCTACGCGGTGGTCGTGACGTACGGCGGCAACCAGGCCGAGGCCGAGGAAGCCGTCAAGGAGGTCGAGCAGGCGGGTGGCCGGGCCATCGCGGTCCAGGCCGACGTCGCCGACGAGACCGCGGTGAGCGCGCTGTTCGACCGGGCCGAGGAGGCCTTCGGCGGGGTGGACGTGGTGGTGAACGCGGCCGGCATCATGCCGCTGTCGCCGCTGGCCGATCTCGACCTGACGGTCTTCGACAGCGTCGTCCGGACCAACCTGCGCGGCACCTTCGTGGTCGACCAGCAGGCTGCCCGCCGGGTGCGCGCCGGCGGCGCGATCATCAACTTCTCCAGCTCCCTGACCAAGCTCGCCCGGCCGAACTACTCCGCCTACGCCGCGACCAAGGGCGGCGTCGAGGCGGTCACGCTGATCCTCGCCCGCGAACTGCGCGGCCGCGACATCACCGTCAACGCCGTCGCCCCCGGGCCGACCGCGACCGCGATGTTCTTCGACGGCAAGCCGCAGGAACTGATCGACCGGATCGCCGCCGAGCCGCCGCTGGAGCGTCTGGGCCGGCCCGAGGACATCAGCGAGATCGTCGCCTTTCTGGCCGGACCGGCCCGCTGGATCAACGGCCAGGTCATCTACGCCAACGGCGGCTCGGCCGCCTGATCCACCCCGCGGCCGCTCGGCCGCGGCCTCGAACCACCCACCTGTTGTGACTTGGCGGCGTCCACCGCCGGGTACCTCCATGCCACTTTTCGAAGGAGAACCGAGATGAGCAAGACGATTCTGATCAGCGGTGCGTCCAGCGGCTTCGGGGCCCTGACTGCTCGCGCCCTGGCCGACGCCGGCCACATCGTGTACGCCGGGATGCGCGACGTCGCCGGCCGGAACGCGGCCGCCGTGACGCAGGCCAAGCAGTACTCCGACGAACACAAGGTCGACCTTCGCACCGTGGAGCTCGACATCAGCAACGACGAGTCCGCCCAGCAGGCAGTCCGGACCGTGCTCGCGGAGCAGGGCAAGCTCGACGTCCTGATCCACAACGCGGGCCACATGGTCACCGGGCCGGCCGAGGCTTTCACCCCCGAGCAACTGGCCGACATGTACGACACGAACGTGCTCGGCACCCAACGGCTCAACCGTGCGGCGCTGCCTCACCTCCGCGAGCAGGGAGACGGCCTGCTGCTCTGGGTCGGCAGTTCGAGCACCCGCGGCGGCACCCCGCCGTACCTGGCTCCGTACTTCGCCGCGAAGGCGGCCATGGACGCCCTGGCGGTCAGCTACGCGCTGGAGGTCTCGCGGTTCGGCATCGAGAGCACGATCGTCGTGCCGGGGTCCTTCACCCACGGCACGAACCACTTCGCGCACAGCGGCAAACCGGCCGACGCCGACATCGTCGCCGCCTACGAGACGAAGTACGCCGGTCTGATGGACCAAGTCGCGCAGAAACTGCGTGAGCTGGAGCCGGAGTGGGCCGACGTGGCCGACGTGGCCAAGGCGATCGTGACGGTGGTCGGCACGGAGAAGGGCAAGCGCCCGTTCCGGGTCCACATCGACCCCTCCGACGACGGCGCGGCCGTGGTGAACGCGGTGGCCGACCGGGTCCGGACCGAGTTCCTCCGCCGGGTGGAGCTGGACGACCTGCTGCACCCGACGGCCTGACCATGAAGAACACGCCCACCCCCGAACTGATCGACATCCACGCGCACTTCCTGCTCCCGGAGTACGTCGCCGCCGCGGAGCGGGCCGGGCACCTGCGGCCCGACGGGATGCCGGCCTGGCCGACGTGGAACCTGCGGCGTCACCTCGACCTGATGGATGACACCGGGATCGCCAGGTCGGTGCTCTCGGTGTCGTCCCCGGGCGTGCACTTCGGGGACGACTTCCGGGCCCAGGTGCTGGCCCGGAGGATGAACGACACGGCGGCGGAGTTCGGCAAGGACCACCCGGGCCGCTTCGGCTTCTTCGCCAGCCTGCCGCTTCCGGACGTGGACGGTGCGCTGGGGGAACTGCGGTACGCCTTGGACGTGCTGCACGCGGATGGCGTAGTACTGCTGAGCAATGCGGGCGGGCAGTACCCGGGGGATCCCTCGTGGGACCAGCTGTGGCGGGAGCTGGACGACAGGGCCGCGGTGGTCCTCCTGCACCCCACCTCGCCGCCGCAGTGGCGACAGGTAGCGCTGGACCGGCCGAGGCCGATGATCGAGTTCCTCTTCGACAATGCGCGGGCCGTCACGGACCTGGCGTTGACGGGGATCTTCAACCGCTACCCGAGGATCCAGTTCATCGTCACCCACGCGGGCGGAGTACTGCGGCTGCTCGGTGATCGCCTGGACCTCTTCAGGGACACCTACGAGATGCCCAGCGTGAAGCCACAGCTCAAGGACCTCTGGTACGACGAACCGCTCGCGGGGGTGGATCACCTGCTCTACGGCAGCGACTACCCCTTCACCCCGTTGGAGACGGTGGCTCGGCGGTTGACCCGGCTGGACGAGTCGGCTGAGGACTGGCGGGCCCGGACCACTTTCAACGCAGTACGGCTGCTCGGTGAGCTGGTACCGCGGCCGAGGTGAATGGGGATGGGATCCGCGGGTACCTGGCGGTCGACCTACAAGCGAGCGAATGTTCGATAAGGCAGGTGTGGGACATGACTGACGGAGTCGACCAGGTGCAGCCGGTGCCCGACAAGGATCCGGAGGACTGGACCACCGGGGACGAGCCGATGACCGGGCCCCAGGCGTCGTACCTCGGGACGCTGGCGCAGGAGGCCGGCGTGGAGATGCCGAGCGCCGAACTCACGAAGGCCGAGGCCTCCAAGCTGATCGACGAACTGCAGGCTCGCACGGGCCGCGGCACCGACAGTTAGCAGAAGAACACCTCGGCCAGTACTCACGCGGATCGGGCCCGGCTTCTGAGAGACAGCCCTTCGGGTGATGGTGGGCGGCGGTCCGTCGGCGGCGGATGGGATGCTCTCGGGGCAGAGAGTGGTGCCGACTGGGTTGGGGGTGTGGTGGCGAGCTGGGATGTCGAACAGGTGCTCGGCTTGGCCGCTGATCCCGCGTCGGTGAAGGCCGGCCAGGGGCTGGCCCGCGTCGCGAAGTGGTCGGGTGCGGGCGCGTCCGGACGGGCGGTTTGGGGGCTGTGTCAGGGGAGCGGGAAGCAGCCGTACCAGACCGTGGTCGAGGTGGAGGGGCCTGCGTTCAAGTGCTCGTGTCCCAGCCGGAAGTTCCCTTGCAAGCATGCGTTGGGACTGATGTTGCTGTGGGTGGGCAACGAAGTGCCGGGTGCGGCAGAGCCTGGCTGGGTCTCCGAGTGGCTGGAGGATCGAGCCGCGCGGGTTGAGCGGGCGGCGGAGCGGGCTGAGAAGAAGCCGGGCGAGGTCGCGGATCCGCTGGCGGCTCAGCAGCGAGTGGCTCGGCGGGCTGACCGGGTGTCGGCCGGGATCGCTGAACTGCGGAGCTGGCTGGACGACCAGGTACGCCGTGGGCTCGGCGGCTTCGAGCAGCGCGGATACTCCGAGTTGAGCCGCCTCGCTGCGCGCACGGTGGACGCCCAGGCGCCAGGCGTGGCAGGCGCAGTACGCCGAGCGGCCGGGGTGGTGGGCCGGGGACACGGGTGGCCCGGCGAGCTCCTGGAAGAGCTGTCTCTCATCCACCTGGTCGTCTCCGCCCACGCCCGGCTCGGCGAGCTCCCACCGGCATTGGCCGACACCGTGCAGTCCCGGATCGGCTGGACCGTCGAAACCGCCCGTGTGCTCGCCGAAGGGGAGAAGGTCGAGGACGACTGGCTCGTACTCGGCCGAGTCATCGAGCCCGACGACCGCCTGACCGTACGGCGCCTCTGGTTGCGCGGGTCCACTACCGGACGACTCGCGCTCATCCTGACCTTCGCGCCGGCGGGCAGACGGCTCGACCCACTTCCGGCCCGCCCTGGTGAACTAGTCCCGGCCGTGCTCTCGTACTACCCCGGTGTGCTGCCGATGCGAGCGTTACTCACCCAGACGGCACCACGCCTGCCGTCCCCTCGCCCCGGTGGCCTCAGCGCGAAGCAGGCGTTGGCGTCGTACGTCGAATCGTTGGCGGCTGATCCCTGGAACGAGCGCTGGCCGCTCGTGCTCGCGGACGTGCGACCCGCCCGCAATGGCGAGAACTGGGCCTTGGTCGATGAGGCGGGCGACGCCTTGGAGGTGCTGCCCGGCGTCGATCTGTGGAAGCTGCTCGCGGTGTCGGCGGGCGATCCCGTGACGGTCGCCGGCGAGTGGAACCGCGCGGGGTTCAAGCCGATGACGTGCTGGGACGGCGACCGCCCGGTGGTGCTGTCATGAAGTGCGCGGGGAGGGTGCTGTCGTGAGGGGCTGGGACGGGCTGGTGAGTTCGGCGTTGCTCGGGACCGAGCGGCGGCCCGCGCGCTTCGAGGAGCTGCCGCCGAAGATCCAGGAGGAGCTCGGCGAGGGCGGGCTGCTCGACGCTGCCGCGTTGGCGACCCTCTACAAACGAGCTGGCCGAACACCTCTGGAAGGGCTTGAGCCGCTACCGGCCGCTGCGGGAGAGGACCGGCCGCTGCCGCGACCAGCCGCGATCCGCAGGCTCGACGCGATGCTGACCGGCTTCCAGACCACCGCCCTCGGCGAGTGGTTGCGGGCCGCCGACGAACGTGGGTGGGGTGTCCCGCCGGAACACCTCCCGGCCCTGGCTGATTACGCGCGCGGGCGAGTGCAGTACCGGCCGTTGGTGGTGAAGGCGGCGGGACGGCGCGCGAGCTGGCTGGCCGATCTCAATCCCGAGTGGCGGTTCCTCCACGCGGCCGTTGTCGAGAGCAACGATCTGCGGATCTGGACGCACGGCAACGCCACCCAACGCCGCAGTTGGCTGAGTTCGCTGCGGCACAGCGATCCGGCCGCCGCCCTGGAAGCCCTTCGCGAGGTGTGGCCGACGGAACCCGCCGCGACCCGGCTCGACTTCCTCGGCCTGCTGGCGGAAGGGCTCTCCCCGGCCGACGAGGAGTTCTGCGAGGCCGCACTCGACGACCGCTCCAAGGAAGTACGACGTGCCGCGGCCGCCCTGCTCGCGCGGATCCCCGGTTCGCAGTACGGCGAACGCATGGCGCAGCGCGTCTGGTCCCACCTCCTGATCAGTGACGGACTCATCGCCGTGACCCTGCCGACCAGGCTGGATGCGTCGATGGAACGCGACGGCATCGACCCACAACCGCAGGAGGGAATCGGCAAGCGGGCTTGGTGGTTCCGCCAGATTCTGGCCGCGGCGCCGCTCCGAGCCTCCGAGCCGGAACACCTCCACATGGAGGTCGAAGGCTGCGCGCCCGAGGTCCTTCAGGTCGCTTGGGCACAGGCGGCTGTGCGCGAGGGATCGGCCGAGTGGGCTCGAGCTCTGCTGCTGGCGGATGCGGAGACCGGCAACCGTACGGCCGAGTTGTTGCGCGTGCTACCGCCCGAGGAATGGGTTCCGGCCATCGAGTTGCTGCGAGCAAGGACAGACGTGGCGGACCTGGTCGGCGGCCTGCCGGTGCCCTGGCCGGAGGAGTTGTCCGTCGCGATCTTGGACCAACTGGCCAAAGCCGGCACTGCCAGAGCGTGGGCCCGGCTGGCCAGTATCGCCGCCCGCGCGGTGCCGGCCGCAGTACTGAACCATCCGATCACCCGCGAGCCGACCGGTGAGGAAGACACCTGGCGGCGGCGCCTTGTCGAGACCCTGATCTTCCGTCGTGAGATGTACGAGGAGCTGTCATGACCGTTGCCCTTGAGGTACTGCGCCCGCACGCCGAGGACGAGTACGCCGCGGAGTTGGCCGCGCTGATCGCCGCCGACGACCGGCCGCGGCCGCCCGCCTGGCGGATGTCGCCGGCCGCGGTGGTCACGTATCTCCTGGGTGGCAAGGCCGGCGACGTGGAGATCAGCCCGAAGTACGTAGGGCCGCGCCGGCTGGTGGAGGTGGCCGTCGCGACGTTGGCGACGGATCGCGCGCTGCTGCTGCTCGGCGTACCGGGAACGGCGAAGACGTGGGTCAGCGAGCATCTGGCAGCGGCCATCAGCGGCGACTCGACGCTGCTGGTGCAGGGCACCGCGGGCACGGCCGAGGAGGCGATCCGCTACGGCTGGAACTACGCGCAGCTGATTGCCCAAGGCCCCAGCGAGGCGGCGCTGGTGCCGAGCCCGGTCTTCCGCGCGATGGCCGACGCGAAGATCGCCCGGATCGAAGAGCTCACCCGGATGCCGTCCGACGTCCAGGACGCGTTGATCACGATCCTGTCCGAGAAGGCGCTGCCGATCTCGGAGCTGGGCACGGAAGTCCAGGCCCGCAAGGGGTTCAACGTCATTGCCACCGCCAACGATCGGGACAAGGGCGTCAACGAGCTGTCCAGCGCGTTGCGGCGGCGGTTCAACACGGTGGTGCTGCCGCTGCCCGACTCCGCCGAGGACGAGGTGGAGATCGTCTCGCGCCGGGTCGCGCAGCTCGGTTCGTCGCTCGAGCTGCCACAGCAGGACGACGCGCTCGACGAGATCCGTCGCGTGGTGACGGTCTTCCGCGAGCTCCGCTCCGGGCGGACCGAGGACGGCCGCACCGCGGTGAAGTCACCCTCGGGCACGCTGTCCACCGCGGAGGCGATCAGCGTGGTGACCGGCGGACTCTCCCTGGCCGCGCACTTCGGCGACGGCGTACTGCGCTCGAACGACGTGGCGGGCGGAATCCTCGGCGCCGTGGTGAAGGACCCGTCGGCTGACCGGGTCGTCTGGTCGGAGTACCTGGAGACCGTGGTGCGGGAGCGGGACGGCTGGGCGGACTTCTACCGGGCCTGCAGGGACATCTCCGGATGACGGTTCACCTCTTCGGGATCAGGCACCACGGACCGGGTTCGGCCCGGGCGCTGGCAGCTGCCCTGACGGAGTTGCAACCGGACATCGTGCTGATCGAGGGGCCACCCGAGGCCGACAAGGTGATCGAGTTGGCCGCCTCCGAGGAGATGGTTCCGCCGGTGGCGCTGCTGGCGTACGCGGCCGACGACTCGACCCGGGCCGCCTTCTGGCCGTTCGCGGTGTTCAGCCCGGAGTGGCAGGCGATCCGGCACGCGCTGGCGGCCGGAGTACCGGTTCGGTTCTGCGATCTGCCGGCGGCGTACCAGTTCGGCAGCTCGGAGCGATCGCACCGTACTGCGGCGTCGGCCGATCCGCTGGCGACACTGGCCGCGGCCGGCGGATACGACGATCCCGAGCGCTGGTGGGACGACGTGATCGAGCACCGGCGGGACGGCGCCGAACCGTTCACGGTGATCGCCGAGGCGATGACCGAACTCCGCCGCGACGACGAGGCGACCGGGCGGGAGGCGCAACGCGAGGCCTACATGCGGACCACGCTCCGCAAGGCTCTGCGCGAGGGCTTCGAACGGATCGCGGTGGTCTGCGGCGCCTGGCATGTCCCGGCCCTGCAAGCACCGTTGCCCCCGGCAACACACGACCAGCGGATCCTGAAAGGCCTGCCGAAGCGCAAGGTCGCCTGCACCTGGGTGCCCTGGACCCACGGCCGGCTGGCCACGGCCAGCGGGTACGGCGCCGGCGTCACCTCGCCCGGCTGGTACCACCATCTGTTCACCGCACCCGATCAGATCACCACTCGCTGGCTCACCAAGGTCGCGCATGTCCTGCGCGCCGAGGACCTCCCGGTGTCGAGCGCACACGTGATCGAGGCGGTCCGGCTGGCGGAGACCCTGGCGGCCTTGCGTGGCCGACCTCTTGCCGGACTTAGCGAGGTCACGGAGGCCACCCGGGCGGTGATGTGCGGCGGCAACGACGTACTGCTCGACCTGGTGACGCGGGAGGCCGTCGTCGGGGAGTTGTTGGGCGCAGTACCGGCGGAGACGCCGCAAGCGCCCGTAGCGGCTGATCTTGCGGCACAGGCCCGGCGGTTGCGGTTGAAGCGGGATGCCGCCGAGCGGGTGGTGGAACTGGACCTGCGGAAGCCGAACGATCTGGAGAAGTCGCGGCTGTTGCACCGGCTGCGGATTCTCGGCATCGACTGGGGTGTGCCGACCGCGGACGAGCGACGGAACCAGGGCACGTTCCGCGAGACCTGGACGCTCGGCTGGGATCCGGGGCTGGAGGTGGATTTGGTGGCGGCGGGCGCCCATGGCACGACGGTGCTTGGAGCAGCGACGACCGTGATGCTGAAGGTCGCCGACGAATCGTCCACCTTGGCCGAGGTGACGTCCGCGTTGGAGCGGTCGTTGCTCGCCGATCTCAGCGACGCCTTGCCGACCTTGCTGCAGGGTGTCGACACGCGGGCGGCGAAGGATGCCGATGTCGGGCACTTGATGGCGGCTTTGCCTGCGCTGGCACGGTCGGCGCGGTATGGCGACGTTCGCGGGTCTTCCACGGCCGGGCTCGGCGTGGTCGCCGGGCGGATGGTGTCGCGGGTGTGCGCGGGCCTGGCGCGAACCGTGCACGGGCTTGATCCGGAGGCGGCCACCTCGGTGCTGGAGTTGATCGACGGCGTCCAGGACGCGACCGCCTTGCTGGACGAGGCTGTGCGGCTCGAGTGGTTGACGACGCTCGAAGGGCTCAGCGGCCGGACGTCGGTGCCGCCGCTGATCGCCGGCCGGTTGACCCGGTTGATGCTCGACACCTCCCGGCTCGAGGCTGCCGAGGTCGCGTTGCGGTTGGGGCGAGCGTTGTCTCCCGGTACTCCGACCGCCGACGCCGCGGGGTACGTGGAGGGCTTCCTCGCGGGTGGCGGCCTGCTGCTGGTGCACGATGAACGCCTGCTGGCTCTGGTGGACTCGTGGCTCGGGGCGATCCCGGACGAGGCGTTCCTGGAGGCGTTGCCGTTGCTTCGCCGTACGTTCGGGACCTTCGCGTCGCCGGAGCGCCGGTCGATCGGGGATCGGGCCCGGGCGCTGGGCGATCCGGCCGCGGCGATTGTTGCTGATGACAACGAGCTCGACGTCGAGCTGGCGGCCTCGGTGCTGCCGGTCGTGGCCCGACTGCTGGGGGTATGACCGTGTCCGACGAGGAACGCATGCGCCGCTGGCGGATGGTGCTCGGCAGCGAGGCCGATCCCGAGACCGGTACGACGCTGTCCGCCGCCGACCGGTCCGTCGACGCCGCGTTGTCCGCCTTGTACGACGCGGAGCGGGGCGAGCCGGGGACCAAGCGGTCGGCCGGCCTGGGCTCGTCGGCGCCACGGGTCGCGCGGTGGCTCGGGGACATCCGGCAGTACTTTCCCAGTTCGGTCGTGCAGGTGATGCAGCGGGACGCGGTCGAGCGGCTCGGCATCACCCGGATGCTGATGGAGCCCGAACTCCTCAACGCGGTCGAGCCCGACGTCCACCTGGTCAGCACCCTGCTCGCCTTGAACGAGGTGATGCCCGAGGAGACCAAGCAGACCGCGCGCGAAGTCGTCCGCCGCGTGGTCGCCGAGTTGGAGGAACGGCTGGCCGAGCGGACTCGCGCCGCCGTCACGGGTGCCTTGGACCGAGCCGGGCGGACCGGGCGGCCGCGGCACTCCGACATCGACTGGGACCGCACGATCCGGGCCAACCTCAAGCACTTCTCGCCCACCCTCGGCACGATCGTGCCGGACCGGCTGGTCGGCTACGCCCGACGCAACCACAGCGTGCAACGCGATGTCGTGCTGGCGATCGACCAGTCGGGCTCGATGGCCGAATCCGTCGTCTATGCCGGCCTGTTCGGCGCGGTCCTGGCCTCGATGCGGGCGCTGCGAACCAGCCTGGTCGTCTTCGACACGTCAGTGGTGGATCTGACCGACGAACTCGACGACCCGGTGGACGTCCTGTTCGGCACGCAACTCGGCGGCGGCACCGACATCAACCGCGCGGTCGCGTACTGCGAAGGGCTCATCACCCGGCCGGGGGAGACGGTGATGGTGCTGGTCAGCGATCTGTACGAGGGCGGGGTGCGGGAGGAGTTGCTGCGGCGGGCTCGGTCCTTGGTGGAGTCCGGTGTGCAGTTGATCGCGCTGCTCGCGTTGTCGGACTCGGGCACACCGTCCTACGACGCCGAGAACGCGGCCGCGCTCGCCGATCTCGGAGTACCGACGTTCGCTTGTACTCCTGATCTCTTCCCGGACTTGCTGGCCGCCGCGATCCGCCGCGACGACATCGGCTCCTGGGCAGCCACGAACCTCGGAGGCGACTGATGGAGGTCTCGGCGATCAGACCGGTACCCGATCCTGCATCTGACGCCGCGATTGATATAGTCAAGATCAGTGACTATCATGATTGATGACTAATGGAGTGGCGATGAGCACGATCGAACTGACGCGGTTTTCGGTGCTGGAGGAGAAGACCGCGGAGCTGCTCGCTGCGCGGCCCGGGATGCTGGCGGACTTCCGGGCTGACCGGAGCGGGTTCGTGGCGGCGCGGTTGGTGCGGTTGCCGGCCGGGGAGTGGCTGGACATCGTCGAGTGGGCGACACCGGAGGACTTCGCCGCCTCCCGCGAGAAGGGCGGCAATCTCCCGGGCATCGCTCGGTTCTTCGCCGCGATCGACCAGTTGGTCAGCGCCGAGGAAGGCACCCTGGCCGACCGACCCGCTGCCTCTGACAGAGCTGTGGGGGTCAGCCGGCCAGTTCGATGATGTCTATTTCGGTGCCGGGGTCGGCTTCGGCGAAGCGGAGGGCCCAGCTGACTGCCTCCTGCTTGGAGTCGACCCGGATCACCGAGACGCCGGCGATGAGTTCCTTGGTTTCGGCGAACGGACCGTCGATCACCCGCGGCTTGTTCCCCTCCGGGAAGGTGACGCGCGCTCCGCTCGAGCTCGGCATCAGCCCTTCCGCCAGGCAGAGCACGCCGGCCTGGCGCATCTCCTCCAGCACCTCGTCGGCGCGCGCCAGCATCGCCGGATCAGGTGCCTGCCCCGCCTCCAAATTCTCGTTGGTCTTGTGCATCAGCATGTAGCGCATCGGTCCGCCCTTCAGTCACCCCGACCGTAACCAGTCCCCGTCCCCACGACCACCCTCCGCGCCGACCGGGCTCGCGTCAGCCGGTGCGGACTCCAGGTGCGAGCCCTTCGCGTTCCAGTGCGGCCCAGAAGCTCTCCGGGATCGGATGATCGAGCAGCGTGGCGATCTCGGCGATCTCCGGCCCACTCCGGGCACCGACAACCACCGCCGGCACCGCGGGGTGAGCGAGCGGGAACTGAACAGCGGCGGCCAGCAGCGGTACGCCGTACTGGTTGCTGAGCGTGCGTAGTCCCTCGATCCGCGCAGCGAGATCCCGCGGCACCTTCCCGTACCCATGCGGCGCCCCGTCCGACGAATCCGCGAGCACACCGCCCTGGAACACCCCAGCACCCAGCACTGCGACGCCCAGGTCGCGGCAGAGCGGAAGAAGTTCGTTGGCGCCCGACTGGTCGAGCAGCGTGTAGCGACCGGCCAGGAGGATGCAGTCAGGTCCGGCCGCTCCGGTCTCACGGAGGAACCGCGCAGCGACATCCGCGTGGTTCACCCCGAGCGAGATCGCCCGGATCGTCCCGCGACCGCGCAGTTCAGCCAGCGCCCGGAGGGCCTCGGTCGAAGCGGCGGCGAAGTCCAGATCGGGATCGTGGATGTGCAGGATGTCGATCCGATCGATCCCCAGCCGCCCGAGGCTGTCCTCGAACGACCGCATCACCGCGGAGTACGAGTAGTCCAGCCGCGGCCCGAGCCCCGCCGGCGGCTCCGCCCAGATCGGCTGGATGTCCGGTCCGCCGAGCTCGATCAGCCGCCCGACCTTCGTACAGAGCACGAACTCATCCCGCGGCCGCCCCCGCAGCGCCAGCCCAGCGCGGTGCTCGGACAGCCCGTACCCGTAAACAGGGGCGGTGTCGAAGAGCCGAATCCCCAGCTCCCAGGCCCGGTCGATCGTCGCCACGGCCTGCTCCTCCGGCACCGCGGCGAACATCCCACCCAACGAGGCCAACCCCAGCCCCAGCCGGCTGACCCGCAACCCCGTCCGTCCCAGCTCCACACGTTCCACGCTCAGCAGCGTAGGAAAGACCGCCGACAGTTTACGCAACCTTTACGAACCGGGCGACCATGTGTCGGAAGACCTATACCGCGGGAATAGCCCCACGCCTTCGATGGCTGGCGCAGGACTGTCCAGGTCGGCTGAGAGGTGCATACTCGGTCGCACCCGAGAGGTCAGGGAGGACCAGATGGGTGAGATCGCGGAGCGGTATCGGCGGCGGGCCGATGCCTTCGAGGAGAAGGTCGCGGCGGTACGGGCTGAGCAGTGGGGGAATCAGTCGCCGTGTGCCGAGTGGAAGGCGCGGGACGTGGTGGGCCACATCGTCGACATGCACGGCGTCATGCTGAGGCCGGTCGGGCGAGCGCTGGATGCCGAGCTGTCGGTCCAGGACGATCCGCTGGCGGCGTTCCGGGGTGCGAGGGCCGCGGTGGAGGCGGTGCTCGACGATCCGGGGCTGGCGGAGGCCGAGTGCGACACACCTGCGGGGAAGATGACGGTCGCGGATCACATCGATCAGGTGGTCAGCGACGATCTGGTGCTGCACGGCTGGGATCTGGCCCGGGCGACCGGGCAGGACGAGACGATGGATGCCAGTGACGTCGAGCGGATCTGGGCGAGCACGTCCGCGATCCCGGCGGAGGTGGTCGAGCAGTACCGCACCCCGGGAGCGTTCGGCCCTGGCATCGAGGTCTTCGGCCCGGAGGTCCCGGTGCCGGCGGAAGCACCGCTTCAGGATCGGCTGCTCGGCTTCATCGGCCGAGACCCGGCTCAGAGCGGCGGCAAGGTGGGCGGCGCGTAGTACGTCTCGGGGTTGGTCGCGAGGGGCAGAGTCGGCAGGGCGTCGGCCACGGCGGTCGGGGTGGGCACAAGGACTGAGTCGCCGCGCGCGATGGTCGGCGCCAGGTATTCGTTGCCGGGCAGGTTGGCTACGGCCGTCCGGCAGCCCAGCAGCATGCCTTCGAACAGGGCGGTTGTTGCTACGCCCACCTGATACGTCGCCGACGCCAGGAGAGCGAGGGTGTTGTCCGAGGAAAGCCGGACCCCCTCAGGCAGCCCGTACTCCGTACTGCGCTCGCTCGGGTGCAGGTGGAACGCGACATCCAGATCGGGCCGGGCCGAAGCCAGCGCACCGGCATACTCGACCAGCGCGGAACCGATCGTGCCCTGCGACAGGAACACCACCAGCCGCGGATCCTTGGCCGCCTGCTGCTCGGGTGACAGCGGCGAGATGAACGACGCCCCGACGACCTGGGTGTCCATCCCGGCGGGGAGTTCGGCGACGTCGGTCCAGTACGAACCGAAGCACCACAGTTCGTCCGGCTGGCCGGGCACGCCCGGGCGGCCGGGGTAGCTGTAGCCGAGGTGGAACGGGCTGATCGCGCCGTGCTGCAACTCGACCACCCGAATCCCCAGATCACGCGCGGCGCCGACGATGTGCTGGTGGAAGTACGCGACCACGACGTACACGGTCTTGATGCCCTGGCGTTTCAGCAGGGCGCGGTAAAGCGAGCGGAGCCGCCGGTGCTTGGGAACCTCGCGGGCGACGAGGGCCCCGACCGGCACCGTCACGCCGGTCTCGGCTGCCAGAGCCTCCGCGATCTCGGCACACCGGGCATCGACGCCGCGACGGTGGATCGCGCCCGACGCGGACGTGAAGAAGTCGAGATTGTGCGTGCCGTCCAGCGGTGTCCCGTTGATGCCGGAGTCGATCACCAGCGCGGACTCGCCGAGCGCGGCCCGCAGGGAGTCGGTGTAGATCTCGACGCCACCGGGCTTGCGGTAGTGCGGGACCACCAGGGCGTCGTACGGGCCGCGGGCCAGGAACGGGTTGCGAGTCACCGTGCCGGCCACGTGCCGCCCGACCAGCCGGGCCTGGTCGGACCGCGTACGGCGTACTGGGTGGGGGTTGCCGTGGACGCTGGCGCGGCGGGTCAGTTCATGGAAGATGCGCATCCGGATGATCGGCCACGGGTGCACGCCGTCGATCTGCCAGCTCAGCAGGTCCAGTTGCCGCTCCGCCTTCCAGACCGCCTGGCACAGCGTCGTCACCGTCGGGATGGTGCCGCTCCCGGTATTCGTCATGGTTGATCCCTACTATCCCCGCGAGGCTGCCGATGCCCGAGAAGAACCGGCGAACAGCCTTCAGCAGGTAGGTCTTCCGGAAGAGCACCAGACCGCCGAGCCCGAACCCCAGGGCCGACACGATCCGGGCCAAAGAATAGGCCAGTACCAGCAGGTATCCGCGCAGGCCCGGCCGGATCAGCAGCCGGCTGATGGTGTCGCCGCTGCCGGACCGGAAGGCGCGGCGGACCAGCCAGTGCAGCGTGGTCCGCGAGGCCGGCACATGCTCGTGGATCTGGGCCTGCTCGCACCAGACGATCCGGAACCCGGCCCGGTGCACCCGCAGGAAGAAGTGCAGGTCGCTCGAGCCGGTGTAGCGGAAGGCGGGGTGGAAGCTCGGGGTGACCGAGTGGTAGACGTGCTGCGCGACCAGGGTGTTGTTCGTGTACGCCTTGTTCAGCACGGCGCCGGTCTCGTGCCGCCCGGTGGAGTCGTGCACGTCGCTGTGCTGGTTCCAGGCCGGCGCGCCCGGCGGCAGGATGCCGCGGACCGGTCCGGTGACCACGTCGGCGCCGGTGCTCCGCCAGGCGCGGAGCAGTTCGGCCAGCCAGCCGGGTGGGGCCACCTCGTCGTCGTCGACGAAGATCAGCGCGTCGTCGTCCCAGGCGAGCTGGACGGACTTCTCCCGGGCGAACGGGATGCCCGGCTCGGGCTCCTTGGCCGCCTCGACCGGGAACCGGGAGTCCTCGGCCGCGCGCGCGATGACGCAGGCCGCGCTGCCCTCGTCGTCGTTGTCGACCACGATGATCCGGACCTGGTAGTCCTCCTCACCGGGAAGTTCCTGCCCGAGCAGGCTCTCGAGCAGGGCTTCGAGGAGCGCGGGTCGCCGAAAGGTGATGACGGCGATCGCGACCCTGGTGCCCATGGCGACCGAGACTATCTGTAGAGCCCGGCCCGGGGCTCAGGTCGCCCGTGCGTCGCCGATTGCTGTACCTACAGGTGGGTACAGTTGCCCGGTGGAGACAGCGGAGCGGTTGATCCGGAGTACTCAGCAGTTGCTCTGGGAGCGGGGTTACGTCGGCACCAGCCCGAAGGCGATCCAGCTCGCCGCGGACGCCGGCCAGGGCAGCATGTACCACCACTTCAGCGGCAAGGCCGAGCTCGCCAGGGCAGCGATCGAGCGCTCGGGCGCGGAACTGCGGGCCGCCGCCGAGGAGCAGTTCGACAACTCCGGTACGGCGACCGAGCGGGTCGCCCGCTATCTCGAACGCGACCGCGAGGTGCTCAAGGGCTGCCGGATGGGCCGCCTGACCGCAGACCCGGACGTGATGGCCGACCCGGTACTGCGCGCGCCGGTGGCGGAGACGTTCGACTGGCTCCGCGCCCGGCTCGCCGAGATCATTGCTGACGGCAAGCAAGCCGGCGAGTACCCGGCCGGTCTGGATGCCGGACGGACGGCGGCCACCATCGCCGCCGTACTGCAGGGTGGGTACGTGCTGGCGCGTGCGGCCGATTCCGAGGAACCGTTCGAGCTGGCTGTGCAAGGGTTGATCCAGCTGCTGGAGGGAGTTGTTGCATGAAGATCGGTGCTGTCTTTCCGCAGCTGGAGATCGGTGCCGACCCGGCCGTGGTCCGCGCCTGGACCGAGACCGTCGAAGAGGTCGGCTATACGCACGCCCTCGCCTATGACCACGTGCTCGGCGCCGACCCGGCGAACCGGCCGGGCTGGACGGGGTACACCGACCAGTCGCTCTTCCACGAGGTCTTCGTGCTCTTCGGCTACATGGCCGCCATCACCACCTCGCTGGAGCTCGTCACCGGAGTGTTGGTGCTGCCGCAGCGGCAGACCGCGCTGGTCGCGAAGCAGGCCGCCGAGGTGGACGTGCTCAGTGGAGGTCGGCTGCGGCTGGGCGTCGGGATCGGCTGGAATGCTGTCGAGTACCAGGCGCTCGGCGTGCCGTTCGAGCAGCGCGGTGCCCGGCTGACCGAGCAGGTCGACCTGCTGCGCAAGCTGTGGGCTGAGCCGGTGATCTCGTACCAGGGCCGGTTCGACGAGGTCGAGGAGGCGGGGCTCAACCCGTTGCCGCCGCGGCCGGACATCCCGGTGTGGTTCGGGGGACGTGCCGAGGCCGTGCTTCGGCGTACGGGGCGGATCGGGGACGGGTGGATGCCGCAGAGCGCACCTGACGACCGGGCCCGCGCGGAGGTCGAGCGGGTACGGTCCTATGCGGTCGAGGCCGGGAGGGATCCCGCGGAGATCGGGTTCGAGCCGCGGCTGACGTTGGGTGCGGTACCGGAGAAGGATTGGCAGGGATTCGTCGAGGGCTGGCGTGAGCTCGGTGCCACCCATCTGTGTGTGAACACGATGAACATGGGCCTGGCGAAGCCGGAGGACCACGCCGCCGTACTGCGTGACGTCCTGCCGCTGCTGCGCGGCTCGTCCACCGAGTCGTTGACCGAGGAGAAGGAGTAGTCGTGGCAGTCGAGATCACCGGACCGATGCACGAGCGGTACGACGAGATCCTGAGCGAGCGTGCACTGGAACTGATCGGTTTGCTGCACCGGGAGCTGAACGGGCGGCGGCTCGAACTGCTCGACCGGCGGCGGGAACGGGTCGCGGAGATCGCCGCGGGTGGCTCGCTCGGCTTCCTGCCGGAGACGGCGCCGATCCGGGAGGATCCGTCCTGGCGGGTCGCGCCGCCCGCGCCGGGGCTGGTGGACCGGCGGGTGGAGATCACCGGTCCGACCGACCGGAAGATGACCGTCAACGCGCTGAACTCCGGCGCGAAGGTCTGGTTGGCAGACCACGAGGACGCGAACACCCCGCTGTGGGAGAACGTGGTCGGCGGGCAGCTCAACCTGCTCGACGCGGTGACCCGGAACATCGACTTCAGCACCGAGGCAGGCAAGTCGTACGCGCTGAAGCCGGACGAGGAGCTCGCGACCATCGTGGTCCGGCCGCGCGGCTGGCACCTGCCGGAGAAGCACCTGCTCGTCGACGGGGAGCGGACGTCCGGTTCGCTGGTGGACTTCGCGCTGTACCTCGTCGCCTGCGGGCAACTCCAGCTCGATCGTGGCGCCGGACCGTACTTCTACCTGCCGAAGATGGAGTCGCATCTCGAGGCGCGGCTCTGGAACGACGCGTTCGTGCTGGCCCAGGACTTCCTCGGGATGCCGCGCGGCACGATAAGGGCGACGGTGCTGATCGAGACGTATCCGGCGGCGTTCGAGATGGAGGAGATCCTCTACGAGCTGCGCGAGCACTCCGCCGGGCTGAACGCGGGGCGCTGGGACTTCATGTTCAGCGTGATCAAGACCTACCGGACCCGCGGTACGGACTTCCAGTTGCCGGACCGGAACTCGGTGACGATGACGGTGCCGTTCATGCGCGCCTACACCGAACTGCTGGTCCAGACGTGCCACAAGCGCGGCGCGCACGCCATCGGCGGCATGGCGGCGTTCATCCCGAGCAAGGACCCCGCGGTCAACGAGCAGGCGTTCGCGAAGGTCGAGGCCGACAAGCAACGCGAGGCCGCCGACGGGTTCGACGGATCCTGGGTCGCGCACCCCGGCATGGTCGACATCTGCAAGACCGTCTTCACCGCGGTCCTGGGGTCGAACCCGAACCAGCTCGGCAAGCTCCGCCCCGAGGTTTCCGTGACCGCCGACGAGTTGCTCGACGTCGTCTCCACTCCCGGTGAGGTCACCGAAGAAGGCCTGCGCAACAACATCAGCGTGGCCATCCAGTACCTGGCCGCCTGGCTCGAAGGCACCGGCGCCGTCGGCATCTTCAACCTGATGGAAGACGCCGCCACCGCCGAGATCTCCCGCTCCCAGATCTGGCAGTGGCGCCACAACGAGGTGGTCCTCGACACCGGTGCCCAGATCACCGCAGACCTGGTCACCCAACTGGCCGACGAGGAAATCGCCAAGCTGGAAGGCGATCCCGCGCGCTACACGGCCGCCCGGGAAACCTTCCTCGAGGTCGCCAACGCCGACGACTACATCGACTTCCTGACCATCCCCGCCTACGAACGCATGCCCTGATCACCCAGGCCGTTCGAAGTCCTCGACGTTGACGGTGGGGATGCCGCCGCCGGCTCGGGCGATGATGGCGACGGAGGTTTCGTCGGTGGGGTTGCTCTCGCGGTGGATGGTGAAGGCAGGGACGTGGATGAAGTCGCCGGCGAAGGCGTCCAGGTAGCCGTCGCCGCCGTCGAACTCCAGCCGCAGCATCCCCGAGACGACGTACAGGCTGGTCTCGTTGCGGTCGTGGTGGTGCCAGCCTGAGATCGCCCCCGGCGCCGTCCCGACCCGGCCGGCCCAGAGGATCGGCAGTTCGAAGGCGCGCTTCCGCAACATCCCGGCGGTCGGATCGGCGGCGACCAACTCGACCTCTCGGATCACCCGAACAGGTTCGCTCATCCCTCAGTCTCCCACCCGAAGAACCCACCCCCACCCGACCGCTCGGCCCGCCCGCGCTAGGAGTGTTTCCAGAAGGCGCGGCGGTCGGGCTTGGTGGTGCCTGGCTCAGGCGGTTGGGCGGCGGCGAAGGCGTCCAGGACGTCAAGGCTGCGTTGCCACAACGCGTCCAGGTCGGCTTCGCGTGGTGGGGTGGGGCTTTCGCAGGCTGCGAGTGCGGTGATCAGTTCGCGCAGCGGGTCGGCCTCCGGTCCGAGTTGCTGGATCAGGGCTTCGAGGCGGCTGGCCAGGTCGGCCAGGATGGTCAGCCGTTCCGGATTCGTCGGCGTACCGGCGTTCCGGAGCAGTTGGGCCTCGAAGACCGCCTGCGAGCGTGCCTCGGTCAGCGGATCGTGGCCGAGGTCCCGCGACGCCTGCATTCCGCGGGACAGCCGCGCGCGCCTGCTCATCGGGCGGGACACCGGCGCCGAGGCAGTGAAGCTGAGGGACACGCCCTCCGGAGCTGCGCCGCTGAGGGGCACGCCTTCCGGAGCCAGGCCCGCAGGGGCAGCCATCGGAGGCATGCCTTTCCTGGAGGCGTTGACGACGGCGGACTGTGGGAACTCCCAGCCTGACGGCATCTCAACGGGCTGAACGACGCGGTGTTTCGGACCGCCTTCCGCGACGACGCGGGAGTCCACGGCCACGAGAGCGGTGAACCGGCACAGGACCTGATGCCGCAACGACACCGCGACGATCCGGTGTTCCAGCGCCTTGGTGTCGACCATGGCCCCGCCGGCGGTCGTAAAGCCGTCGGCTGCGGCGACGTAGCGGTCCTCGAGATCACGCAGGTGGCCGCGCGCCCACACAGCGGCGAGAGCTCCCTCCGCCTGGACCGCCGGCACCGTCACCTCCCACTTCTCGCCTGACGAAGTGAGGCCGTGCAGCCGGGCGGCGGCGTTCTCGGTCGAGCCGCGATACCGGCCGCGGAGTACCAGCGGGACGCCGGCGAAGGCGTCAGGCATCCGCGCCGGGCTGATGGAGTCGTCCTGCAAGGCGAACCCGTCGACCGACAACGCGAGGTGGGTGAGCAACGGAGTACCGATCCGGCGGTGGATCCGGTCCAGCGCCTCGTCCAGGCGTTCCTCGCTCTCGACCAGTTCGCAGCGTCCGCCGCCGAGACCGGCCAGCCGCCCGAGGAAGCCCGCGTTCACGGCCCGGTCGATGCCCACGGTGTGGATCCGTACCCCGCCACGTACGCCGCCCAAGCTCGTCGACAGTTCCGCCAGGATCTGGTCCTCGTTGCCGACCTGTCCGTCGGTCACCAGGATTAGGATGCGGTCGCGCTCGCCGTCCGGGCTGAGCAACCCGGCCGCCTGCTGAAGCGGTCTGAGCAGTTCGGTGCCGCCCCGGGCAGTCACCTTGGCCAGGTGCTCGACGGCACGGAACCGATGCCGGTCGGTGCCGGCGGACAACCCTTCCGGCAATCCGTCGGGGCGTTCGACGACCGTGTCGAAAGTCAGTACGGCGAATCGGTCGGCAGCCGTCAGCGTGTCCACGATCCGCGCGGCGGCCCGCCGGGCGGCGACCATCTTCCAGCCGCTCATGCTGCCGGAACGGTCCAGCACCAGTACGACGTCCCGCGGCCGCGGCGGCGTGGTCTCGAGCGGTGGCAGCACGGTCAGTTCGAACGTTCCCTCGCCCTCCTGGTCCGGCTCGACGGTGAACGAGGTGGCGGTCACTTCAGCCTCGCCGTACGCCAGCCTCAGGATGAAGTCCCGGTCCACCCGCTCGCCCGGGTTGATCGCGACGCTGGTCACGCGGTCGCCGTTCTCGGTGCCGATCGCGTGCAGGCTGGAGCGGATGCCGTGCAAGGGGAGGCCGGCGGCGTCCACGTCGGCGCGGATGCTCAGTTGGACGGGGTTCGGGAAGCCCGGCAGCAGGATCGGTGGGGTGATCCGGGAGGCGTCCGGGACCGCGTCTGTGTCCGGCTCGACGCCGTCGCCTACGCTGCGGCCCGGCAGCGGAGTACCGGGGATGTAGCGCGGCGCGACCACCAGCGGCAGCCGGTACGTCGCTTCGCCGTCCTCGTAGGGGAGTGGGCCGACCAAGGTGAGCCGCACTGTCACTCGCTCGTTGGGCAGGATGTTGCCGACCCGGAGGGTGAAGACGTCCGGCCGCTCCTCCTCGGCGATCGATGCTCGCTGACCCGCCGCCAGGGCTTCGTCGTACGCCGTACGTGCTTCGGCGCGCTCTCGTAGTTCGGCGTCGATGGTGCGGCCGTCGGCTGTCATCCGCAGGCCTGTCACCGCGGCTCGGTCGGGCAGCGGGAAGATGTACGTCGCCTCGAGTGGGACGTCGTGCGGGTTGTGGAAGTCCTGGGTCAGCACTGTGCGGGCGACCAGGCCGGTGATGGTGGCGTGAGCGTCGATCCGCTCCAGGGGCAGGTTGCCGCGCTCGGTGTGCATCGCGCCCAGACCGGTGTCATCGGTTGCGTCCCGCAGGTCGTCCGGATCGAGGGTTGGTAGGACGGTCATGTCTGGTCTCCTGACGGTCGGGGAAGCAGCCGCTGCCGGGCCAGTTCGGCAAGCAACGGAGCAGCGGCAGCGGCTAGCCGTCCGGGATCGGGGGTGGTTGCAGCCGCCTGATCAAGCACCACGGTCACGCCGTCGGCCAGCCGAATAGCAACGACGACCTCAGCCCCGGCAGAGCCGGAGGTGGTCGGAGCGGGCTCGGCCGGACCTGGGGTGGTCCGAGCGGGCGCGGCTTCACTCGCCACTCCCGGCTCAGCCCCCGCCGAAGCGGGAGTGGAGGGTGGTTGTGGCCTTTCGCTCCAGAAGTTGGGGCGGGCAGCTTGAAGCCCCCGCGACAGGGGGGCCGGTTGCGGGGGCTTGTCGGTGGTGAGGGTGGCGATGGGTTGCAGGGACTCGTCGGTGGCGCCGGCCAACTCGGCCTGGATCTGCGCGAGCGTCTGTCCCTGCGCCTGCCGTCGCTTGATCGCGACCAGTTGCAGCAGGTGGCGGCGGCTGTACATCGCCGTGCGCCCGCGCATCTCGGCCGGCCGGTCGACCAGGCCGATGGTGGTGTACCAGCGGATGGCCCGCCGGTCCGGAACGGCACGCACCCGGCCATTGACCTGCCCCGGGTGATCGGCCAACGCCGCCTCTACCCGGTCCGCCAACTCGTCGAGCGTCCACAGTTCCATCTGCCGATGCTGACACTGTCATATTGACAGTGTCAACAACCGGGCAACAACTTCCAGCAAGTCGCCGTTGGGTCGGGGCGGTGAGGAATTGACGGCGATCGGTCCAGGAATGTCTCGTCTTTACGCTCCTGTTCCGATCGCCGTCTCGGCGCCGGTCCGGTCAGGCGGCGCGGTACAGCAGCCAGGAGTCGGCCATGCGCTGACTCTGGCCCGGGGTGAACTCGGTGTAGCAACTGTCGTAGGAGTAGTCCATGTAGTTGTGGATCGGGTCGAGCCCCGGCTGGCGGCATGTGTCCTTGCCCTCGGGGCAGCCGTTGGTCGGGACCTTCTGGGCCGGGGTGTCGGCGACGAAGTCGCCCTTGGCGTTGCAGCCGCCGAAGAAGGTGTGCTCCAGGTTCAACCAGTGGCCGACCTCGTGGGTCGCGGTCTCGCCCTGGTCGTAGCGGCCCTGGTAGGTGGTCGAGGTGCCCGGGATCGACTCCCAGTCGATGACGACGCCGTCGAGGTAGGCCTGGCCGGGTTTCGTCACGATGTCCGGCAGGTAGGCCCAGCCGAGGTAGTCGCCGGCCGTGGTCGAGTAGAAGTTCAAGGCGTTCGAGCCACCTTGGCGCAGCGCTTGCTTCATGCTGTGCTCGTTGGTACCGCCCGGGTTGGCGTAGAACCAGTCGGCGTTGTCGGTGTGAGTCACGCCGGCCAGGGTGAAGCTGAAGCCGGTCCGTGCCCCGCCTTCGCCGCCCCTGAAGGTGTTGTTCAGTACTGCGATCTGCGCCGCGATCTGCTCGGCTGTCAACGAGCCGGTCGCGCCGTCGGTGACGACGTGCACGTAGACCGGCACGGTCGCCTGGAACTTCTGGGAAGCCTTGCCCACGGCACTGGCCGGGAGATCCTCGTGGACCTCGCCGAGGTCCGGCTCGCGGTGGTCCCCGCGGCCGAGGTGCGTCGCCGAGCCGCACTCCTCGTCCGCCGGTTGTGAGGCCGCCGAGCCGGCCGCAGGTGCGGCGCCCATGGTCGTGATC
The DNA here is from genome assembly GCF_039530625.1 of Kribbella sancticallisti. NCBI lineage: Bacteria > Bacillati > Actinomycetota > Actinomycetes > Propionibacteriales > Kribbellaceae > Kribbella > Kribbella sancticallisti. The sequence goes on along the minus strand of NZ_BAAAOS010000033.1, from coordinate 175,080 downwards.
AGCATCAACGCGATGGCGGTGGTCTGGACTATTTTGATCCGCTTCATGTCCCCTCCATGGCTAACCCCGAGCAAGCACCGACTTTAGGACGGTTGCTGCCCTGCCGCCAGGGATCAGCGAAGCTGCGCGGCCAGGGCCTTCGCGGAGGACGCGATCTCGGCGTAGACCCCCGGGTAGCCGCGTTCGGCGCAGCCCTTGCCCCAGGAGACGGTGGCGAGGAGCCTGCCGTTGAGGACGAGCGGACCGCCGGAGTCGCCCTGGCAGGCGTCGCCCCGGCCGTCGAGATAACCCGCGCAGACGTTGGTGCTCGCGGCGTACCCGTTGCCGACGTACTCCTTGTTCGCCAGGCAGGCAGCGTCGCCGAGGTCGGGCACGGCGAGCTTCTGCAGCACGTCGTCCGGGCCGGTGTTGCTCGTGTCGCCCCAGCCGAACACCGTCGGTACGGCGCCGCGCCGGTCGGCCTTCGGGTTCGTCTCCAGCTGGATCGTCGGTACTCCGGTGAACGGCCGCGCCAGCGTCAGTACGGCGAAGTCGTACCGGTTGTCCGTCCGGTTGTAGCCCGGGTGGATCCAGATCGACTTGATCGCCGAGCTTCGTCCCGTCCTGGGCTTCGTCAGGTCCGGGCGGCCCTGGATCGCGCGATAGCTGGAGATCGGCCTGATCATGCAGTGCGCCGCGGTGATGATCTTGTCCGCTTTGACCAGGGTGGCTCCACACCACCGGCCGGTCGACTGCGCGGAGCCCGAGTTGATCAACGCGATCGCCCACGGAGCCTCCGTCGTACTGGACAGCGTGCCGCCCACGATCAGTTCGCGGTCCTCGCCTGCTCCCCGGTCCATCGAGGCAGTCGCGGCGCCTGCCGAGACAAGCACCAGTACTCCGGCAAGCACAGCAGCGCGTCTGAACATGCGAAGAACCTACTCCACGTGCGCACTCAACCCCGGTAAGTGATCAGGAAGCGGCCTGGTGCTGGTTCTCGGCCACGCCCCAGCGGGTGAGCAGGTGATCGGCGAAGAGGTTGTCGAGGGTCAACGAGCAGCTCGCGCCGAAGAGGATGTCAGCCTCCGCCCTGGGGTGGTCCGCCGCGTAGGTGTCGCACAGGTCGTGGGCGGCGATCTGCTCATGGACCGCGTCTGCCTCGATGTGCTCGGTGAAGTACCCGGCTTGCTCCTCGGTGGCGCCGAGGCGGGTCGCGCCGGAGGCGTACCGGCGGTTCGGCAGGGTCGAGGTCATCTCCAGCGCGGCCAGGTGGCCGAGCAGGGCTCCCGTCCAGCGGCTGTGCAGGGCGAAGAGCGACATCACGTTCGAGATCGCCAGCGTCACCGCCGGTACGTCGCTGACGTAGCGGCCGTAGCTGTCGTCGAGCCCCAGCCAGCGCATCGTCGTACGGAAGAGTTCGGCGTGCATCCGCTCGGGCCTGCCGCCGCCGTACTCGTCCGCCTGGATCTCGACCAGGGCCGCCTTGGCCGCGCCGTCGAGCCGGGGGATGCCGAAGCTGTGCGGATCGGCCTCCTTGAGCTGGTAGACCGAGCGGTTGAGGACGAACTCCCGGAACTGGTCGACGTCGGCCTTGCGCTGCAGGTACTGCGCCAGCCCGGGGCCGGTGTCGGCGTCGATCAGTGCGCGCAGTTGCCGGGACACCGGGGCATCGGTCACCTCAGGAGTGCAGGTCGCCTGCAGCCAGCGGGTCCAGGGGTCCTCGAGCAGGGCGCGGAACTCCAGGATCCGGGGGTCCCACTCCGCGTCGGGCGGGCTCGTGTCGAAGCCTCGGTAGCTCAACTCGTAGCAGCACCACAAGGCCAGTTGCAGGTCTTCATCAGCCCAGGGCTCGGGCGAGATGACCTGCTCCGGGAGCGGGGCGAGCCGGCCGCTCAGCCGGTCGATCAGCCAGGCGCTGAGCGGACCCCGGGGTACGGGTAGTTCCATCGTGCGTGCTCCTTCGTTCGTCGCGCCGTCCGGTACCCGGACCAAAACTCGGCCTTTTGGGCCTGGGTACCGGGGCCGGCATGACAGATCCGACGGTGATCCGGGCCTATCCGGACGGTCCTCTGCTGGTCCGCGGTGACTTCCGGCTGGAGGACGAGAACGGCGAGGAGGTCGACCCCCGCCGCGGCACGATCGCCCTGTGCCGCTGTGACAAGTCCGCCCGCAAGCCTTTCTGTGACGGAAGCCACACCCTGTCACGCCGCGGCCGGCTGGCCCGGGAAACCCGCGAATAGGTCGCGGCGGGAAGGGCACCAGGGAGGCAGGAGGTTGTCGGCACTCGAGGGCCCGCAAATCTCCAGACCCCGGCGTTGAGGAATCCAGCGCCGGGGTCGACCCCTGTCCTGGCCCCGGTGGGGCACACTGGGGTCAAGACGCCGAGGACCCGGGGGGAATCGGCTTCCTCGCGAGGAGCTGATGTGATGACGGAAACGAAACTGCACCTGGAGATCGCCGAGGCGATGTCTGAGGTCGCCGCGGCGCTCAAGGTGCCGATGGACCTCGACGACACCCTCGAGGTGATCACCCGGTGCGCGGCGGACACGATCCCGGGCATCGTCGAGGCGAGCATCTCGCTCACCACGAAGAACGGCGAGATCCGGACGCTGGCGCCGACGAGTCCGACCATCATCCGCGCCGACCACCTGCAGTACGAACTGGGTGAGGGGCCATGCCTGGAGGCGGCGCTCGAGGAGCCGGTCGTCGCGGTGAACGACCTGGCGGGGGATCCGCGCTGGCCGTACTACGGCCCGAAGGCGGCGGCGCTCGGCTTCGGTTCCCAGGTCGCCTTCCAGTTCCGCGCCGAACCGCACGCCCGCGGCGCCCTCAACCTCTACGCGCGCGAGCCGAACGAGATCGACCAGGACTCGATCTACCTGGGCAGCATGTTCGCCGCCCAGGTCGCGGTGGCGATGGGCTGGGCTCGCCAGGACCAGACGATGTCGGACGCGCTGGCCACCCGCAACGTGATCGGCCAGGCCGTCGGCATCGTGATGGAGCGCTACAAGCTCGACTCCGACCGGGCCTTCGCCTTCCTCACCCGGCTGTCCCAGACCAGCAACACCAAGCTCCACACCATCGCCACCGCTCTGGTCAACCAGACGAACGACCTGTCCGAGCACTAGTCGAGTGCTACGGCAGCGCGCAGAGAGGTTGGCTGCGTCGCTGGTACGAGCGGGCTCCGATCGCCAGGGCTGTCCCCAGCCCGGCGAAGGCCGCGCCCCCGAACAGGACCATCCAGGCGAGCCCGGTGGGGGTGAAGGGTTCGGAGTCGCTAGACGCGGGAGTCACACCGGCCAGCGTGAGGGATCCCCAGACAGCCAGCGGAACGCCGTACAGGGGCAGGCTGACGCCGCCGATCCAGGCGGGTAGCAGGACGAGCCAGCGCGGGACGTACAAGCCCCAGCGCTGCAACAACGCGAGCACGAGGAGCACGCCGACCAGCGAGGCGACCACAGTGATGTCGATGCCGAAGTGTTCCAGCAGGCGGCCCAGCGTGGAGACGTCGGTGTCGTCCATCGCCACCCGCCACTCGTCCGGGGTCACGCCGAGCGCGCTTCCGCCGAACCCCCAGACCACCTTCACGCTCGCCCAAGGCAACAACCCGAGCAGGACCAGGTACGCCGTACGCCGGGTCCGTGTGGAGGCCTGCCGGGCGGTACCGCGGACCAGTGGAGCGTCGGGCCTCAGGGCGACCGGGTGGCACCCGCCGCACCGCGGGCAGCGGCTCCTCCGCCGACGCAACTGCACCTGAGTCGTGCCGAAGAGCAGCAACGCCCCCACCAGTGCGAAGAGTTGGGCAAGCAGCGCGAACGGGCGCTCGACGGAGCCCGTCGCGATGATCCCCACCCCGCTCATCGCCAGCCCGAACGTGCCCAGTGCGGCCGTCGACGTCGCCACGACCAGGCCGATCGGCGCCCTGCGTGATGACGACCGCGCCGACAGCAACCCGGCGACGGCACCGGCGAGCAGCACGGCCGAGACCACGATCGCCGTGACCGCGCCGCCGGGTGGTTCGTCCTCGACGTTGGCGATGGGGAAACTGGCTCGCCCGCCCAGCAGCCAATGCAACGCCACAGCGCCGTACAGAACCGTCCAGTACTGCGCCGCGCGGGGTGCCCAGTCGGGCCAGCGGCGGCAAAACCCAAGGAGTGAGCTCATGTCACCAAGAGTCGACTCGGCTGCGCCGGATCGGCTCCCTCCGGAGAGTGAACCGTGTAGCACTCGGTGGGGAGGGGCACCCAGGAGAGATGACTGTCTACGGCTTCCACGCCTCACACGAACAGGTCCCGCCCGCCGACCTGCTGGCGGCGGTGGTGCGGGCCGAACAAGCAGGCTTCACCGCGGCGATGTGCTCCGACCACTTCAGCCCCTGGAGCGCCCGGCAGGGTGAGTCCGGGTTCGCCTGGTCCTGGCTCGGTGCCGCGCTGCAGGCGACCACGCTGCCCTTCGGGGTGGTCAACGCCCCCGGCCAGCGCTACCACCCGGCGATCATCGCGCAGGCGATCGGGACGCTCGGCTCGATGTACCCGGGCCGGTTCTGGGCCGCGCTCGGCACCGGCGAGGCGAGCAACGAGCACATCACCGGCGACGCCTGGCCGCGCAAGGAGGTGCGCAACCAGCGACTCGAGGAATCGGTCCAGGTGATGCGCAAGCTCCTGCAGGGCGAGGAGGTCAGCCACGACGGCCTCGTCACCGTCGATCGGGCCCGGCTCTGGACCCGGCCCGAGGAACCGCCGCTGTTGCTGGGCGCCGCCGTCTCCACCAAGACCGCCGAATGGGTGGCCGGCTGGGCGGACGGCCTGATCACGATCGCCGCCGATGAGAACCACCTGCGCGACATGATCTCGGCGTACAAGGACAACGGGGGCCGCGGCAAGGTCAACCTGCAGGTGCATCTAAGTTACGCCGCGGACGACGACCAGGCCCTGCGGATCGCGCACGAGCAGTGGCGGAGCAACGTGTTCTCGCCGCCGTTCTGCTGGGACACCGACACGGCGGAGGCGTTCGACCAGGCCGCCGAGCATGTCCGGCCCGAGGCGATGCACGAGGGCGTCCGCATCTCGTCCGACCCGTCCCGGCACGCCGACTGGCTGAACTCGTACGCCGCGCTGGGGTTCGACGCGATCTACCTGCACCACGTCGGCCGGGAGCAGTCGGAGTTCATCGACGTGTTCGGCGAGAAAGTACTGCCCCAACTGGAGGTGACCACGCCGTGAGGCTGACCGAGACCGCGGACGTCTGGTGGAAGAACGCCGTCGTCTATTGCCTGGACATCGAGACCTTCTTCGACACCGACGGGGACGGCCGAGGTGACATCCGCGGCCTGTCCCAGCGGATCGACCACCTGGCCGAGCTCGGCGTCACCTGCCTGTGGCTGATGCCGTTCTACCCGACGCCGGATCGTGACGACGGCTACGACATCACCGACTTCTACGGCGTCGACTCCCGGCTCGGCACGCACGGCGACCTGGTCGAGCTGATCACGCTGGCGCAGGACCGCGGGATGCGGGTGATCGCGGACCTGGTGGTGAACCACACCTCGGACCAGCATCCCTGGTTCCAGAGCGCGCGGGCGTCGCGCGAGTCGCCGTACCGGGACTGGTACGTCTGGCGTGACGAGCCGCCGGAGGACGCGGACAAGGGGATCGTGTTCCCCGACCAGGAGGACAGCCTCTGGCAGTACGACGAGCAGGCCGGCCAGTACTACCTGCACCAGTTCTACAAGCACCAGCCCGACCTGGACATCGCCAACCCGGAGGTGCGGGAGGAGATCACCCGGATCCTCGGGTTCTGGCTGCAGCTCGGGCTGTCCGGGTTCCGGGTCGACGCGGTGCCGTTCCTGCTCGAGACCAAGGGATCGCTGGACGCGGCGGACCTGCCGGATCCGCACGACTACCTGCGCGACCTGCGGGCGTTCCTGAACCGGCGCAACGGGCAGGCGGTGCTGCTGGGCGAGGTCAACCTGCCCTACAAGGACACCCGGACGTTCTTCGGCGACGAGGACGGCGACGAGCTGACGATGTGCTTCGACTTCATCGGCATGCAGAAGCTGTACCTGTCGCTGGCGCGCTCCGAGCCGGCCGAGCTGGTCAAGGCGCTGCGGGAACGGCCGGACCCGCCGGAGGAGGCGCAGTGGGGCACGTTCGTCCGTAACCACGACGAGCTGACGCTGGACAAGCTGACCGAGGACGAGAAGAAGGAGGTCTTCGCCGCTTTCGGTCCCGAGGAGGACATGCAGCTTTACGGCCGGGGCCTGCGCCGCCGGCTGCCACCGATGCTCGGCAACGACCAGGCCCGGCTCCGGATGGTCTACAGCATGCTCTTCACCCTGCCCGGTACGCCGGTGCTGTTCTACGGCGAGGAGATCGGCATGGGCGAGAACCTGGCGGCGGACGGGCGTAACGCGGTACGGAGTCCGATGCAGTGGACGCGGGATCCCAACGGCGGGTTCTCGACGGCTGATCCGGACCAGCTGGCCGGGCTCGTGGTCGAGGGGGAGCTGTCGCCGGAGCACGTGAACGTGGCCGACCAGCGGCGTGATCCGGACTCCCTGCTGAACTGGATCAAGCTGCTGATCCAGCGGTATCGCGAGTGCCCCGAGCTGTCCTGGGGCAAGTACACGATCCTGGAGCACGAGTCGCCGACGGTGTACGCGCAGCTGTCGGAGTACGAGGGTGGGGCGGTTGTTGCCCTACACAACTTCTCGGACGAGCCGGCCGAGGTCACCCTCGCGCTGGCGGGCACCGGGGTCGGAGTACGGGTTGCCGATCTGCTGACCGGGAAGACGTCCGAGGTGGACAACGACGGCACGCTGCGGCATCCGGTCGGTCCCTACGGGTGCTGCTGGTTGCGGGTCCTGCGCCCTGACGATCGCTACATCATCTGAACCTGGAACAGGGACCGCCCCACGGGCTGGGGCGGTCCCTGGTTCGCGTGGGTCAGGCGCGGTACGCCGTCCACATGTCGCTGATCCGGGTGCTCTGGCCCGGGGTGAACTGGTTGTAGCAGGAGTCGTACGAGTAGTCCATGTAGTTGTGGATCGGGTCCAGACCAGGCAGCGAGCACGAGTCGCGGCCTTCGGGGCAGCCGTTGGTGGAACTGCTCTGCGCCGGGGTGTCGCCTACCCCGTCGTTCGTGGACGTACAGCCGCCCTGGAACGTGTGGTAGAGCCCGAACCAGTGCCCGGCCTCGTGGGTGGCGGTCTCACCCAGGTTGTAGTTGGCGATCGAGCCGCCGGGCAGCGAGTCGAAGTGGACCCGGATGCCGTCGATGCCCGGGTTGCGCGGGTAGTCCCACGGGAAGGTCGCGATGCCGAGGTAGGAGAAGTCGACCAGCCAGATGTTCAGCGCGTTCGCGCCGCCCTTGCGGGTCTGCTTGCGGTAGGTCGAGCTCTGCTTGTCCTTGTGCCAGTTGTTGTTGTTGTACCGGAACGTGCCGGCCAGCGAGAAGGTGAAGCCGGTGTTCGAGGCCGCGGACGACTCCTGGCCGGCGAAGGTCTTGTTGAGAACGGCCATCTGCTGGGTGATCTGGGAGTCGGTGACGTCGCCGTTGCCGGCCGCGTCGCGCATCACGTGGAAGTAGACGGGGACGTTCGCCGCGGCCAGCGCACCCTGCGGTACGCCGATACCACGGGCCGCCTTGGCCTTCAGGATCTGAGCGGTCCGGGCCTCGATCGCCTTCTGCTCGGTCGCCGAGACGTCGCGGGTGTCGGGACCGTGACCGCCCTTGGCGGCCGCGCTCGCCGGCGGGACGAAACAGTCGTCGAGTTGGTCCACCGGGAGCTGGGCGGTTGCCTGGCCACCCAAGGGGCTGAAGGTGAGCGCTGCACCGGCCAGCATGACAGCCAGGGCGCGGGGACGGGTGATGAGAGATCGCATAGGGCGCGTTCCTCCGGATCAGGGCCGCTTGGGCGGGCGGCGGTTGCCGGAATAATGCGAGGTTGGTTCCCGATCCGGAAGCGATCAGGAGGAAAACAGCCGGAAATCAGGGAAATCCTTCGGTTGCTCAGCGTGACGTCAGGGCCGTGCGTCGGCCGGGGACGGCGGGACGTCGAGGCTGCCGTAGCGCTCCATCCGCTGCCAGCGGAGGCGGGAGCCGGCAAGGGCCGTGAAGACCGACTGGATGACCACGAGATACATCAGCTGCCGATAGACGAACTGCTGCAGCGGCAGGCTCCACAGCGGGCCCGCGCTCTCGCCGTCCAGCCGGAAGGCGTAAACGCCCATCCCGAACTGCACGGCGAGGAAGCCTGCCCAGACCAGGACCACCCGAAGCGGGTCCAGGAAGATCAGACCGTAGACGGCGAACACGTCCACCACCGGCGCCAGCAGCGGCAGCAGGACCTGGAAGAGCAGCAGGTAGGTGAGACCGCGGCGGCCGAGCTTGCCCGACTGCCCCCGCTGCACCCAGGCGCCGCGGTGCTTCCACATCGCCTGCAGCGTTCCGTAGCACCAGCGGTACCGCTGTCGCCAGAGGGCGCCCAGGCTGGCCGGTGCCTCGGTCCAGGCGCGCGCCCGCTCCTCGTACACAACCCGCCAGCCGTCCCGGCACAGCGCCATCGTCAGGTCGGTGTCCTCGGCGAGCGTGACGTCGCTCAGGCCGCCGATGCGCTCGAGCGCACTCCGGCGGAACCCGCCGACCGCGCCGGGCACCGTCGGCATGCACTCGGCGAGGTCGAACAACCGGCGGTCCAGGTTGAAGCCGACGACGTACTCGATGTGCTGCCAGCGGCCGAGCAGGCCCTTGCGGTTGCCGACCTTCGCGTTGCCCGACACCGCTCCGACGGACGGATCGGCGAACGGCTGCACCAGCATCCGGACCGCGTCCGGCTCGAAGACGGTGTCGCCGTCGACCATCACCACGAGTTCGTAGGAGGACGCCTGCAGGCCGGTGTTCAGCGCGGCCGGCTTGCCCGCGTTGAGCTGCCGGATCACCCGGACGCCCGGCAGGTTCAGCGACTCCACCAGGTCGGCGGTGCCGTCGGTCGAGCCGTCGTCGACGACGATCACCTCGACCGGATGGTCCGAGGCGACCAGCGACCGGACCGCCGCCTCGATCCCGGCCGACTCGTTGTACGCCGGGACGATCACCGTGACGGGTTCGGTGACGGGATCACCCCAGGACCAGTACCGCTCCCGCGCGTGCCGCCTGGCGGCGATGATCGTGGTCAGCGCCCGGAGCACGCTCAGCGCCCCGGCGGCGTACAGGAGCCAGGTGATGATGGTCAGCGCGCCGTCGCTGAGCCGGATCGCCCAGATGGCGGCCAGTCCGCGGCCACGTTCCACCAAGCTCGCCTCGCGGATCGGCAGGGGGATGCCGACGGTGTCGCTGACCGTGGCGAACTGGAAGTTGCGGGCCTTCAGTGCCGGGATGAGTTTCTGCAGCGCGGCAAGGGTCTCGGTCCGGTCGCCACCCGCGTCGTGCATCAGCAGCACTTGGCCTGCCGTGCTCTTCGGCATCGAGTTCGCGATCACCTGGGTGGTTCCCGGGCGGCGCCAGTCCTCGCTGTCCTGGGTGGTGAGCACGGTGAGGTAGCCGGCGTCTCTGGCGTGCTTGACGGCCTCCCAGTCGGCGTTGGTCAGCGCCGAGGGCTCGGACGAGTACGGCGGCCGCAGCAGCGGCGTACTGACTCCGGTGGCGCCGGCCAGGATCAACTGGCTCTGCCGCAACTCGAGGGACCGCCGCCAACCCGGCACCGCGCTCAGGTTCGCGTGGGTGAACGTGTGCACGCCGATCTGGTGACCTTCGGCGACGATCCGGCGGGCGAGGTCCGGGTGCGCGGCGACCTCGGTACCGACGACGAAGAAGGTCGCCTTGACGCCCTGAGCCCGGAGCAGGTCGAGCACCTTGGGGGTCCAGACGGGATCCGGCCCGTCGTCGAAGGTGATCGCGATCGTCTTCACCTTCGGTTTCGCGGACCTGGGTGAGGCGCTCCCGGCGTCGATCAGCGGACCACCGTTGACCACCGCGGCCGGTACCGCGTCGTGCGCACCCGTCGCGGCCACGGCGCCGTCGGGCGTCGTACCGAAGAGGTGGTTGGTGTACCCGTGCAGGAGGAGAGCGCCGGACAAGCAGACCAGCAGCATGGTCAGCACGAACCAGTGAGTCCGCAGCGGGACCTGGCGAGCCCGCCTGGCGCGACTCACGGCTTGCTAGGCGACTTGGTGCGCCCAGGAGGCGTTGAGGGCTTCCCATGCCCCGGCGTCGGGGTCCCGGTCGGCGTCGTGGACTGGGACGGCGTGCTCGTGGGCGTCGGGGTGCCGGTCGGGGTGTCCGAAGGAGTCGGGGTCGTCGGCTTGGTGCTCGGCGTCGCGGACTCACCCGGCGTCGGCGTACTTTGCACTTCGGCAACCGGCCGCAGCGAGCTTTCCGGAGTACGGCTGGGCTCACTGGGCTTCGGCGTCTGTCCCCCCTTGCCCGGCGCCGGCGTCACCCGAGCAGGCTGTTGCTTCCCGGCCTCCGGCAACGGGATCAACGGCGTATCCACCCGCGGCCCACCGACCACGCTGCTCACCAGCAACACCACATACCCCACCACCGGCACAGCCAGCAGTACCCCGAGACGACGGATAGCCCGATGGCGATGCCCGGACGAGTCCACAAAAACGGGCTTCCGGGCCGGAAGCGACTTCACAAGCGCGGGATCCTACTCGGATTTCTCCCGTACTGCTCAGTCCCTCACACCCAGTGAACCGACCCCCACCGCCGGTAGTCCACCTCACCCCTGCCCACCACCGCCCGGCCTCCCGACCTGGAGCACCCCAGCCGAGTCTCCATCGATGGAAAACACCGTCGCGCGCGATCGGGAAATCCGGCGGAACGTTACAGATCTGCAGGTTGTGCCATGACCGCGGAGTAGCTCTGGCGCAGCCGCCCAGCCTCAGGGACTCTTCTCCGGCCCGGCCACAGCCGGGCTGAACACGCCTGGCATCCGGGGTTCGGTGACTCACCGTGAGGCGCCCCGGGCAGACGAAGGAGCCCTCGCCCATGTCCCGCGTCCGCCGTGTGCTCGTCCCCCTCTCCGTCACCGTCGCCTTGCTCGCGTCCGGCCTGCAGACCCAGGCCTTCGCCTCGAGCTCCGCCGCCGGCTCGATCGCCGAGCTGAAGGGCTGGCAGAGCCAGTCCGCCGAGCCCGAGCCCGAGCTGAACCAGGTGCTTCCCGCCGGCGTCGCCCGCAACGAGAAGCCGCCCGCGTTCGTCAAGCGGGACGACCGGCGGGTGAAGGAGCTTGCCGGCCGACGGACGCCCACCGGCAAGGTGTTCCAGTTGGCGGACGGGCGAACGCAGAGCGAGCTGTCCAGTGAGCCGGTTCACTTCCAGGCACCGGACGGCACCCTCCAGCCGATCGACACCTCGGTGAAGGCCGGCAAGACGAAGGACGCCGCCTTCGTCAACGCGACCAACAGCTTCCGCAGCACCTTCGGCACCCGCGCCGACGAGCTCGTCACGTTCGACCTCGGCGGCCAGGGGCTGACGCTCGGAACCGCGGCCACGAAGGCGCTGGCGCCGACGGCCGCCGGGGACACGGTCACCTACCCGGATGTGTTCGGTGATGCGGATCTGGTCTACCAGGTCGGACCGGATCAGCTGAAGGAGAGCATCGTCTTGGAGTCGGCGCCGGCCGATCCGACGTACCGATTCAGCCTGAAGCTGGCCGGTGTGAAGGCTGTGGAGCAGTCTGACGGCTCGATCGCCTTCCACCCGCGGAGCGGGGTCGGCCGCCCGCTGTTCACGATGCCGCGGCCGTTCATGACGGACGCCCGCGACGACGCGGCGTCGCCGTACGGGAAGGCCTTCAGCGACAACGTGACCCAGACGGTCACACAGCGCGGAGCCGACATCGACATCACGGTGCGGGCGGACGCGGAGTGGCTGAACAGCGCCGATCGTCAGTATCCGGTGGTGATCGACCCGACGATCGCTGTGGAGCCCGCTCCGGACCAGGCCCAGGACGCGATGGTGGACTCCGGCGCGCCGACCACCAACTACGGCGGCATCACCGGCCTGTACGCCGGTACGACCGCCGCGGCCAAGCGCCGGAGCCTGCTGAAGTTCGACATCTCCAGCATTCCCGCGGGAGCGACGGTCGACGCCGCCCAGTTGAAGCTCTACTTCGACCAGTCGTTCGAGACCAACGCGAACGCGGTCCAGTTGGAGGCGCGTCAGGCGGCCTCGGCCTGGACCGAGTCGACGGTCAACTGGAACTCGACGGTCAACACCACGCTGGGCAGCCTCGCCTACAACATGTCGTACGTCGACGACAGCCACACTCACAACACGTCCATGGTCGGCGCCTGGCTGCCGGGTACGTCGGCGGTGGCTGATGGTGGTGGCTACAAGTACCAGAACGACGCCGCGACCGGGTCGACGTTCACCTGGATGCCAGACATCACCGAGACCGGCTACTACGACGTCTCGGCCGGCTACATCCAAGGCGCCGACCGCGCCACCAATACGCCGTACAGCGTCTTGCACGGTGGCGGCACCGCCAACTACACGGTGAACCAGACGCTCGGCACCGGCAACGTCCTGAAGGCCCTCGGCTCGCTCCCGTTCAACGTGGGTGGCGGCTACCGGATCACCATGGGGGACGTCGCGGGCAAGGTGACCACCGCGGACACCATGCGGCTGATCAAGCGGGCGTACGACACGAAGGACGCCAACGAGAGCAGCGTCTGGCACACGTTCAGCGTCCGCTCGATGCTGCAGAGCTGGCTCGGCGGCTCCCCGAACAACGGGATGATCGTCAAGGCGACCGACGAGACCCTCGGCCGCGGTGGACCCGTCTACCAGGCCAGCGAGTACGCGTACAACGGCTCGGACGTGCACCGGCACGCCAATCGGCCCAAGCTGATCGTCACGTACGGCCGGCCGGGCGTCGTCGTCAGCACGCCGACGACGATCGCCGCCACCGGCGCGACGCTGAACTGGAGTGCGTACGCCGATCCGAGCACCAGCACGGCCGACGACATCGTCGAGTACCAGGTGCACCGCAGCATCTTCCAGAACTTCAACCCGACCGCGGACACGCTGGTCGCCCCGGTCGCCACCGGAACGACGACCTTCGTCGACACGAGCGCCGAGCCGACGCCGGCCGCGGACACCTCGGACGAGGGCGACGGCTACTACTACATGGTTGCGGTCAAGACGAAGGACGGCGGACTGACGCCGTCGGCGACGCAGCTCGCGCGTCTGCCGAAGGCGGGTCAGGTGGTCAAGTACTTCCAGGCCGCGGCCGACTCGACGTTGTCGAGCGTGCAGTACGCGACAAATCTCGACAAGGTGGAGGGCAAGGCGTGGCTCGAGGTCGGCAACAACGCCACCTACGGCAAGACCCGCGCCGTGGTGAACTTCGGAACCGTCACCGGCTCCATCCCGGCGGGCTCGACGGTCCTGGATGCCAAGCTCGGGCTGTGGAAGGCCCATTACGAGGGTGGTGCCGCCCAGGTCAATGCCCATGCGTTGAGCAAGACGTTCGTGGAGGCGGCGACAACTTGGCAGAAGGCCAACTCGACCACGTCGTGGACCACGGCGGGCGGTGACTTCGGAGCGGCTCTGGACTACGTGCCGGCGGGCAACATCGGCGTGCCTGACCCGACCTGGCATTGGTGGCAAGCCAAAACGGCTGTCCAGGGTTGGGTGAACACTCCTGCGACCGAGCACGGCTTCCTGCTCAAACAGTCGACAGAGACAGTTACCGGTCACGGGCTGTTCCTCAGCGCGGAAGCGGCTGAGCCGCTGCTGCGTCCGCTGCTGAAGGTCACCTATCTCAGCAAGACACCGGAGAACGCGTACCACGCGCCGAAGACCCCGCAGCGGCAGACGCCTGCGGCGCAGTACCCGGTCGACGTGACGATCACCAACACCCAGGCCTTCGCCCTGAAGACCTCGGACTACGCGCTCTCCTACCACTGGACACTGCCCGACGGCACCGAGGTGACCTCGGCGGCCAACCGGCTCGACACTGCTCTGCCGGCGGATCTCGCGCCGGGTGCGGCGGTCAAGGTGAGTGCGCAGGTGAAGAGCCCGGTCGCCGCCGATCCCAGCAACAAGCGGGAGGACTTCGTTCTCCAGTGGGATCTGCGCAACAAGGTGACCGGCGCCTGGCTGTCCAAGACCACCGGCGGTGTCGGGACCCTGAACCAGAACGCCGCGGTCGAGGACCCGACGTCCGATCAGCTCGGGCTGGAGAAGTTCTACCAGTACGCCGGGAAGAACACCGGGGCCGGCTCGTCCGCGATGGTGAACCTCGCCACCGGGAACGTCGCCTTCGGCTACAACGCGCTCTCGAACCCCAGCCGTGGTGCGTCCACCTTCGTGCGGATGACCTACAACAGCCTGGACACCTCCGCTTCGTCCATGGGCTACGGGTGGTCGTTGTCGACCTCCACCTTGAACCGGCTCGGCACGGCGCTCGACTTCCATCCGCGGGGCCAGAAGTGGCCGACCACGATCACGCTGACCGACGGAGACGGCACAAGTCACACCTTCGCGCTGAACAAGCACGGCACGACGGACGAGACCATGTGGGACTACGACCACCCGAAGGGCGTCCACCTCTACCTGCAGAAGATCGCCGACCCGCCGGACAACAAGACCTCGGTCAACCGTGCTTGGATGCTGACCCGCCCGGACCGGACCCAGTTCTTCTTCGACGACCAGGGTTTCCAGTCGGTCATCCGGGACAAGAACGGCAACGAGACGCTCTTCACCTATGAGGAGCGCAAGAGTGCCAACAAGCCGGTCAAGTTCCTGGACTACATCACCGACGATGCCGGTCGCCGGACGCTGACGCTCGACTACTTCGAGAAGGGTCAGGCGTACAGCTACATCAACGACGCCGGCGTCAAGACGGCCGCGACGAACCTGACCAACCCGAAGATCATCGACCAGGTCGAGTCCATCACCGACATCTCCGGCCGGAAGGTGACGTTCACCTACTCCGACAAGGGCCTGATGGCCGAGATGGTGGACGGTGCCGGCTCCACTGCGGCGAAGACGTTCAAGTTCGTCTATGACGCGACCAACACCAACAAGAACACCAAGCTGGTGCGTGTCACCGATCCGCGGGGCAAGGCGACGAACCTGTCGTACTTCGAGGCGACCACCGACCCCAAGGACAAGTGGAAGCTCGAGAAGCTGACGGACCGGTTGGGCAAGACGACCACCTTCGGCTACGTCCCCGGTACGGGATCGGTGGAGACGACCGTCACCGATGCGACGCCGCGCACCACGAAGTACGTGACCGACAGCTTCGGCAGGCCGGTCCAGACCACCAACGCGAAGAACGAGACCACCTTGCTCAGCTGGGACACCGACCACAACGTCACCCAAGTCGAGGAGCCCAACGGGGCGCGCAGTACCTGGACCTACGACCCCAAGACCGGCTTCCCGCTGACCATCAAGGACGCCGAAGCCAACGCCAACGGGACTCCTGCGACCGTGCTGAGCTACAACGTCGGCGGCAACGGCTTCTACGGCGAACTCATCCGCAAGGTCAGCCCGGAGGGGCGCACGTGGACCTTCGGCTACGACCCGCTCGGGAACCTGACCTCCGTCACGGACCCGAAGGGCAACGCGACAGCTACGGCCGACGACTACACGACGAAGTACGCCTACGACACCCTCGGGCAGCTGAAGACGTCGACGGACGCCAACAACAACACCACGACGTACTCCGTCTACCACGACACCGGCTACCCGACGAGGATCACCGATGCGCTGACGAAGTCGAGCGACTTCACCTATGACGTCCGGGGCAACGTGCTCGCTGTCACCGACGCCAGGCTGAAGACGAGCACCTACACGTACGACGTCTTCGGACGACCGCTGACCAGCAAGGTGCCGAAGGATCAGAGCGCCAACCTCTTCGTCAACACGCCGGCGCCGGTGTACGACCCCAACGACAACGTCGTCCAGGCCACGGCGCCCAACGGCGCGGTCTCCACCAACGCCTACGACGACGCCGACCAGCTGATCTCCTCGAAGGCTCCGAAGGATCTCGCGACGGACCCGGACCGGGAGACGAAGTACGAGTACGACGTGGTCGGCAACCTGCTGAAGCAGACCGAGCCGAAGGGTGTGCTCACCCCGGAGACGACGGACTTCGTGACGTCGTACTCCTATGACCCCGTCTACCAGTTGCTGTCGGTCACCAATGCCGACAGCGACAAGATCAGCTACGAGTACGACAACGTCGGCAACGTGGTGACGGTCGTCGACCCGCGGAAGTCGAAGACGACGGATCCGGCCGACTTCACCTCGAAGACGACCTACGACAAGGCGCACCGGCCGAGGACGGCGACTGATGCCGCGGGCAAGTCGACCTCGACAGAGTACGACCGCGACGGCAACGTCATCAGCTCGACGGATGCCGATGGCAACAAGACGTTGCTGACGTTGGACGAGCGGGGCAAGACCGTGCAGGCGAAGGTGCCGCACAGCAAGGACGGCGCCGGCACCGTGCTCTACCGGACCACGCAGGTGGAGTACGACCAGGTCGGCAACCAGACGAAGGTGATCACGCCGCGGGGCGTCGAGACCGCCGACGACCCGGACGACTTCGCCCAGGTCACCGTGTACGACGCGTTGAACCGCCCGAAGGAGAAGGTGGCGCCGTACGACAAGGACGACGCACGCTACAACACGCCGGACAAGACCGTCATGACGTACGACGAGATCGGCAACGTGACGAAGGTCAGTGCGCCGGCCTCGGAGGGCCAGGCGGTTCGCAACGACACGTCGTACAGCTACTTCGACAACGGCTGGGTGAAGTCGAGTACGGATCCGTGGGACATCGTAGCGACGTACGGCTACAACGATCTCGGTCAGCAGACGGCGCGGACGCTGACCAGTGCGGGTGGTTCGTCGTCCCGCACGATGTCGTGGGACTTCTTCCCCGACGGCAAGCTCAAGTCCCGCGCGGACGATGGTGTGCCGGTCGGTCTGCATGTATCGCTGGTGGACAACTCCGACACCGGTGACGTGGATGTTGCCGGCACCTGGGCGACGTCTTCTGCCGGCACCGGCTTCCAGGGCACGAGCTACCGGACCCATGCGGCGGCGACCGGTAGCACCGATAAGCACACTTGGAAGCTGAACGTCCCGGCGGACGGGAAGTACACCGTCTATGTTCGCTACCCGTCCGTGACGGGCGCGTCGACCGCGGCGCCGTACTCGGTCAGCACCGGCGGCGCTCCTGTGAGCAAGCCGGTCAACCAGACGACGGGCGCCGGTACGTGGGTGAGCCTGGGTGAGTTCACCTTCGCGGAGGCGACCACGGGTTCGGTGTCCCTGGCTCCGGCCACTACCGGCACGGTCTCCGCCGACGCGGTGAAGGTAGTGCGCGACAACACCGGTGAGGCCGACGCGGAGAAGAAGGACTTCACCTACACCTACGACACCAACGGCAACCTGCTGAAGATCACCGACACTCAGCCGGGCGCGAAGGTCAGCGACTACCTGGTCAGCTACAACGGGTTGAACCAGGTGGCGAAGGTCGAGGAAAAGAAGGGCACCGCGCTCCTCAAGACCACCACGTACACCTACAACGAGAACGGCGCCCCGGTCACCCGGACGTTCGACGATGCGGCGAACAAGGACGACCAGTTCTCGTCGTACACCTACGACGCCCGCGACCTGGTCGACCAGGTCAAGAACGGCAAGTCGGCCACCGACACGTCCCCGAAGATCGCGGGCTACACCTACACCGCCCGCGGCGAGACCGACGTCGAAACCAAGGCGAACGGCAACACCGTCGACTTCGGCTACTACCTCGACGGCCTGGTCTCGTCCCAGATCGAGAAGAAGTCCAATGGCACGCTGGTCTCCCAGCACGCGATGGAGTACTCCGCCAACGGCCACCGCATCAAGGACACCGCGAAGATCCAGAACGCCGACAACCACTCGGCGTACCTGGAGAACGTCTTCGCCTACACCTTCGACCCCCTCGACCGCGTCGCCAAGGTCGAGAAAAAGGACGCGGCCGGTGCGACGGTCCAGTCGACCGAGACCTACACCCACGACCCGGCGAGCAACGTGGTCGCTCAGACGGTGAAGGGTGTCTCGACTTCGTACTCGTACGACCGCAATCGTCTGCTGACTTCGACCACGGATGGGACGACGGCGTCGTACACCTACGACCCGTTCGGACGTCTGTCGCAGGTGTCCTCGGCCGGCAAGGTCATCGAACGCAACACCTACGACGGCTACGACCGCATCATCAAGCACCGCCAGCTCGAGTCGGACGGCACCACCAAGACCACCGATACCAGCTACGACGCCCTGGACCGCACCAGCTCCAAGGTGGAAGGCACCAAGACCACCAGCTACTCCTACCTCGGCCTCTCCGGCGAGGTCCTCTCCGAAGAGGTAGCCGGCGAGATCACCGCCTCCTACCAGTACTCCCCATGGGGCTCTCGTCTCTCCCAGGTGAAGTTCAAGCCCGACGGCACCTCGGAAGATTCGTACTACGGCTACAACCCCCACACCGACGTGGAAACCCTGACCTCCGACGCCGGCGACACCCGCTCGACATACGGCTACACGGCCTACGGCAGCAATGACGAGGAACGCTTCACCGGCGTAGACAAGCCCGAGGCCCAAAACCCAGGCAAAGAGCCCTACAACGTCTACCGCTTCAACGCGAAGCGCTGGGACCAGTCATCGGAGTCCTACGACATGGGCTTCCGCGACTACTCCCCAGGCCTGAACCGCTTCCTCTCCCGAGACTCCTACAACGGCGCCCTGGCCGACATGAGCCTCGGCCTGGACCTCTGGACTAGCAACCGCTACGCCTTCGCCGGCGGCAACCCGATCTCCGGCATTGAATTCGACGGCCATTGCCCGATGGCCGAAGAAGGCGGCTGCGACACAGGCGCCGGCTACGACGGCCCGATCCAATCGTCGCAGCCACCGGTAGACGATGGCCAGGTCGACCGGACTGTGCCGCCAGAGATCGACCCCAGCACGACGGGATACGCGAAGGATCCTGAGCGTCCGTATGGCGCCGAGAAGGTACCGTGGTGGACGAGAATCACCGGATCGAAAGAATTCAGTGAGCTCGAGAAGGCAAAGCTGGTCTCCCAAGGCCTCCACCTTCGTGGACTCGAGGACGCCGCTCGGATGCTCGATCACTGGATCAGTAACACCGGTGACCACTACGAGTTGGATGTGAGTCGGATGTTGACTGACCTGCCAGGCTTCAAACAACAGGTCGACGCCGATGTGAAACGTCTGAAGGGAAATGCCACATTCACCACGGGTTGGAGGACTGCACGGACCGGAAGCGCGGACGCCAACTGGTTCCTCGCCTTGAACGGCTTTCAGTACCGAGTTACTGGCTCGACTGTAGGTTCTGGGACTGGTTCGAAGACGGAGTATTGGGTCCAGGTCTACAAGCGGTACAACTGGGGGACGGAGACGGAACCCCGCGACGACGTGTACTGGCCCAAGAAGTCCTTGCCTGCGATCCACCTGCGGCAAGCGGACTGGGCCCGACTGCATACGGTTGGATTGGCAAGGGACTATGACACTTCCGGCTCTGCTTTCTTCGGTGGGTAGCCGCCGTTCAGGCTTCGGTCGACCGGTTGTCCGAGCTTTCTTGGTGGCGTGTGTGACTGGTGCGATGCTGGTCGGCTGCTCGTTGAAGGAGCAGCCGAACCCGGATCCCCGGGCCTATGCCGGATCCGCGGCGGACGTCACGCTGGAGAAGGCGCTGGTCGACAATGGAATCAAGCTGCCGGAAGATGCAGGCGGAGTTCGGTTTGCTGTGTACATCGGTGCCGATGAGAGCTTCGATCTCACGTTCGACACTGACTGCGACACGGTCCCACAGTTCCTGAAGGAAAGCTCGATAGAGGGTTCGCTCAAGAGTTCTGTGTTGCTTCCGTCTCTTGTTGAGACCGCGGGGCGGGAGCATGGTTGGAATATCGAGAGCCATCGCGAACCTCGCGGTATTGAGGACGACCGCTTGGGGGCAGTCAATCGGAGCGTTATAGTCGCGAAGTCCGAGGGAAATTCTTGCAAGGTGTTTGTTTCGGCGATCAGGTAAGACCGGGGATTCATCCCGAAACGATCGTGGCGATGCGGTACGGCGGGTGAGCGACAATCCATTTCTGGCGTCGAGTGCGCCGCAGATTCTCGGCGCGGACGTCGAGTCAGCTGTGCGCGCACGGTGCGAAGTCGAGGTGGATTTTACTCGCAGGGCGCTGATTTGGTGCCGGTGGCGCGAGGTCGGATCGAGCGGTGGGCGGCGTTGATGTTTACGTGAGGTATTGCGTCGCTACTCTGTGTGGCTTACCTTTCTCGGCAGCGGCTGGGGGGTCGCCCGTCGCGCGACCGTGGGGGGAGCGCGGGCCCGGGGCCGCGGGGGTGTCCTATGGGGTTGTTGCGGGTTGCTTCGTCGCGTCTTGTTTCGGTTGCTGTGGCCATCAGTCTGTTGGTCGGGATGCTGGTTTATACCGCTCAGCCGGCCCGCGCGGCTGAGGATGGGGTGGACGATCTCCTCGGGATGTTGGGGGTCGGGGGCGCGCCAGACAGCTTGGCGGCATGGACGTCGGGGCTCGCGGCTGTTGACAAGTTGAAGGAACCGTTGCCGTTGGTCGGGGCCAGTCCGGGCGGGTTGCTCGGGCTGAACGACCTGTTCGGCAAGGCGGTGACGGACGAACTGCAGTCGGCAGTGGACTTCGGGGATCTCGAGGTCGACAAGGACATCACCATCGACGGCGGCCGGGCGGGCCACCTCAAGACTTCGGTGAGCGACCTCGGCGCGGGCAAGAAGCTCGACATTGTCGCTACTGTCGACAAGGCGGCGACGGGGCAGGACCTGCGGCTCAGCAGCGCCTCGCCGAAGGTCGAGCTGTCGGTCTCCGACGGTGTCACCGTCAGCTTGAAGTCGCGGCTGGCGCTCAGCGTCGTATGGACCGGTGGCGCAGACGACAAGGTCTACCTGGTCCGCTCCACCGGCACCCCGCGGCTCGACGTCGATGTCCACGCCGCGATCGACAACGCCAGCGCGAAGGCAGCGATCGGCATCCTCGGCGTCTTCTGACCGGCTCGTCCCTTGACCTCGACGCGCACTTCGTCGGCACGGTCAGCGACCCGGACAACGACGGCAAGCTCTTCTTCAGCGGCAACGGCGAATTGGCCCAGGCCGGGTCGCTCGACGGTCTGGTCACCGTCGGCCTGGACCCGGAAGGTTCCCAGCCGATCGACGCGAGTGACGCCGGCTCCCGCGGCTCCGTGCACGCGACCTTCCAGCTCGGCGCGGCCGCGGCCGGTATCCCGGCGGCGTTGCCGAGCGAGATCAGCGCCACCGTGAAGGTCGACTGGGACGACATCGGCACCGGTACTCCGGTCGTCAGCGCGCCCGATCTCGCCGGCACCGTCGGCAAGTTCCAGAACATGAGCCTGCAGGACCTCGCCGAGGGACTGGCGCAGGTGGTTGCCACCCTGACCGCGATCCAGAAGGCGAAGTACGACCCGGACAAGGAAGGGCCGCTGCCGACGACCGGCGACCTGGACCTGCCGTTCATGAAGGGCACGCTGGCCGACGCGATCCAGATCAACCAGGTACTCAAGGACTTCCTGGCCAAGAACACCGTGCCCGGCCCGACTGATCCCACCTACGCGGGCCAGGACCCGGCGCAGGCGGGCAAGCCGACCTTCACCTCGCTGCAGGATCTGCTGAAGAAGCTCGACGAGGCGTCCGACATCGACCTGAGCAACCTGGTCTGGAGCGCCGCCGACAGCAAGCTCGCGTTGACCCTGGGCATGTCCAAGACCGCGCCGGACACCGCCGTCGAGCTCGACCCGGTGAGTGTGGAGGCGTCCGGCAAGACGGCGACGTACGGCCCGAAGACGTTGACGGTGGCCGGCGCCGGCTGGGCCGTGAACCAGTGGATCGGCCGCCGGGTGGTGGCCGGCACGTCCGCCGGTGAGGTGGCGAGCAACGACGCCGGCACGATCACCTTGAAGGCCGACTGGGCAGGTGGCCAGCCGAACACCAACTCGCCGTACGTGATCGCCGGGGCCGAGCCGCACGTCGGCGCGGTGACGTTCGCCAACAAGATCGATGCCGACGGCCACGGAATTCTCAACGCCAACGCGGACCAGACGTTCGCCAAGGTGAAGCCGTCCTACAGCGCGAACGTCACCCTGGTACTGGATCTGCAGGACCCGAAGACCGGTGCCGACTGCAACGGATTCCTCGGCTCCACCCAGGCCTGCCCGTTCACCCAGCACAACGGCCCGCTCGACATCGTCGTCCCGGCCCTGCCGCTGAACACCGACCGGGTGATGATCCGCACCGGCGGCTCGCTCTTCACGGCGGACTTCCCGATCGAGACCGCCGTCGACCTGACCGCGAACGCCGGCTTCTTCAAGGTCCACCTGACCGGCCAGCTGAAGGTCTGCAACTCCTCGCTGGGCGACACCTGCCCAGCCGGTACGCCGACCGGCCACATGTTGTCCGTCGGGTTGAAACAACAGGGCGACGAGCAGCACGACCTGCGCCTGTCCGAATTGTTCAAGCAACTCGTGGACGCGCCCCAGAACCTGCTCGACATCGACGCGAACGTCCGCGCGTACGGCGACCTCACCGTGGTCGTGCCCGAGGCGGAGCAGTTCCTCCCGGCCGGTGCGACGACGAAGTTCACCGCCAAGTGGGCCGATCTGACCGACCCGACGTCGGTCGAGCTCGACACCAGCGACCTGGCGGAGATCTTCAAGCTGGACTTCGACGCCGATGACCCGAAGGCGCTGTTCACCGCGCTGATCAAGACCCTGCAGACGCTGTCGAAGCAGCTCGCCGAGTCCAACCCGTCGGCCGGCGGCGGTGTCTTCGACAAGGACATCCCCGGCCTCGGCAAGTCCCTGCGCGACCTGCTCGTCAGTGACGAGTCGAACGCCGGCACCGGTGTCAGCTACGGCACGAACACCGTGGTCGACGGCACCCGCATCGAGGGAAACCTGTTCACCCCGGCGCTGGTCGGCCGGTCGATCGTGGTCGGCACCCAGGTCGGCATCGTCCAAGCGGTGTCGGCGGACGGGAAGACCCTGACGCTGACCAAGGCGTGGGAGTCCGCGCCCGCCGCCGGTACGCCGTACATGATGCGGTCGGCACTGGACGACGTCACCGACCAGTTGCTGGCGAACACCCCGGACAACATCCAGGACGCGGTCGAGCTGCTCAACAAGGGCCTCGGCACGGACAGCGTGAAGTTCCGCTATCTGGAGAAGGACGGCAAGCCGAACCTGGTGCTCGACGTCGACTGGAAGCGCGGCTACCGGGCGGCCTCGCCGATCAAGCTTGCGCTGGGCAACCTCAACGGAGGCGACCAGTCGTTCGCCGCTGCCCAGGCGTCCGGTCTGGCGCAGGTCCAGGTGGACGGCCGGGTCAAGGTCGGCCTGGTCATTCCGCTGGCCGCGGGTGAAGGCCCGGCG
Source organism: Kribbella sancticallisti (assembly GCF_039530625.1). Taxonomy (NCBI): domain Bacteria; kingdom Bacillati; phylum Actinomycetota; class Actinomycetes; order Propionibacteriales; family Kribbellaceae; genus Kribbella; species Kribbella sancticallisti. The sequence goes on along the minus strand of NZ_BAAAOS010000033.1, from coordinate 151,653 downwards.
GACGGTGCGAACCTGAAGGTACTGGAGGACTCGTCGATCAGCGTCGGCGCCAAGGCGGAGCTGAAGAACGGCATCGTCCAGGGCGTGGTCGGTCCGCTCAGCATCGCGCTGGGCAACCCGACCGCGGGTGCGCCGGACGCCGAGAAGGCGCAGGCCAGGGCGGATCTGAGCATCGCTCTGGCCAAGACCGGGGCAGCGGCGGACACGCCCGTCTCGTTCATCGACTTCATCGGCGCGGTCGGCGTGAACTTCAACGCCACCAACGGCACCGTCGGCTGCGGGGAGACTCTCGACACTCCGTTGATGGTGTGCGGCAGCCTGCCCATCTACCTGAACAACTCGGGTGCACCTGACGGCTGGGTGCCGATCGGCCAGATCGCCCTGCGGGTCCCCGACTCGACGAACCCGGCAGACCTGGTCGACCTTGACGACAACCTGCCTGGCTCAGACGCAGCCAAGAAGGAGCTGGACATCCCGGCAGATCTCGGCCAGCGGCTCGCTGACGCGTTGCTCGACTTCAAGAACTTCGGCGACGGCCTGGAAGGCTATCTGGCCGCGGTGGAGCAGGCGTTCCGGACGGCCAGCTTCCAGGGCAAGTTGCCGCTGATCGGCGAGGACCTGCAGCAGGGCGCGGACTTCATCGGTGATCTGCGGACCAAGCTGCGCAGCTCCATCTGGAACGAGTTGCCGGGTGGTGGCCGGCCGGCGAACTCCCAGGAGTTCAAGAACTTCATCAACACCAAGCTGGCAGCCGCGCTGGCCGAAGTACAGATCGCCGCGACCGAGGTGACCGTCGACTTCGACTGTACTGCGACGCTCGCGAAGGCCGCCGCGCCGACGGTGAAGGAAGACCCAGCAGACGCCGGTACTACGACATACGAGTACAAGGTGGTCGCCTACCAAGGAACAGGCGACGGTACTGCGGACGACACCGTCCCGAGCGATCCCGGTCAGACCACCAAGGGTGCGGCCGAGCTCAACGGCACCAACAGCAACCACGTGACCTGGACGGCGGTTCCGAACGCCACCGGCTACAAGATCTTGCGGAAGGCGCCGGGTGACTCCGCCTTCAAGCTGGTCAAGAAGCTCGGCAACGTGCTGGTCTACGACGACCACGGGGACACCGGCGCGGACTACACCGCGGCGACCCAGGAACCCGACCTCGCGCTCTGCGGCATCAACGACATCAACGGTGTCTTCCTCGAGTTCACCGCCCAGCGCGGCAAGGTGAGCTCGGCCAAGGGCTGCGAGAACACCGGTGCGCCGAAGCCGTGCTTCCACACCTCGCTGCCGTTGGACATCGGCATCCCGGGGCTGGCCCTTCGGCAGGGCAAGGACGGCACCGACGGCATCACCGTCGACGCCGGCTTCGCGCTGCACTTCAAGCTCGGGCTGACCAAGACCGACGGCTTCTTCATCAACACCCATGACGGCTGGGGCGCGGAGAACAAGGCGCTGCCCGAGCTGCAGGTCGGCCTCGCCTTCGACCTGCCGGACACGATGGTCGCCGAGCTGGCGTTCATCAAGATCAACGTCGACAAGGCGACGGGTGAGGGGCACGACGCCACCAAGCCGCTGTTCGCGGGCGCGTTCCAGATCGACCTGAAGGCGCCGGGCGAGGACAGTTGCTTCAAGGGCACCGAGGACGCCTGCACGGCCGACGAGAACGCGAAGATCAAGTTCGCGGACCTCGGCAAGGGCGGTGAGTTGTTCGGCGTCTCGCTGGCCGGCGCCTTCACGATCGACTGGATCGTGGAAGCGCAGGTGGACTCCGCCTTCCCCGGCGTCCGGGCGAACTTCCAGCTCACCTGGGGCTTCGACAACAAGGCGCCGCAAGACGCCGGCGCGCCGTACATCGCCTTCAAGGATGTCGGGATCAGCGCCGGCACCTTCTTCGAGAATCTGCTCGGCGACGTCGTCAAGGAGATGAAGCGGGTCACCGGGCCGCTGCAGCCGGTGATGGACACCTTGTACGCGCCGATCCCGGTGCTGTCCGACCTGAGTCGGATGGCCGGTGGTGACGACGTCACCTTGATGACGCTGGCCAAGTCGTTCAGCACCCTGGCCGGCGGACCGAAGCTCGACTTCGTCGACACGATCAAGTCGGTGATCGAGTTCATCAACCGGCTGCCCAGTTGCAGTCCGGACGCGGAGAACGACTGCTACGTGCCACTCGGCGACTTCGAGATCGCCGGCGACAAGGCGCTGGACACCAGCAACTCGCCGACCACGGCGGACAAGCTGTACAAGACGGTGAACGCGAAGCCGGGCGCCGAGGTGAAGTCGAACCTGAACGGCAAGAACGAGAACCCGCAGGCGGCCGGCAAGCCGATCTTCGGCGGCACCGGGCTGGCCGCGGACGAGGGCGACGCGGAGAAGTCGGGCTTCAGCTTCCCGATCCTCGAGCAGCCGGCCAAGGCGTTCAACCTGCTGATGGGTGGCGACGTCACGTTGGTCGAGTTCGACTCCGGCCCGCTGACGCTCGGCTTCAGTTGGCGGCAGGCGTTCGGTCCGGTGTACGCGCCGCCGCCGGTGTTCGTCACGCTGGCCGGCTCGGCCAGTGTCAGCCTGCGGATCGTCGCGGGGCTGGACACCTACGGCATCCGCAAGGCGGTCGAGGCCGCGCAGAACGGAGCGCCGGTGGAGGCCGTCGACGTGCTGGACGGCCTGTTCTTCAAGACCGTCGACGACGCCGGTACTCCGATCCCGGTCGTCCAGTTGACGGGTGAGATCGCGGCGGGCGCCGCGGTGAGCGCGGTGATCATCACCGTCGGCATCGAGGGCGGCCTCCGGCTGACCATCGGCTTCTACTGGAACGACCCGAACGACGACGGCAAGTTCCGGGTCAGCGAGTTCCTGCACGCGGCCCTCAACAATCCGCTCTGTCTGTTCACCATGAGCGGCAAGCTGTCGCTGTTCCTGCGGGTCTACATCACCATCGGCGTCAGCATCTTCTCGGTCTCCTTCAGCTTCACCCTGGCCGACGTGACACTGCTCGACTTCTCGGTGAAACCCGACTGCGAACCGCCGCCGCCCAAGCTCGCCGGTACCGTCGGCGACACCGTGGTGGTCTTCGCCGGTCAGTTCGGCAAGAACACCCAACGAGGTGCTCCGTGGGGCAACGAGGCCGCGGCGGTGGAGAAGGACACGGTCAAGGTCGTCTCGCTGCACTACGCCCAGAAGGAGGGCGACGCGGCCGGCGACAACGGCGACTTCGACGGCTTCTCGGTGGAGATGCTCGGCGAGCGGCGCGAGTACCTCGACCCGAACCTGAAGCGGGTGGTGGTCGACGGTGAGGGCTACGCCAAACCGATGAACATCACCTTCATCGGCGACGGCAAGAAGCAGACCGGCGACAGCGCGGGCAAGACGCCGGCGGTCTACGACAAGGACGCCGTGGTCATCGGTGGCAGCAAGGACGACGTGATCACCACCGGCCGCGGCCTGTCGTACGTCGACGGGCGCGGCGGCAACGACATCATTGTCACCGGTGACACCGGCGGCGCCACCTCGAAGGCGATGGTGGCGGGTGGCTCGGGCGACGACACCATCACCGTCGGCAACGGCGACGACCGGGTCAGCGGTGACGCCTCGCTGGGAACCGCTCGCAAGAACCGCAAGGTGACTCACAACGCCCAGGACGGCGGCGGAACCTCCGACCTGGCCGAGGTGTTCGACTGGGAGTCGATCGCGGACCCGACCGGCCAGACCGAGGTCGCGCCGGCGGGTGCCGACACGATCGGGCTCGGCCTGGGCACCAACAAGGCCGAGGGCAACGGCGGTGACGACAAGATCGGTGTCGCGGCCGACCAGCCGGACGGAGCGCTGAAGGCCGGGATCAACACGATCGTCGGCGACAACGGCAACGACCGGATCACCGGTGGCTCGAACGCGGACCGGATCTTCACCGCGGCCGAGGGCGAGTTCGGTGTCGACGAGGCCGGTCCGCCGGATGTGGGCGCGACCAACACCGTCGACACCGGCACCGGCAGCGACCAGGTCTGGGGCAGCCAGGGCTTCGACAACATCACCAGCCATTCCCAGGGTGACCAGACCGCGAAGCTCATCGGCGGCGGCAACCGGGACATCCTGCTCGGCGGCTACGGCACGGACGAGGTCTACGGCGGTCCGGGTGACGACTACGTCATCGCCGAGCCGGCCGAGGTCAGCGGTGTCGACGGACCGGACGACGGTTTCGGCGCGACCAGGGACGTGACCAAACTGCCGCTGCCGGCGGGGGTTCCGTCGAACGCCAAGACCCTGGTCGGTGGCCTCGGCAACGACCACCTGGTCGGCGGCGACGGACCCGCGAAGATGTTCGGCGACAAGCGGATCGACGCCGAGCTCTGCAAGCCGGGTGCGCCGGTCGGCTCCGACCCGGTGGACGAGAGCACCAGCGCCGGTACCGGGGACGGCAACGACCGCATCGCGGGCGGCGCCGGAATCGACACCGTCTCCGCCGGTGGCGCGAACGACCTGGCCGAGCTGGCCGGAGGCAACGATCTTGCCTGTGGCCAGCAGGGCAAGGACACGCTGCGCGGCGGCGGCGACGACGACCGCCTCTGGGGCGGCACCGAGACCGACGTCCTGTACGGCGACGCCGGGCTGGACCAGGCCTTCGGCAACGCCGGTGACGACGTCGCGTACGGCGGTACCGAGGCCGACGTGGTCGAGGGCAACAACGGCAAGGACTGGGCGACCGGTGGAGCCGGCAACGACCTGCTCTACGGCGGCACCCGGGCCGAGGGCCGGACGGACAACGGCGAGGACGACCTGTACGGCGACCTCGGCAACGACCGGCTGATCGGCGACAACGGCACCGTGGACGACCCGGCGAACCCGGCCGACCCACCGGCGATTCCGCTCGACCTGGACGGAACCACCGCGGCGGCCGGAGCGGGTGACCGGATCCACGGCGGCGACGGCGACGACACGGCGTACGGCGGTCTCGGTGCGGACCAGGTGAACGGCAACGGCGACAACGACCACCTGGAAGGCAACAACGCCGGAGACGTCGTGCACGGCAACGACGGCGAGGACGCGATCGCGGGTGGCTCGTTCGAACAGGCCGCCGCTGGAGTTGGCCGACCGGACACCGGCGACCTGCTCTTCGGAGACGCCGGTCCGGACCTGATGACGGGTGACAACGCGGTCCTCGGTCTCACCACCGACCCGGCCGCGACGACACCGATGACAAGGCAGCGCGGGTTCGCGGCGGGACACACGGTTGCGCTGCTCGACCTCGGTCTGACACCGGCGGCCAACACGTCCGGCAACGACCAGATGTTCGGTGGAGACGGTCAGGACGTGCTGTACGGCCAGGGGGGCGAGGACCGCGCCAAGGGCGACGGCGACGACGACTACGTCGAGGGTGGTCAGGCGAGCGACTGGGTCGAGGGTGACCTGGCCGACGACGACCTGGTCGGCGGCAGCTCGACCCAGCTGGCAGCGGGTACGGGTCAGCCCGACACCGCGGATGCCATCTTCGGTGGTCCCGGCGACGACGTGGTCACCGGCGACAACGGGCAGGTACGGCGTCCGGCGGCGGGTCAGACCCCGACCAGGGCGACGGTCCGCCTCGGCACCGAGCCTGGAGTGGCGATGGCGGCTCGCATCGTCGACCTGTACGACCAGGGAGCGAACAAGCTCGTGCCAGGCCCGGCCGACCGGTTCGGAGCCGACCGGCTCTCTGGCGGCGAGGGTGTGGACACGATCTGGGGCCAGGACGGCGGCGACTTCGTCTCCGGCGGTGCCCACGCCGACTACGTCGAGGGCAACGGCGGCGCCGACGTACTGCGGGGCGACCTGTCCCTGGCCGGTGACTCGCCGTTCACGACGGTGGCTCCGCTAGCCGATCCCGGCTGGCCCGGTACGCCGAGCGCGGCCGCGCTGCTGGAAGGTGCGACCACGCCGGACGGTCAGGACGACCTGATCGGCGGTAGTGCGGCCAAGGGCTTCCGGGACACCGGGGACACGATCGAGGCCGACGGCGCCGACGACGTGGTCCTGGGTGACAACGGCTCGCTCGTGCGCACCATCACCGGATCGATCGAGCGCGTGTACGCCGACCGGTACCCGAACGGCACTCCGCCGGCCGGGGCCACGGTGGCCCGGACGCACGACCCGGACCTCGGTGACCCGAGTACCCGGTTCTGCACCGAGGCACAGGCCACCTGCGAGGTGACCGGGGCCTTCGGCAACGACACCCTGTACGGCGAGGCGGGTGACGACGGGATCTGGGGCCAGGACGGTGACGACACCGTCTTCGGCGGCACGGACGACGACGACCTGTACGGCGAACTCGGCGACGACACCGTGTCCGGCGAGGCCGGCGAGGACGCGATCCTCGGCGACCGCGGCGGCGTGGTGAACCAGTACCTCGACACCGGGGACGCCCCGGCGCAGTTCAGCATCTCGCTGAACTCGCCACCGGCCGAGACCTACGTCGGCCTCCGGCGCGGGCTCTACGACCGGCGGGTGGACCTCGAGCACGACGTCGACGGCGACCAGTGGATCGGCGCGTCGACGGCGGGCGCGATGCCGCACGACGGGATCACCGAGGGCGGCCGGGACCGGCTTCGGGGTGGTTCGGGCGGCGACAACGTGCACGCCGGCTTCGGCGACGACCTGGCCAACGGCGAGAGCGGCGGCGACCAGGTCTTCGGTGGCGACGGCGAGGACGTCCTGTGGGGCGGCAAGGGCTGCGATCCGGTCCTGGACGCGGCCACGGCGGACTGTCTCACCGGCGGCGCCTTCGACCCGGACTCGCGCGGGACGAACGACCGGTTCGTGGACCACCTCTTCGGCGGCGTCGGCGAGTCGGACCCGGCCAAGCAGGACGTGCTCGGCTCGGACCTGCTCGACTTCAACCCGCGCGGCGCCTTCCCGGGCAACTGCGCGCCGGGTGACTGGCCGGTCACCACGGCCGACGTCACCGTCGACCCGTGCGAGTGGTTCCAGTTGACCGGCAAGGCCGACGACACGGCCGCGCCGGAGACCCTGGCGAACAACCAGCACCACCAGGGCACCGACTGGATCTACGGCGGCTGGGACCGCGACGTGATGCAGGCTGATGTGGCGCAGAACGGCCCGAACCCGGGTGACCGGCTGATCGACTGGAACGGCGCGTTCAACCTCTACACCCACTGCAACGCGGCGTACGGCGGGTTCAACGACATCCGGCAGCACTCTCCGGCGATGCACGACTTCCTGACCTCCGTGGCCTGGGGATCGGGCGCCGGCCGGGCCGCCTCGGACGTCACCACCGCCGGTACGTCGGCGTACCGGGAGCTCGCGTACGCGTACAACCCGGACTTCAACACGCACGCGGTGGGCCCGGCGTTCCCGGGTACGCCCGGGCACTTCGACGAGCCGGTGGCCTGCACCGACTGACCCGCGGCCGGGCCGTCCGAGCGGGCGGCCCGGCCCGGCCGAGGTGAATTCACAGGGTGGAAACACCCCGGCGTTCTTCGTCGGGGGATAGTGGTGGGTACCTTCGTCGAGTGCAGAAATGGCCTGGTCGTCCCTATCCCCTCGGAGCCACGTACGACGGCTCCGGTACGAACTTCGCGCTGTTCTCGGAGGTTGCCCAGCAAGTTGACCTGGCACTGATCGGTGACGACGGGTCGGAACAACTGGTCCAGCTCACCGAGGTCGACGGGTTCGTCTGGCACGCGTACCTGCCGGCGGTCCAGCCGGGCCAGCGGTACGGGTACCGGGTGCACGGGCCGTACGAGCCGGACGCCGGGCACCGGTGCAACCCGTCCAAGCTGCTGCTGGATCCGTACGCGAAGGCCATCGACGGCCAGGTCGACGCCGACGAGTCGCTGTTCAGCTACCGGTTCGCCAAGCCGGACGAGCTGAACACGATGGACAACCGTGAGCACACCATGCTGTCGGTGGTCACCAACCCGTTCTTCGACTGGGGCAACGACCGGCCGCCGGGGCACGCGTACCACGAGACGGTGATCTACGAGGCGCACGTCAAGGGCCTGACGAAGACCCATCCGGCGCTGCCGGAGGAGATCCGCGGCACGTATGCCGGGATCGGGCACCCGGCGATCATCGAGCACCTCAAGGAGCTCGGGGTGACCGCGATCGAGTTGATGCCGGTGCACCAGTTCGCCCAGGACGGCCACCTGCAGGAGCGGGGCCTGTCCAACTACTGGGGCTACAACACGATCGGCTTCTTCGCGCCGCACAACGCCTACTCCTCCATCGGCACCCGCGGGCAGCAGGTGACCGAGTTCAAGACGATGGTGCAGGCCCTGCACGAGGCCGACATCGAGGTGATCCTCGACGTCGTCTACAACCACACCGCCGAGGGCAACGAGTTCGGCCCGACGCTGTCGTTCAAGGGCATCGACAACGCGGCGTACTACCGGCTGGTGGACGAGGACAGGTCGCACTACTACGACACCACCGGCACCGGCAACAGCCTGCTGATGCGGCACCCGCACGTGCTGCAGCTGATCATGGACTCGCTGCGCTACTGGGTCACCGAGATGCACGTCGACGGGTTCCGGTTCGACCTGGCGGCCACGCTGGCCCGGCAGTTCCACGAGGTGGACCGGCTGTCGGCGTTCTTCGACCTGGTCCAGCAGGACCCGGTGGTGAGCCAGGTGAAGCTGATCGCCGAGCCGTGGGACGTCGGCGACGGCGGCTACCAGGTGGGCAACTTCCCGCCGCTGTGGACCGAGTGGAACGGCAAGTACCGCGACACCGTGCGGGACTTCTGGCGCGGCGAGAAGTACACGCTGGCCGAGTTCGCGTCCCGGCTGACCGGCTCGTCGGACCTCTACCAGGACGACAGCCGGCGCCCGATCGCCAGTATCAACTTCGTCACCGCGCACGACGGCTTCACGCTGCGCGACCTGGTCTCGTACAACGACAAGCACAACGAGGCCAACGGCGAGGGCGGCAAGGACGGCGAGGGCCACAACCGGTCCTGGAACTGCGGGGCCGAGGGGTCGACCGACGATCCGGCCGTGCTGGCGCTGCGGGCCCGGCAGCAGCGGAACTTCCTGACCACGCTGCTGATCTCGCAGGGCGTGCCGATGCTGGCGCACGGCGACGAACTGGGCCGGACCCAGAGCGGCAACAACAACGTCTACTGCCAGGACAACGAGCTCGCCTGGGTCGACTGGAACCTCACCGACGCCCAGAAGGACCTGCTGGACTTCACCCGCCGGGTGGTCCGGCTCCGCCACGAGCACCCCGTACTGCGCCGCCGCCGGTTCTTCCACGGCGACACCGGGGTCGACGGCCTCGGCGACCTGGTCTGGTTCACCCCGGCCGGCAAGGAGATGCAGGATGGCGACTGGGGCCGGGATGATGCCCGGGCGGTCGCGGTGTTCCTCAACGGCGACGCGATCTCCGAGCCGGACCCGCGCGGTGAGCCGGTGGTGGACGACTCGTTCCTGATCCTGCTGAACAGCAACTACCAGCCGCTGGACTTCCTGCTGCCGGCCAAGGACTACGGCGAGTCCTGGACGGTAGTCGTGGACACCACCACGCCGACCGGCGCGGACGGCGACCAGGAGCACCCGGCGGGCAGGATGATCCGGATCGAGGCTCGCGGCACGCTGGTCCTGACCCGCGCCCGGCAGGCGACGCAATGACAGCAGTACCGCAGGCGACCTATCGCCTCCAGGTGCATGGAGAGTTCGGTTTCGACGACGCGGCTGAGGTCGTTTCGTACCTGCACAACCTCGGGGCGTCCCACGCCTACCTGTCGCCGATCCTGCAGGCCGCACCCGGTTCCACCCACGGGTACGACGTGGTGGACCACAGCAGGTTGTCCGAAGCCGCCGGCGGGCGTCCTGCGTTCGACCGGCTCGCCGCCAGGCTGGCGGACCACCGGATGGGCGCGATCGCGGACGTAGTACCGAATCACGTGGCGGTGCCGACGCCTGCGCGGCTCAACACCGCCCTGTGGTCCGTACTGCGTGACGGCCCGGGTTCGCCGTACGCGGAGTGGTTCGACGTCGACTGGGGGTCGGGTAACCAGCCGCTGCTGATGGCCGTGCTCGGCCAGCGGATCGGCAAGGTCCTCGCGGACGGCGAGCTGTCGGTGGACGGCGACGTACTGCGGTACTACGACCACGAGTTCCCCCTGCGGCCTGGCACCGAGTCCCTGCCGATCGCGGAGCTCGTCACCGAGCAGTGGTATCGCCTGGCGCACTGGCGGGTCGCTGACGAGGAGTTGAACTACCGGCGCTTCTTCGACGTCGACACCCTGGCCGCGGTGCGGGTGGAGAACCAGGAGGTCTTCGAGGCCACGCACGAGTTGCTGTTCTCGCTGCTGCACGAGGGGAAGCTCACCGGCTTCCGGATCGATCACCCGGACGGGCTGGCCGATCCACGTGGCTACCTGCGCCGCCTGGCCGAGCGCACGGGCGGTGCCTGGGTAGTGGTCGAGAAGATCCTGGAAGGCGATGAGGAGCTTCCCGGCGACTGGCCTTGTGCCGGCACTACCGGGTACGACGCTCTGCTGCGCGTCGGTGGGCTCTTCGTGGATCCGGCTGGAGCCGCACCGCTGGCGGCGTTCCACTCCGAGCTCACCGGCGAGCCTGCCGACTTCGGGCCCGTCGTGGAGCAGGCCAAGCGAGAGGTGGTCAAACACGGCCAGTACGCCGAGGTGCACCGGCTCGTGGAGCTCCTGGCCCGGATCTGCCAGGACGACGTGCGCCTGCGCGACCACACTCGCCGGGCCTTCCACGAGGTAGTCGTCGAGCTGCTGGTGAACTTCGACCGGTACCGGGCGTACGTAGTACCGGGTGAGCAGCCTGATCCCACCGCCATCCACGCCATGAACCACGCAACCGAGCTGGCCCGGCGCAACCTGGACGAGGACCAGCAGGAGACGCTCGACCTGGTCCGGGACCTCTTGCTCGGCCGCGAAGCCGGTACTGCGAGCCGGATCGACGAGGACGCCCGGCACGAACTCATCGTGCGGTTCCAGCAGACCTGTGGCCCGGTGATGGCGAAGGGGATCGAGGACACCGCGTTCTACCGGTGGTTCCGGCTCACCTCGCTCAACGAGGTCGGCGGGAACCCGGAGCACTTCGGGGTGTCGCCGGAGGAGTTCCACGCCTTCGCGGCCCGGCTGAACGATCGCTGGCCGCGGACGATGACCACCTTGTCCACCCACGACACCAAGCGGTCCGAGGACGTCCGGGCCCGGTTGGGCGTGCTGTCGGAGCAAACCGCGGCCTGGACCGAGGCGGTGCGGTCGTGGCGGTCGATGTCGGCGGACTATCGCGACTCGGCGCTCGACGGATCGACGGAGTACCTGGTCTGGCAGACGCTGTACGGAAGCTGGGACGACGGTCCACTGGCCGAGGAACGCCTGCAAGCCTATCTGCAGAAGGCGATCCGCGAGGGCAAGCGGCACACCAGCTGGACCTCCCCGGCCGAGGAGTACGAGCACGCGGTCGCATCCTTCGCGAGCGCGGTCCTGGCCGACACAGCCCTACTGGAGTCCGTACGCCGGTTCGCCGACGCGCAGGCCGGGTACGTCCGGGCCGCGACGCTGGGGCAGAAGCTGGTTCAGCTCACGATGCCGGGTGTTCCGGACGTGTACCAGGGCACCGAGTTCGTCGACCTGTCCCTGGTGGACCCGGACAACCGGCGGCCGGTGAACTACCGGGAGCGGATCGCGCGGCTCGACCGACTGGACGACGGAGCCAAGCCGGACGGGCTCTCCGACGAGAAGCTGCTGGTGACGTCGCGGGCGCTGCGCTTGCGTCGGCAGCACCCGGAGGCTTTCGCCGGCAGCTATACGCCGTTGCCGACGTCGAGTGGGCATGCGATCGCGTTCGCTCGTGGCGGCGAGGCTGTGACGATCGCGACCCGGTTGCCAGTGGCTCTGCACCGCCTGGGTGGCTGGGGCGACAGCACGGTCGTCCTGCCCGAAGGAAACTGGGAGAACGTGTTGACCGGGCAGTTGGTGGGTAGTGGAGCGGCTCGCATCCAAGAGCTGCTGGCAGAGCTTCCGGTGGCACTACTCGCAAGGAGCTGAGCTTGCACACGTTCACCGTCTGGGCTCCGGCCGCCTCTGCTGTCTCCTTGGTGCTCACTGACGCATCGCTGGAGATGCAGCAGGCTGAGGGCGGCTGGTGGGAGCTCGAGGTGGCCGACGCCGGGCACGGGACGTCGTATGCCTTCTCGGTCGACGGCAGCGAGCCGATGCCCGATCCGCGGAGTCCCTGGCAGCCTGACGGCGTTCACGGGTTCAGCAAGGTCTTCGACACCTCGCGGTTCGACTGGAGCGATGGTGACTGGGCCGGCCGAGATGCGCGTGGTTCTGTCTTCTACGAGCTGCATCTAGGAACCTTCACGCCTGAGGGGACGCTGGAGGCCGCAGCAGGTCACCTGGACTACCTGGTGGCGCTCGGCGTCGAGATGGTGTCGCTAATGCCGGTCGCAGCCTTCCCCGGACGCCACGGCTGGGGTTACGACGGTGTCGACCTCTACGCGGTCCACGAGCCGTACGGCGGGCCGGAAGCGCTGCAGCGCTTTGTGGATCGCTGCCACGCTGTGGGCCTGGCAGTGTGCCTCGACGTGGTCTACAACCACCTCGGGCCGAGCGGCAACTACTTGGATGCCTTCGGGCCGTACTTCACCTCGAAGCACACCACTCCGTGGGGTCCGGCGGTCAATTTGGATGACGCCGGCAGCGACGAGGTTCGCCGGTGGATCTGCGACAACGCGTTGCGCTGGTTCCGGGAGTTCCACATCGACGCCTTGCGGCTGGACGCGGTACACGCTTTGGCTGACGACAGTCCGCTGCACCTGCTGGCGCAGATGTCGGAGGAGACCGCCGCGCTGTCGGCCACGGTGGGGCGGCCGTTGGGATTGGTGGCCGAGTCGGATCTCAACGATCCGCGGATGGTCGAGCCGGTGAGCGAGGGCGGGCTCGGCATGACCGCGCAGTGGAGCGACGACTTCCACCACGCGCTGCACACCCTGCTGACCGGGGAACGAGCCGGGTACTACGTCGACTTCGGCGACCCGGCCGTGTTCGCCAAGACGCTCACCCAGGTGTTCCTGCACGACGGGTCCTACTCGACCTTCCGCGGCAAGGACTGGGGCGTGCCAGTGGATCCGGAGCGGCACCGGGGCTGGGAGTTCCTCGCCTACACCTCGAACCATGACCAGGTCGGCAACCGCGCCCTCGGCGACCGGCCCGCGCTGACTCCCGGGCAGTTGGCGATCGGCGCGGCGCTGGTCCTCACCTCGCCCTACACGCCGATGTTGTTCATGGGTGAGGAATGGGGAGCGTCGACGCCCTGGCGGTACTTCACCGACCACGCCGAGCCGGAGTTGGCCGACGCCGTACGGACCGGGCGGCGGAAGGAGTTCGCGGCGTACGGGTGGGATGCCGAGGAGATTCCGGACCCGCAGGACCCGGAGACCTGGCGGAGTTCGGTGCTCGACTGGACCGAACTGGACGAGCCGCCGCATCGCGACTTGCTGCGCTGGTACCGGGATCTGCTGGCCTTGCGTGCCCGCAGTGAGGACCTGCGCGACGATCGGCTGGGGTCACTCGATATCTCCTACGACCCTGAGGGCTCGTGGCTGGTAGTCCGCCGCGGGGCTCTGTGGGTGGTGGTGAACCTTGCCGCTGAAGAGGCGGTGGTGCCGGTGGACGGCGTACCGCCGTACGAGGTGATGGCCTTCGGGTCGGCCGAAATCGTCACCGACGGTGTCCGGCTGGCCGGTCACGGGGTCGGCGTTTTCGCCGCCTGAGTTCCTCCCAAGGGTGAAATAAGTCGTACCGGTATCGGGCCGAAACGCCTGTGCCGGTGGATAAGTCTGGACAAACCGGCGATTTTCGGGCGCATCAGTCCGTTTGTCGGTGGGTACTTCAAGAATCGCTTGAATTGATAGCCCCTGGTGACGGACTGTGGAGGAAGCCAGCAGGGGTGCAACCGGGGGGATCACCGGGAGGACACGATGACAGTCGGAGGCGTCGACACCTACTACGACTACGAAGAGAAGCAGTGGAAGAGCAGGAGACTGGGGGGCGGCCCGATCCGTCGCGACCCGGTCTGCCCAGCACCACGCACGGTAGAGCATCAACCGGCCGAGCGGCGTGCTGCCGGCCGAGACCACCTTTCCACCACGAAGGACGACAAGGTCCTCAGTTGATCGGCGGGTGAGTTCGCGGGACGTCGGCCAGTACCGCCAGGCCATGCCGGCCCCGCTTTCCCTCACCGACCGACCTCGCGCCCGGGTGCTGCCAGTGGGACCCAGCCCCCGGGCGCGCTGACGTCTGCAGTTCTTCGACCGGCCCGCGCTGCTGTCACTTGATAGATGACAACGGCCCTTGTCATCGTTTCGATGACGCGCTATAACAGAAGTGCGTGTTGACACCGATGACTGTCGAAACAGGAGGTGGATGACGATGTTGATGCGCACCGATCCCTTCCGTGAGCTGGACCGGCTGACCCAGCAGTTGCTCGGCGGTTCGACGGCCGGCACCTGGACCCGGCCGAACCGATGCCGATGGACGCCTACCGCGCCGGTGACGACTACGTGGTCGCCTTCGATCTGCCCGGCGTCCCGGAGGACGCGATCGAACTGGGCGTCGAACGCAACGTCCTCACGATCAAGGCCGAACGCCGGCCGGCCGAACTGCCCGAAGGCGTCGAGATGCAGGTGGCCGAGCGGCCGCTCGGCGTCTTCTCCCGCCAGTTGTTCCTCGGCGACACTCTCGACGCCGACCGGATCGAGGCCCGCTTCGACGCCGGCGTCCTGACCCTGCGGATCCCGATCGCCGAACAGGCCAAGCCCCGCAAGATCGCGATCAGCACCGCGGATCACAACCAGAAACAACTCAGCAACTGAGCTTCCCCTCCTTCACCTCGGCGGGAAAGGTGGTGATGGACTGACAGACACACGATCTCTTCGTTCCCACGTCGGTCGCCCGGTCCTGGCAGTGGCGGTGCGGTGACACCGCAGTCTCCTCCAGACGATGGACCGGACCGGGCGACCACGCCCTTCGACCGGTAGCCGCGGCTCGTTGGTCACTCCGCGGAGGCTTTGAAGGCCTCGCGGGTGAGGAAGGCCAGTTGGGCGGTCTTGGGGGTGCCGTCGTGCTGGGTGAAGGTGACCTCGGGGCCGAGGGTGAAGCCGGTGCGTTGCATCCGGTCGATCGCTTTGTCGTTGTCGGCGTCGGGATCGGCGACCAGGCGAGAGTGACCGCGCTCGATCAGGAGAAACTGGCCCAGCGCCCAGATCAGCCGGCCGGTGAAGCCCGGGCGGCTCTCGCCGGGGGCGATCAGGAAGTGGATGCCGATGTCGCCGGCCTCGATCCGGTACGCCGTACCGACGGGATCCGCCTGCGGGTCGTACGTCTGGAACAGCGCGACCGGTACGCCGTCCAGGCGCACCAGGTACGCGTGGTGGGTCGGCACCGAATCCAGGAACTCGTAGATCCCCAGAACCTCGTCGCGAGTTTTGTCGACCATCCCCCAGAAGCGGGCGCGCTCGGCCGAAACCCAGCCGTGGACGAGGTCGAGGTCGCGAGCTGGTACGACGGGCTCCATCCGGACCAGCCCGAGTCCGTCGACGCGGACCTCGAAGGTCGGGTCTTCCGCGACGAGTTCACCTTCGATCGGTGCGAGTTCGCCTTGCAGCCAGAGCGGAAGCTGGTCGTGGTGGTGGGGATCGCCAAGTACTCCGGACGCGCCGAGAGGGACGATCCAGCGGCTGGCCGAGCGGTCGGCCAGATCCCAGGCGTAGCGGGCGGCGGAGGCTCTGATGCAGACGTCGGCGAGGCCGGGCAGGGGTGAGGTGGACATGACGCAGTGGTGGTCACCCGACAGTGCCAGCTCGTAGTGGTCCTCGGCTGGGGTGAAGATCGGACTGCGGAGTGCGTGCAGCGGAGTGAGTTGGTGGGTGTGGCCCCAAGGGCCGCTGGGCTTGCGGGCCGCTACTTCTTCGAGAGCCTCCTTGGCCAGCCAGCTGACGTTCACGTCGGGCAACAGGTCGGTGGCGATCAGGTTCTCGAGCGCGAAGTAGGTGTGCGCGAGCGTGTCGATCCAGGGGACGAACAGCTCGGGGTAGTCAGTGTCCTGGTCGAGGACCGCGATCATCGGGTGCTCCGCGAGTCGCCGGGCGAGGGCCTTGCGGACGGCGGCGAAGCTCGAGGCGAGGTTGCTGGCGGCATCCATTCGGCGATCCCATGGCAGCAGCTGCTCGCGCAGGCTGGTTGCCTCGGGTGACAGGTCTTCCAAGCCGGCCAGGAGATCGAGGAGTTGTCCGGCGGATCCGAGCCAGGTATCGGTGTGGATGGACGGCATGTCCGCCGCGGTCCAGTCGTCTCGCTCCTCCAGCAGGTGCCTGATCCGGCTGGAGCGGTGGGGTGCGGCGAACTCGACACCCAGAGGCGCCGCGAGCTCGCGGGCGTTCGCCATCACGGCGAAGTCGTCGACGGTTGCCCGTGGCATCGGCTCGAGCCCGTCCTGCCACTGGTGATCGGCCTCCCAGGCCGGTACTACGCGCAGCCGGTTGTCCGGGTGGCGCCGCGGGACCAGGCCGGCCGTTCGGTGGAGCAAGTCGCCCGCCGTGTCCGCTGCCATCACCACGTTGACCGGCTCAACCCAGCCCTCGAACGCCGCGTCGATGTCCTTCACAGTAGTTGCCTTGAGCAACGCTGGAAGTGTGTCGAAGCCGATCCGCCCGGTGACGCGAGGCGGATACCGCAAGCTGATCGTTTGTGCGCCGTCGATGATCACCGGACCTCGGTCGGTCTCGATCACCTCGATCTCGACAGGTTCGGCGTTGGCGACCTCGACCACCTCGGTGTGCCGGGAGGCCTCGGTCCAGCCGTCTGGGCCGAGGGCCTCGACGCCGGTGGGAGTGCGGCGAAGTTGTTCGGCGAAGAGGTCCTGGTAGTCCGCCATCGCGTTGGTGATCGCCCAGGCGACATCCCCCGCGTGCCCGAAGTGCGCGATCCCCGGAATCCCCGGTACGGCGAGCCCAACCACGTCGTACTCGGGGCAGGTCAGCCGGATCTGCTGGTAGACGCCCGGGCTCTCGATGTAGCGATGCGGGTCGCCCGCGATGATCGGGGAACCAGTCGCCGTCTTATCCCCGGGGATGAGCCAGCCGTTGCTGCCCGCAGTACGGGGGCCTTCGGAGGTGAAGAGGCCGATCGCGGCGTCGCCGAGGTGCTGTGCGACCTGCTCGCGCCAGAGTTTGGTGGGGAATCCGGCGAACAGGATGTGCACGGCCATCCAGATGCCGACCGGCGCCCACGGCTCCCACTCCTGCGGCACCAGGCCCGTCGCCGCGAACTCGGGAGCACGCCGCGCACCACCGGCCAGGCCGTGGTTCACCCCGGCCACGTACGCCGAGATCCACTCGCGGGTGTCTTCCTCGAGGTTCTGGTAGCACCGCTGGGCGGTGTCGTCGAGGCGGGCCTGGCGGGCGAACACGTCCCAGCCGAGCGCCTCGGACCCGAGGAACGCGGCGCTGGTGCCGAGGAACCGGCGCCGTTCGAGTTCGATCTGCCAAGCCCGATCGGTCGCCGCGTTGAGCCCTTGGAGGTAAGCGAGTGCCAGCGGATCACCGGCCTGCAGGTGCGGTACTCCCAGGGCATCCCGGTAGACCTTGGCGTTCACTCGTCATCCTCGCTTCAGTTAGGTTAGGCTGCGCTAACTTACAAGTCAGCTTCCTCTGGCCGCAACGGCCATTCTGACCTTGATCGGGAGGAGAACGTCGTGGGACATGGCTGGGAGGGTGTCGTCCTCAAGCTGTTCCGGGGCAAGGACTTCGTCTTCACCGTGACAGGTGCGGAGCAGGTCACCGAGCGCTACCGGCGGGTGCACTTCACCGACGGCGGGTTGCTGCAGGCGATCGGGGTGCACCCGACGATGTGGGTGCGGCTGTGGTTCGACAACGCGGGCAAGCCGCACCAGCGGGCGTACACGCTGGTCGATCCGGACGTCGAGACCGGCACCTTCAGCCTGGAGTTCGCCTTGCACGACGGCTGCGCGAGTGACTGGTCCCGCAAGGCGGAGCCCGGCGACACGATCGAGGCGACCCTCCAGGGCACCGAGTTCGAGGTACCGGACCCGCTGCCGCCGCGGCTGCTGGTGATCGGTGACCCCGCCTCGCTGCCGG
Source organism: Kribbella sancticallisti (assembly GCF_039530625.1). Classification (NCBI taxonomy): domain Bacteria; kingdom Bacillati; phylum Actinomycetota; class Actinomycetes; order Propionibacteriales; family Kribbellaceae; genus Kribbella; species Kribbella sancticallisti. Next base: position 133,518 of record NZ_BAAAOS010000033.1, on the reverse strand, counting down.
CGATCAACTCGCTGCTGGAGGTGGCGCCGGAGGTGCCGGCGACGATCTGGTTCGAGACCAGCCATGACTCCGACCACGGACTCCCGCTGCGGCTCGACCCCGAGCGGCACGAACTGCGGACCGTCCCACGCGAGGGCGACCAGTTGTTCGCCGAGGTCAAGGCGAGCCTGCCGGACCTGATCGACGACCCGGCCAACACGTTCGTCTGGGTCGCCTGCGACACGACGACCACCCGCAGGCTGACGTCGTACCTGCTCAAGGAGTTGTCCTTGCCGAAGCACCGGGTCAGGGCCCTCGGATATTGGCGGGCGGCCTGACCGGTACGCCGGTAGCGTGGCGGGATGATCCGTGCGCTCGACCTGGCTGACCCCGAGACCGCCAAGCGGCTACTGGTGATTCAGCACCTTGCCTACGCGGTGGAGGCCGAGTTGATCGGCTTCGACGGCATCCCGCCACTGCAGGAGGATCTGGCCGGGCTGATGGCGTCCACGGAATACTGGTTCGGCCGGTACGACGGCGACGTACTGGTCGGGGCGATCGCCTATGAACTCCCGGACGCCGACACCGTCGAGATCAGCCGCCTGGTCATCGACCCCACCCACGCCCGCCGCGGCCACGCCCGAGCCCTCCTGAACCACTTGGACGCCGCCGAACCACGCCCGATCAGCCTGGTATCCACCGGCTCCCTGAACACCCCCGCGGTAAACCTCTACCTTTCCCACGGCTACACGGAAACCACCCGCATCACGATCGCCCCCGGAGTACAGCTCACCCACTTCCAGCGGCGCAAGAACTAGGCCCCGAGGCTGAGCGCAGTCCAAGAGATCGGCGGCAGCGTGATCGTGACGCTGCCGTCATTCAGCCGCACCGCCGCGGGCTTCGGGATAACTCGATCAGGCTGAGTCGCGGAGTTCACAGCGAGCCGGTCGTCATCGAACATGGTCAGAGCCTCCAGTACTTCGCTGACCGGCGTGCGGCTGGTGTCCACCGTGACGTCGATCGCCTGGTCCACCGACCGGTTCACCAGGAACACCGCGAGCTTGCCCGCGTCGTAGGTGGCGACGGCGTCGACCGTGGGGACCTCCCCGAACTTCTCCGTCACCACGGTCGGCGAGGACGTCTCGACCCGCAGTACGGTGCCTGCCGCCAGGCGTGAGGTGATCGCGAACGGGTGGAAGGTGGGCTGCCGCCAGGCCGGTCCGTCGGGCTCGGTCATGATCGGCGCGATCACGTTCGCCAGTTGCGCGAGGCAAGCGACCGCGACCCGGTCGCTGTGCCGGAGCAACGAGATCAGCAGGTTGCCGACGACAACGGCATCGGTGAGGTTGTACTCGTCCTCGATCCGCCGCGGCGCCACCTCCCACTGGTCGCCGGGGCCGTCGGTACGCCGGGACCGCTCGCCGTACCAGACGTTCCACTCGTCGAAGGAGATGTCGATCCGCTTGCGGCTCTTCAGTTCCGCGCCGACGTGGTCCGCGCTGGCCACCACCGAGTCGATGAAGCGATCCATGTCCACCGCGCTGGCCAGGAACGACGCCACGTCGCCGCCGTCGTCGCCGTAGTACGCGTGGCACGAGATGTGGTCGACCAGGTCGTAGCACTCCCGCAGTACCTCCCGCTCCCAACTGCCGAAGGTCGGCATCCCGGAGCCGGATGAACCACAGGCGACCAGTTCCAGGTCGGGCTCGACCATCCGCATCGCCCGCGCGGTCTCCGCCGCGAGCCGCCCGTACTCCGACGCCGTCTTGTGCCCGATCTGCCAGGGCCCGTCCAGTTCGTTGCCCAGGCACCACACCTTCACCCCGTACGGCGACGCGGCGCCGTGCTCCGCGCGAAGGTCGGACAGCGCCGTCCCGCCCGGATGGTTGGTGTACTCCTGCAGGTCGAGCGCCTCCTGCACCCCGCGCGTGCCCAGGTTGAGCGCCATCATCGGCTCGACGCCCGCCTTGGCGCACCAGCGGATGAACTCGTCCAGGCCGAACTGGTTCGTCTCGATGCTGTGCCAGGCGAGTTCCAGTCGCCGGGGCCGCTCCTCCCGCGGCCCGACGCCGTCCTCCCAGCGGTAGCCGGAGACGAAGTTGCCGCCGGGATACCGGACCAGGGAGACGCCCAGTTCCCTCGTCAACTCCAGGACGTCCTTGCGGAAGCCGTCCTCGTCGGCGGTGGCGTGGGTGGGCTCGTAGATCCCGGTGTAGACGCAGCGGCCCATGTGTTCGACGAAGGTGCCGAAGGTCCGCCGGTTGACCGGCGCGACGGTGAAGGCGGGATCGAGGACGAGTGAGGCAGAGGTCACGAGGTGGCTCCTGTCATGAGGGTGTGAAGCTGAGCGGACGGGTCAGGTGAGGACGACGCTGTGCCTCAGCCCTTGATTCCGGCGTCGCCGACGCCGCGGACGACGTGCCGCTGGAAGAGGGCGAAGACGACCAGCAGGGGGAGTCCGCCGAGCACGGCCGAGGCCATGATCTGGGCGTAGCGCAGGCCGTAGGAGCCCTGCACGTTGGCCAGGCCGACCGGGATCGTCATCATCGACGGGTCGGTGGTCACGATGAACGGCCAGAGGAAGTTGTTCCAGGCGCCGATGAAGGTGAAGATGCCGACGGCAACGAGAATCGGGCGGGACATCGGCACCATCACCGACCAGACGATCCGCCACCGGCTGGCGCCGTCGACCCGGGCGGCGTCCTCGTAGTCGCGGGAGACGCCGTCGAAGAACTTCTTCAGCACGAACACCATCACCGGGGCGACCACCTGGGGCAGCACCACGCCCCAGTAGGTGTCGACCAGGCCGAGGCTGGTCATCTCCTGGAACAGCGGAACGATCAGCACCTGCGGCGGGACCAGGATGCCGGCGATCAGCAGGCCGAAGAGCACCCGCCGGCCGGGGAACGTCGTACGGGAGAAGCCGTAGGCCGCCAGCACCGAGACGATCAGCGTCAACGCGGTCACCAGGACCGCGACGATGGTGCTGTTCAGGAACCAGCGCAGGATCGATCCCTGGTCGAGCACGCTGCGGTAGGCGTCGGAGGTCGCGTCGGTCGGCCACCAGGTGATCGGGATCCGGGTGGTCTCGGCCTCGGGCTTCAGCGAGGTGTCGATCGCCCAGATCAGCGGGACCAGCCAGACGATCGCCAGCAGCACGGAGCCGACGATGACGGCGACTTTGCCGAAGGTGAAGCGCGGCTGGACCGGCCCGCTCGGGGCGCTCGGGACCGCCCGGCGGACCGGCCGTTCCGCTTCGGTGAGGGTGCTCATCGATCCGCCGCCTTCCGGCCGGAGAACAGCTTGAACTGCGCCACCGAGACGAGCACGATGACGACGAAGAACATGTAGGAGACGGCCGAGGCGTAGCCGATCCGGTAACTGGTGAAGCCGGTCTCGTAGATGTACTGGATGATCGGCCGGGTGGCGAAGTTCGGTCCGCCGACCGTCATCAGGTAGATCTGGTCGAAGATCTTCAGCGAGGCGACCAGTTGCAGGACGACGATCAGCCCGGTGGTCCGGCTCAGCAGCGGCAGCGTGATCCGGAAGAGTTGCTGCCGGGCGTTGGCGCCGTCGATCGCGGCCGCCTCGTAGACCTGGTCCGGAATCCCCTGCAGGGCGGCGAGATAGAGCAGGAAGTTGAACCCCACGGTCCACCAGACCGTGGTGAGCACCACCGCGAGCATCGCCCGGTTCTCGGAGGTCAGCCAGTCGATCTCGGCGAAACCGCCCGCGGTCAGCAGTCCGTTCACCAGGCCGAAGCCGGGCTGGTAGATCCACACCCAGATCAGGGTGACGACGGTCGCCGGCAGCACGAACGGTGCGAAGTACGAGAACCGCAGGAACCAGCCGAGCAGGCCTTTGCGGTTGGCCAGTAACGCCATCACCAGGGCGATGATCACCAGCGGCGGCGTACTCATCGCGGTGAAGACCAGGGTGTTCTTCAGCGAGTCCCAGACGGCGGGATCGCCGAACATCTCCCGCCAGTTCTGCAGGCCGAGGAACTCGCTCTTCACCCCGGCCAGGCTGGTGTTGAAGAAGCTGTTCCACAGGCCGGAGAACGTCGGCCAGAGCAGGAAGAACGCGAACAGCACCAGGAACGGCGCGACGAAGAGCAGGCCGCCCCAGCGTTCGGACAGGGGTGGACCGCCGCGCGGGGCGGACGACGTCGGAGGTGGTGCCGGCGTGACCGGGTCACGGCGGGTGGGAGTGTTCACTGCCATGGCGGGCTCCCGGAGACCTAGACGGGGGAGGGGGTGTCGAGAAGCTTCTGGACGGCGGTCTTGAACTGGTCGAGCGCCTGCTTCGGCGCCGACCGCCCGTTGAAGATGCCGGAGAACGCCGCGGCCGCTTCGCTCTGCAGTTGCGCGCCCGAACCGCTGAACCACGCGTCCGGATCGAAGAACACGTCCGGCGCCACCGACCGGTACTCCGCCTGCGGCTTCAGGTTCAGGTACTCCGGACTGCTCACCACCGGCTGGTACGCCGGGATGTGCCCGCCGGCGGCCCAGTCGGCGCTGTTCTTGAGCATCCAGGCGATGTACTCGATCGTCGCCTCGGTGTCGGCCTGACGACGCCCGGTCTGGTGCGGCATCACGAACGTGTGCGCGTCACCGGCGTAGGCCGGCTTGTCGTACACGGTCGGGAACGGCGCCATGCTGAACTTCATCTTCGCCGTCTGGTAGGTGGTCACCTCCCACTCGCCGTTGAAGCTCAGCCCGGCGTCACCGCTGCTGAACAGGGCGACCGCCGCGGGATAGTTGCTGGACTTCGGGATCAGGCCGTCCGTGGCCAGTTTCACCAGGTACTGCAGGGCTTCCAGGGCCTTGGCGTCGTCGATCACCAGCCTGGTGCCGGACTCGTCGAGGAACGGGCCGTCGAGTTGGCCGTACAGCGTCCACCACAGGCGCCACGGCCCGACTGTGTCGACCGACGCGCCCAACTTGCCGGTGACGTCCTTCACGGCGGTGAGCGCGTCGACGAACCCGTCGACGCCCTTGATCTGCTTGATCTTGCCGTCCGGACCGAGCAGCCCGGCCTTCTGGCAGATCTCGGTGTTGTAGTACATGACGAACGGATGCAGATCCAGCGGTACGGCGTACAGGCGGTCCTCGACGACGCAGCGCTGCCAGGTCTCGGGCAGGAAGTCCTGCTCGGTGATCCCGGCCTTCGCGAGCAGGTCGACCGGGATCGGGTCGAGCATCGTGGTCGGGCTGAATCCCTTCAGCCGGGACAGGTGCAGGGTGGCGACCTCCGGGGCCCGGCCGCCGGCGGCCGACATCGCCAGCTTGGTGTAGAACGGCGCACCCCAGGCGAGGGTGTGCGCCTCGAAGGCGATGTCCTTGTGCTCGGCAACGAACTTGTCGTGGATCTGCAGCAGCCGGGCGCCGTCGCCGCCGCCGAACAGGTTCCACTCGCGGACCCGGGCGTCCGGGCTGAAGGTGCCGCAGCCGGACAGTGCCAGGCCGCCGGTCAGGCCCAGCGCGCCGGCCAGCAGGGTGCGGCGGCTAGGGGTGAAGGGAGTCATTTCTCGTCTCCTCCTGGCGGGGGTGGAGCACGGATCAGAGCAGGCTTCAGCGCCGCACCGACTCCCTGGTCAGGAGCTCCGGCGTGCGTTTCTACATCGGTGTAGAAGGATGATGCCCGGCACCTCCGGGACCGTCAAGACCCAGGCGGTCGGGGGTGTCCGGGGCCGGTCAGCCGAGGGTGGACTCGCGGCGGTGGAGTGCGTACGGGGCGACGATCTCGCGGTGGTCGGACTCGTCGCCGTTCATCCGGGCGACCAGGAGTTCGATCGCGGTGGTCGCGATCCGGCCGCGGCCCGGGTCGACCGTGGTGAGGGTGGGCGTGCTGTACCGGGCCTCGTCGATGTCGTCGAATCCGGCCACCGCGACATCGTCCGGGATTCGGATCCCGTGCTTGGTCAGCACCCGGATCGCGCCGAGGGCGAGGGTGTCGTTCAGGCCGAGTACGGCGTCGAACTTCTCTCCCGAGGCGAGCAGATTCTCCATCGCCTCGGCGCCGTTCGCCCGGTGCCAGGGGCCGGCCTGGACCGCGAGTCGCCGCACCGGTTGCACGCCCGCTTCGTCGAGCGTGGCCGCGTAGGCGTCGTACCGGATGGCGGCGGTGCCCACCAGTTCGCCGGGGTGGGTGCCGATGACGGCGATCCGGCGGCGGCCGACCTCGAGCAGGTGCTGGACCGCGGCGCGGGTGCCGGTGACGTTGTCGATCATCACGTGGTCCACCGGTCCGTGGAAGATCCGCTCGCCGAGCAGCACCATCGGGGTGGAGATCCTTAGGTGCTCCGCGTCGTTGTGGCCGAGGCCGAGCGGGCTGAAGAGCAGCCCGTCGACCAGGTGACCGCGGGGCCGGGCGAGGGCGGCGAGTTCCCGTTCGCGAACGGCGCCGGTCTGCTCGATCATCACCGTCAGCCCGTGCTCCTCCGCGGCATCGATGACGGCGTCGGCCAGTTCCGCGAAGTACGGCAGGCTGAGTTCGGGCACGGCCAAGCCGATGATCCCGGTCCGGCCGGACTTCAGATTCCGGGCGGACAGGTTCATCTGGTAGCCGAGCGCGTCGATCGAGGCGAGCACCTTCAGCCGGGTGGCCTCGCGGATGTACGGATAGCCGTTCATCACGTTCGAGACCGTCTTCGGCGACACCCCGGCGTGCAGCGCGACATCCCGCATCGTCACAGCCAAACCAGTGTCACCTCTCGTCCGCGGGCCGGTCTGCCCACGGTAGTGCACAGGAGCCGCTCCGGGGCCTGATTAACTCAGCGGCCGGTGTCAGGGCCGGTGTCAGGGCCGGTGTCAGGGTCGCTGGGCGACTCTTCGTCGGCGGGGTGCTTGGACAGTGGCGGCTGCGGACCGGAGCCCCCGGGTGGTCGAGGCCCTGGAGGTTGCCCTCGTCGTCGACTTCGACGCCTTCCTCGCGCAGGTCTCCCTTGACGTGCGGTCCGTCGGACCTGTGGCTGGAGTACGGCAGATCAGGTCGGTCGAAACTCATCTCGGTCTCCTTCCAGCGTCCCGCGTCAACCGCCGTACGGCGGCTTGTGCTGCGGGTTGAGCGTGATCCCCGCCTGGGCGGCCTTACCCTCGATCGCCGTTTCCGGGCGGCCGAGCCGGACGCTGATCACCGGTGGCGGGATGTTGTCGGCGGCGAGCGCCTTCAGTTGTGCCACCTCCTGATCGGTCCACGGTTCGCCGGCGTTCCGGATGGACTGCGGTAAGGCCATCGATCTCACTTCTTCTCGGTTCGGTTCGTCGCCCCTTCCGGTGCCCAGTCGATCGCGATCGAAAAGTCGGCAGCCGAGGCGTTACCGAGCGTGATGCATAAGTTTCGAGGCTCGCAGAAGTTGTGCACTCACCGGCCTCCCGGCCCATCATGGTGGCCGGCCACGAGGGTGGAAAGGCGGATCGGAGTTGTCGGACGAGGTCGGTGTGACGGCCGGGGCGTTCGCCCGGCTGGCGCAGGAACTGCATGGCGAGCACGGGGTCACCGAGACGGTCGAGGCCGTGGTGCGGTTCGCCCTGCAGGTGATCGGGTGTGAGTCGGCCGGCGTACTGCTGACCGGCTCGAACAGATCGTTGTGGACCGTCACGGTGACGGATCCGATGATCGAGCTGGTGGATCAGTTGCAGCTGGCGAGCGGTACCGGGCCGGCGTTCTCGATCGTTGCCAAGGGCCATGATTCGCTGGTGGTGGCCGACAGCCTGGCCGAGAAGCGCTGGGCGGCCTGGTCGACCGGGATCGCCGAGCTCGGCCTGCGCAGCGCGCTGGTGGTCGGACTCGGACGGCCAGGCGCGATGCTCGGCGTACTCCAGTTGTTCGATCTCGGGCCGTACGCCTTCGGGCCGGAGGACCAGCGGATCGCGAGCGTCCTCGCCCGGCACGCCTCGATCGCGGTGGCGAGCGCTTTGCGGGAGGCGTCCCTGTGGCGGGAGGCCGCTGACCGCAAACAGCTCGGCCAGGCGCAGGGCATCTTGATGGAACGCTTCGGTATCGATGCCCCGCGCGCGGCCGAGATCCTGCGGCTCTACTCCGACGAGAACCACGTCCAACTCCGCGACGTGGCCCACCAACTCAGCAGGCGCCGGCGGACACCGGAGTCACGCGGCGGAACGGTCGCCTGACGGGCGGCGGCGCAGCGCCGGGGTGGTCAGGGAGATGGGCTTCCAGGCACCGTCGGCCGGGTAGAGGTCGGTGCCGGGCGGGACGATCTCGTCGATCCGGTCCAGGGTCTCGTCGTCGAGGGTGAGGGTGGTGCCCTTGAGCAGGCCGTCCAGGTGCTCCATCGTGCGCGGTCCGCTGATCACCGAGGTGACCGCCGGGTGCGCGACGACGAACGCCAGCGCGAGCTCGGGCAGCGTACAACCGATGCTGTCGGCAAGCTCCACCAGTTGTTCGAGGGCATCGAACTTGGCTGCGTTGGAGGGGATCGACGGGTCGAACCGGAACGGCGTCAGCGCGGCCCGGCCGGTGGTCAGGTCGACCGGCTGGTTCTTGCGCACCTTGCCGGACAGGAATCCCGAGGCCAGCGGACTCCAGGTCAGTACGCCCATGTTCAGTCGCTGGGCGGTCGGGAGCAGGGACCGCTCGATGCCCCGGGCGATCAGCGAGTACGGCGGCTGCTCGGTCCGGAACTTGCCGAAGCCGCGGCGCTCGGAGACGTGGTACGCCTCGACGATCTCCTCGGCCGGGAAGGTCGAGCAGCCGAAGGCGCGGATCTTGCCCTGGCTGACCAGGTCGGTGAGGACCGAGAGGGTCTCCTCGATGTCCGTGCTCGGGTCGGGCCGGTGCACCTGGTAGAGGTCGATCCAGTCGGTGTCGAGCCGGCGCAGGCTCTGCTCGACCTCGTGGGTGATCCAGCGCCGCGAGTTGCCGCCGCGGTTGCGGCCCTCGCCCATCGGGAAGTGCACCTTGGTGGCGAGCACGACGTCGTCGCGGCGGCCCTTCAGGGCCTTGCCGACGATCTCCTCGGACTCGCCGGTGGAGTACATGTCGGCGGTGTCGACGAAGTTGATGCCCTGGTCGAGCGCGGCGTGGATGATCCGGACGCTGTCCTCGTGGTCGGGGTTGCCGACCGCGCCGAACATCATCGTGCCGAGGCAGTGCACGCTCACCTCGATACCGGTCCCGCCGAGAGTGCGGTAGCGCATGTGCTGGCTCCTAGTTCAAGTCGTGGTGAACCCGAACCTAGGAGCTAGAGCGCTGTCTAGGTCAAGCCTGGTGTCCGAGCAGAACCATCTGAACCGGTCGGTGGATCTGCACGTATAGCGCTCATACGAGGTGTTGCCGGGAGGGTGGGAGTGCCATGGAGACGGACGTGGAATCGCCTGGGGAAGTGGCGGCAGAGCCCAGACGGGGTGTGCCGGGGGCTTTTGTTTTATTGGGGTTTGCGGTGGTGGGGGCCTTGGTGGCGGTGTCGCTGGGGTTCTACGGGAAGGTGCATACGCCGACCGGGCGTCCGCTGGCGCTGTTGGTGGGCTTCACCGGGCTTACTCCGATGAAGGCGTGGCTCGGGACGGCGGCCGTAGTACTGGCGGTGTTTCAGGTGGTGTCGGCGCTGTGGATGTATGGACGGCTGCCGGTCAAGCGCGAGGCGCCTGCGGTGTTGTCGCAGTTGCATCGGTGGAGTGGCGCGATCGCCTTTGTCGCAACGCTTCCCGTGGCCTACCACTGCTTGTGGAGTCTCGGGTACAGCACCTTCGACACCAGGACCGCGCTGCATTCGCTGTTCGGCTGCGCCTTCTACGGCGCCTTCACGACCAAGATGCTCGCGCTGCGGGCCAACAAGATGCCGGGCTGGGCTCTGCCGATCTCGGGCGGGCTGTTGTTCGCCCTGCTGGTCGGAGCCTGGGCCACCGCGTCTCTTTGGTACTTCACCCAATCCGGCGTTCCGCTGCGTTGATCGAACAGGAGCTATGACCATGAGCAAATCAGAGGTGGAACGCCGGACCGTCCTCCTTGCGGGAGGCGCCGCGGCCACGACCGCAGTACTGAGCGGGTGCATCGTGCAGCAGGCGGCACCGCCACCCGCGACGACCCAGCCCACGAGCAAGGCGCCAGTCTCACAGGGGACGACTGGTACTGCGCCCGGCCCGGCCGCGCTCGCCCAGGTGGCGGACATTCCGGCCGGTGGCGGGGTGATCCTCAAGGAGCAGAACGTCGTGCTCTGCAAGGACGCGAGTGGCAAGGTCTCTGCGTTCTCGGCGATCTGCACGCACCAGGGCTGCGTGGTGACGGATGTCGCCGACGGCACGATCAACTGCCCGTGCCACGGCAGCAAGTTCGATGCCGCGAGTGGTGAGCGGGTGGCGGGGCCGGCGAAGAAGCCGTTGCCGCCGGTGTCCGTTCAGCAGCGCGACGGCGCGATCTTCCAGGCCTAGGGCGATGGCCATGTTCAAGAGCCTGCCCACGATGCTCTGGGTGATCGGGGCGACGGTTGCGGTAGCGGCACTGAGCCCGGCTGTCGGCAACATCGCGACGACCGCGCCGGCGGCGCCCGCCGCAGTACCGCCTCCTGCTGCGCCGAGCGCAGCTAAACCACCTGCGGCCAAACCATCAGCAGTTGTAGAAGCCCCGGTAGTGATCAAAGCCGGTACTACGAAGCTCGGGCCGGTCGCCGTCGATGCCGACGGTCTCACCCTCTACATGTCGGTCCTAGACGGCAACGACCCGTCGAAGTCCGTCTGCGTGAGCAAGACCTGCTTGGCCGCGTGGAAGCCGGTCTACGTGAAGAAGGCCGGAGTAGTCGCCGGAGCCGCGGTGAGCCAGGCCAAGGTCGGGAGTGTGGTCCGGCCGGACAAGGACATCCAGGCCACGCTGAACGGCTGGCCGCTGTACCGGTATGCCAAGGACCAGAAGCCCGGTGACGTCCTCGGCGAAGGCCTAAAGGGCACCTGGCACGTGCTCAGCCCTGAAGGCCGCCGCCTGCGATGAGCGGGCACGGATTCGAGGACGAACCGCTGACCCTCGAGGAGTTGCTTCGCCTGGACGAGGTCTGGGCGGAGGAGCCCGCTGACCTCGAGCGACGGGTCGAAGCTCAGTGCTCGTCGCTCAGCAGGTCGAACATCACCAGGTCTTCGTAGCTGCCGTCCCGACGGCGGTCGGCGGCTCGCTTGATCCCGGTCTGGGTGAAGCCGTTGGCCAGGGCGACCCTGATCGAGGAGCGATTCCCCTTGGCGGCAACGATTTCGAGCCGGCGCCGGCCGAGTCCGCCCTGCTCGATCGGCAGGAAGGCCTGCTTGGCCACCAGGCCGACCGCCGTCGTCATCATCCCGCGACCACGCGCCGCGGGATGTGCGCTGTAGCCGATCTCCCCGACCGGGTTGGACCCGTTCTGCATCCGGAAGACGCTTACATCGCCGAGCATCTCGTCGCTGCCGGCATCGGCGATCACCCACGTGACTCGATCGCCGGCCGCGAGTCCTTCGCGGCACTTGGCCACATACTGCTCGGCCTGCTCGCGGCCGAACGGGACGGGGATGTTCGCGAGCCAGTGCAGGGTCCGCTCGTCGAGAGTGGTCTCGACCAGGCGGTCCACGTCGTCATCGCGGAACGGCCGGAGCCTGAGCCCGCCGTGCTCGATCACGGGAACCGTCCACCACGGGTCCTCGGGTTCGCGGTCGTCCTGGCGGCCGATCGAGGCGATCCACTCGTCGTACCGCACGCCGCGAGCCAGCCCAGCGCCGTACGCCGTGGTCAGGTGCCGGAATCCCGTCCGCCAGGCGATCCGGCGGGACGCCCAGTTGCCTACGAAGGCGCTCCAGGTCACCCGGTCCCAGCCGAGTACGTCGAACGCGTGGGCGACGGCCAGCCGCACGGCCCGGGTCGTCAGTCCGCGGCCGCGGACGGCGGGGTGCAGGGTGAAGCCGATCGCGCCGACGCCGCCCTCCCCGCCGCTCAGCATCACGGCACCGCAGTACCGGCCGTCGGACTCGATCGCCCAACTCCACAGTCCGCCGTCGCGCCAACCGGCCGGGATCCGCTCGAGCACCTGCCGCTCGGGATCGCGCTCGGGAGGAAAGTCGGTCCAGCGCTGCGTCTCGGGGTCGGCGTTCATCTCGAGCATCGCCCGGATGTCGTCGGTGTGCGGCGCCCGCAAACGCACCACCCCGTCGGTGAGCACAGGCACGTCGTCCGGAAACCGCATCGCCCCTCCCAGGTCGGTCGGGACCAAGCTATCCGGCCCGCGGCGTCAACTCCGGCGGGCAGTGACGAGCAGACGACCCGACCCGACCTCGTACTGCGTATCGTCGGGACCGCCGAAGAACTCCAGTTCGACGAATCCCGCTTCGGTGAGCAGCGCCGCGATCTGCGCGCAGGTGAGGACGTAGTGCACGGCGGTCACGTCGACCGCCTCGTCCCCGCGGCTGAACCGGTAGTGGCTGAACGCCCGGCTCCGCAGTACGTCGTACTCGCGGCGCGCCTCCATCGTGATGTCCCCGACGGACATCGTCTGCGATCCGCCTTGGTAGTGCGGCAGCATCGTCTCGGCGGCGGTGCTGGAGTCGATCACGAGACCGCCTCCGGGCCGCAGGGATCCCGCCAGCGCCTCGACGAAGGCGCGGGTGCCGGCGAGGTCCAGGTAGCCGAAGCTGTTGCCCAGGCAGACCGCGGCGTCGTACGAGCTGTCTTGCGGGAGGTCGCGCAGGTCGGCCACTCGCAGGTCGACGTCGAGTCCGGCGGCCTCGGCAGCGCGGCGGCCGTGGGCGACCGCCTCGTCCGAGATGTCGAGTCCCGTGACCCGGTGGCCACGCGCGGCGAGCTCGAGCGCGTGCCGCCCGCTCCCGCACGGCACGTCGAGCACGCGCGCGTCCGGCCGCAGTTCGAGGTGACGCTCGGTGAAGTCGATGTCGGCGCCGGTGGCTTCCGGCGGCATCGCCTGCCGCCAGAACTCGTTCGGTAGTTCGGTGAAGAAGTCCTGGTACCAGGTGGACGAGATGGTGAAAGACAACGCGGCACTCCGTGATCGAATGGCTGGGTCCGACAGTACGCACGGAGGAGCCTGATCAGATGACGGTCGCCGAATTCGCTCACCTGTGGGACCCGCAGCCGGGGTGGTTGAACACTGCCTCGTACGGGTTGCCGCCGCGGCCCGGGTGGGATGCGCTGCAGGCGGCGCTGGGGGACTGGCGAGTCGGGGCGACCAGTTGGGAGCCGTGGGACGAGTCGACCACGCGGGCGCGGGCGTCGTTCGCCCGGCTGGTCGGGGCCGACCTGGCGGACGTGTTCGTGGGCAGCACCGTCTCGGCTGCGGTCGCGCCGATTGCCGCAGCCCTGCCGGGCGGGTCCAAGGTGCTGGTCGACGACATCGAGTTCACCTCGAACGTCTACCCGTGGATGGTGCACGCCGATCGCGGCGTCGAGGTGGTCTCGGCGGGCACGGACAAGTTGATCGAGGCGATCCGGCCCGGGGTCGACCTGGTCGCGGTCAGCGCGGTGCAGTCGCTCACCGGGACGGTGCTCGACCTTGCCCAGGTGGTTGCCGCCAGCAAGGAGATCGGTGCGCTGGTGGTGATCGACGCGAGCCAGGCGGCGGGTTGGCTGCCGCTCGACGTGGCGGGGGTCGATGCGCTGATCACGCACACGTACAAGTGGTTGATGTCGCCCCGCGGAGCGACCCTCGGCTACCTGTCCCCCCGCCTGCAGGAGCGCTGCCGTCCGCTTCACGCGGGCTGGTACGCCGGCCAGAACGTCCACACCTCGTACTACGGGACGCAGCTGGAACTGGCCTCGGATGCGAGCAGGTTCGACCAGTCGCCGGCCTGGTTCAGCTTCGTCGGCGCGGCACCTGCGCTCGAGTTGATCGAGCAGATCGGCGTCGAGGCCATCCACGAGCACAACCTCTCACTGGCGAACGAGTTCCGGGCCGGGCTCGGGCTTCCACCGGGTGACTCGGCGATCGTCAGTGCCGCGATTCCCGGGGCCGAAGAAGCGTTCGCGGCGGCGGGGATCCGGGCTGCCGTCCGCGGCGGCAACCTGCGGGCGTCGTTCCACGTCTACTCGACCAGCGCGGACGTCCAGTCGGCTCTCGACGCTTTGGACGGGCTGGCGGTGGAAAATTCCTAGAGTTGACTCTAGGTCGTGGTTAGAGTGTCCGGCATGTCAGAGCTGAACGTGGGATTGAGCATCGGACAGGTCGCGGAGCGGACCGGGCTGAGCGTGCACGCGCTGCGCTTCTACGAGCGGGAGGGGATCCTCGCGGACCAGGTGCGCCGGGAGTCGAACGGGCGCCGCGTGTACAGCGAGGACGACGTGGACTGGCTGGAGATGTGCATCAAGTTCCGCTCGTCCGGGATGCCGCTGGACACCATCCGCCGCTACACCGAGCTGATCCGCCAGGGCCCGGGCAACGAGCAGGACCGGCTGGCGCTGCTTCGGAGCCACCAGGACCATGTGACCGCCCAGATCGAGGCGCTCAACGAGTGCCTGAACGTCATCAGCCACAAGGTCGACATCTACCAGCAGCACCTCGACCAGGGCACGGCCGACTGCCTGTGGGTGGCGCCGTCGTCAGTGCAGCAGGCCCAGGCAGACGCAGGATGAGTTGGTGCGCGAGGACCTCGCGCACCAACCCGTAGTACTGGCTCGTAGTACCGGCGGTCACGTTGCATCCCGACGTCCTCGTGATGGACATCCAGATGCCTGACCTCAGCGGCATCGAGGCGACCCGGGAAATCACCCGGGTCGCGCCGGACGTCGCCGTACTGATGCTGACGATGTTCGACGACGACGAGTCGGTCTTCGCCGCGATGCGGGCCGGCGCCCGCGGGTATGTGCTGAAGGGGGCCGCCGGGGACAACGTGATCCGGGCGATCGCGGCCGTCGCCGAGGGGGAGGCGATCTTCGGTCCGGGGATCGCTCGGCGGACCCTGGCCTACCTGTCCCGCCCGCGCACCGACGAGACACTCTTTCCCCGAGCTGACCCCGCGGGAGCGCGAAGTACTGGCTTTGATTGCTGACGGGCTGGGGAACGCGGCCATTGCCGGCCGGCTCAACCTGGCCGCCGCCACGATCGGCAACCACATCACCAGCATCTTCGCCAAGCTCCAGGTGACCACCCGCGCCGAAGCCATCGTCCCGGGCCCGCAGCACCGGTCTGGGCAGCTGATTCCCCGCCGTCTTAGGGGTTTCCGACGATCGATGCAGGTAGTGCCTACCGATGCCCGGCGGCGCCTTCCACGGTTGAGTAGTGGCTGACAGCAACAGCCGTATCGGTCGGCGACGTCGAAATGCTTGACAGCACGGGTGCTTCGGCCGGGCCGTAGAGGGCCTGTTCCCGGCCTTCGGCGAAGGCCCAGTACCGGTCGCCGAAGGACCAGTGCCACCATTCCGTCGGGTAGTTCACCAGCCCGCAGGAAGACAGGACGTCCGCCAGCAGCGCGCGATTCGTCCGCGCTTCGCGGCTGATGTTGGCGGCCGCGAAGAAGCAGGCGCCGTTGCTCTGCTCGGGGGTCGCGTCGATCGGCGTGCCCAGGTCGAACGGCCCGTGCTCGCCGATCAGCGTCACGTCGACCGCGGCGCCCGCGACGTGCGGGGCGACCTCGACCGGGGAGACGAACCGGCTCGCCAGGATGTGCACCTCAGCGTCGGAGATGCCCGGGTTCAGGTTGAGCAGTTCCGCTTTGTAGCGGTCGTAGATCTCCCGCTGGCTCTCGGTCGAGCGCAAGCCTTCGACCACGTGCAGCCGTACTCCGGTCGGGAGGAAGCTGTCGGCCACAGCCAGGCGATCCGCCAGACCCTCGCGGACGAACTGCCGGCCCTGGGTGGAGATGCCGCGGGTGTAGAGCTCGACGAGCGGTTCTCCGCTGTCGATCGCCGGGATCCGGGTGATCCGCTCGTCGCTCAGCAGCACGGTCATCTGGCCGCAGCCGTCTGGAGAAGATTGTCGACGACCTCGGCGTACGACATCCCCGCCGCGGCCCACATCCGCGGGAACTGCGAGGCGGGGGTGAAGCCGGGGAACGTGTTGATCTCGTTGACCAGCGGAACCCCGTCGGCCGGAACGAAGAAGTCCACCCGGGCCAACCCGGAACACCCGAGCGCCGCGAACACCTCGATCGCCGTACTGCGAAGCCGGCCGGCCAGCGCGGAACTCAGCGGAGCCGGTACGACGAAGCGGGTGGCGCCGCTGTCGTACTTGGCAGCCGCGTTGAAGAAGGGTTGCTCGGGGTCGGCGTGGATCTCCAGCGCGGGCGCCACGTCGACTCTGCCGTCGGGGAACTCCATCACCGCCAGGTCGATCTCGCGCCCCTGGATTTCCTGCTCCACCAGGACCTGTGGATCGAGCCCGGCCGCGACCGCCAGGGCAGCCGCCAGGCTCGGCAGATCCGTGGCCCGGGCGACGCCGAAGCTCGAACCACCGTTGCCGGGCTTCACGAACACCGGGAACTCGATCCCGGCCGCCTTCAGCCGCTGTACCACGGACTCGGTGTCCTTCAGGTCCTCGCCGCGCACGGTGATGCCCGGCGTGACCGGGATGCCGTGCGCCGTCAGGACCGCCTTGGTCAGGTGCTTGTCCAGCCCGACGGCACTCGCCGCCACCCCGCTTCCGACGTACGGGATCTTCAGTTGCTCGAGGAAGCCCTGGATGACGCCGTCCTCGCCGCCCTCGCCGTGTAGCGCGGGGACGACCACGTCCGCGTCCTGCAATATCCCGATCGCCTCGTGGTTGCCGTCCTGCCAGTCGCCTCGCGGATCGAGTTGGAGCGGTACGACGCTGTGCCCGCTCAGCTCCGCCGCTTTGACGATCCCGCGCCCGCTGGCCAGGGAGACTTGGTGTTCTGGGCTCGCCCCGCCACTGATCACGACCACCTTCACCGCAGAGTCCCCTCGACGTAACGACGCGACACCCGTGAACCGAGGCCGCAGTAGATCTCGTGTGGAATGGTCTGGGCCCATTCCGCCCACTCGGCGGCCGTCGGCTCACCGGCCTCACCGTCGCCGAACACGACCACGGGTTCACCGGGCTCGACCATCAGCTCACCGAGGTCGACCACAAACTGATCCATCGTGATCCGCCCGATGATCGGCACCCGAACGCCGCGAACAAGGACAGCCGGTCCGCTTGTTCCTCCTGCGCCGGCTGTTCCGCCTGCGCCCGCTGCGCCGGCTGCGCCGGCTGCGCCTTCGGCGCCAGCGGCGGTTCCCGCGATGCGGGGGATTCCGTCGGCGTAGCCGAGGGGGATGAGCGCGATCGTGGTGTCTTTCGACGCGACGTGGTCGTGGCCGTACGAGACGCCTTCGCCGGCGCGGATCCGGCGTACCTGGGCGACCTTGCTGACCAGCCGCATCGGCGGCCTCAGACCGGCGCCCACCTCGTCGATGCCGTACAGCCCCGCCCCGATCCGGACCAGGTTGCAGTCCGGTGCGTCCAGGGTGACTGCGCCGGAGGAGTTCGCCAAGTGCACGACCTCCGGATTCAGCCCGGCCCTGCGCGCCAACCTCACCCCAGTCCGGAGTACGTCCAACTGCTTCTTGCTGTGCGAAGCATCCAGCTCATCGCCATGCGAGAGATGCGACCAGATACCACGCACCCTCACCGCCCCGAGCGCCTCATAGTGCGCCGCCGCGCGAGTGAGCTCGATCCACTGATCAGGCGCACTACCACCGCGATGCAGCCCGGTATCGAGCTTGAGATGAACGTTCCGAACGTTCGGCGCGGAGACCACCTGATGCAGCTCCGCGACGGTGGACACGCTCACGTCGATGTCGGCGAGCAGGAGCAGCTCGGACGCGTCGTACAGCCAGATCAGAAGCGGAGTGGTCAATCCGGCGGCCCGCAGTTGCAGCGCCTCGTCGGCCCGGGCGACACCCAGCCAGGTCGCGCCCGCCTCGACGGCGGCACGGGCTACCTGAACGGCGCCGTGGCCGAAGGCATCGGCCTTGACCACGGCCATGATCCCGGTGCCCGGCCGCAGCCGTTTGTGCAAGGTTTGTACGTTGTCCCTGACAACGGACAGATCGACGACAGCCTCCGCCAACCCCACGCAGCGGCTCCGGGCCGGACTCTGGACCAGGTTCATGTCCGTCATTGTTGTTTCCGGCAACGACAGCGCACATCGGTTCGGGGTCGGATGTTGCCCCACCTCGGCCTACGACTCTGGTAGCACTCGCCGTCGTCGCCTCTGGTCCTTTCGATCGAGCCGACCACCTGCCGTCCTCCCCTTCGAGCACGCCCGCATGTCACCCGGTGGATACGGCTGGGCAGCGCCGATCGGACCGTTCATTGGCCGCCAGAGGTTCGCACGCGAGCGTCGGAGATACTGGGCGGATGGACGCGACCGAGCACTTGAAGGCCTCGCTGGAGGCCGCGATCGCGTTGGCGAACAGCTTCGGCGCCGAGTGGAGCCAGGGCCGACCGCAACCTGCAGGTGATTCCACCGCAGCCGAGGCCGCCCTGCGGTTGACGACGAACCAGGTGCCGCACGTCGATGCCGGGGGTTTGGCGGAGTTCACCGAGGGGGCCGTCCACTTGTACGGCGCGCTGAGTCACCTGGCAGACGGCGAAGTCGACGCGAGCGCGGCTGAACTCAACGAGTTGCTCAAAGCCACCCAAGCCGCGCCGCAGCTATCGCGGCACAAGGGATCCCCGTGGCACCTGCACTTCGCCGTACCGGAGGTCTCGACGGCGACCGGCTGGCTGGCCGAGTTCGCCACCGCTGCCGCGATGCTGCTGGGCAGTGACGACCTGGAACTCCTCAGGCGATGCGGCGCTGATCGGTGCGACAACCTGTTCCTGGACGGCACTCGCAACCACACTCAGCGGTTCTGCTCGACGTCCTGCCAGAACCGGACGAAGGTCGCCGCGTTCCGCGCCCGGGGGTCGCAGGAGTAGTTGCTGTCAGCATCGTCGCCTCCGCCGCCCAGCCCAGTACGCCGTACAAAGCGGAGCCGTCGGCGGTCGCCATCAGCAAGCCGGTGGTCGCTCCACCCTGGATCCCCCGCCGGCTGAGCATCCCCATCACGACACGGCCGAGCCCGCGTCGACGGTGCGCCGGATCGGTGTGGATGTCATGCATGACCGCATCGCTCCCGACCAGTGCCATCATCCCGCGAGCGGCGAGTGTGCCGTCGGCATCGAGGATCCGCGCGTACTCCAGTGGGCCGTCGCTGCTGCTTTCCAGCCGGTACTCCGGGGCAACCGTCGCGCTCGGGTGATCGCGCAGCGGGATCGACATCAGCAGTTTCCGCTCGGCGAAGAGGTCGAGCCCGGCGTGCTCCAGCAGCGCGGCCGTCTCGTCGGGCTGGTGCGTGGTCACTGTCAGCCAGACCGGCCTCGTGGCCGTTGCCACCTCGTTCGCCAGGCGCTCGACGACGGCGGTCCGGTCGTCGAGCGCGAACAACTCCCGGTCCCGATCGGGGAGACCGAGTACGACCTCCAGCGCTGACCCGCGATCCGCCGGGGACTTGAGTCCACGACACAGCCCCCACCCGCGCTCCCACCGCCTCACCAACTCATCCATACGGACGATGGTAACTGCTTATCTTGCTTTAATCAGTTACGGGGTCTGTTAGCTGCCAAGGACGAAGGTCTGAATGGCGATCACCGCGGCGCCGCGAGCCCACTGGGTGAAGCTGGGGTCCTGGAGCAGGAGGGGTGGCGGTGAGGCGTCGGGGTGCCGATGAGTTCGGAGGGCTGTCTGTAGATCGGCCTGCGCGACTTCTGCGAGCCGGACCCCCTCACCGCCGAGCATCACCGCCTCCGGCATGGTGAAGTCTGACGCTGCCGCGATCAGCCGGCCCAGGGCGTGACCGGCCTTCCCGACCACCCGGCTGGCCTCAGGGTCGCCCTGCTCGGCGAGGGCGAGGCATTCGTCGTACTCGACGCGGCGGCCGAGCGCAGTACTGACTTGGCCGGTGATGGCGTCGGTGGTCAGGATGGCGCTGGCGCAGCCCCGGTGGCCGGCATGGCAGAGCGGGCCCTCCGGGTCGAGTTCGAAGTGGCCGACCAGGCCGAGGCCGGTGTCCGTGGTGTCGACCAGTTTGTCGTTCATCACCAGGCCGTAGCCGATGCCGGCGCCGATGGTGATCAGGCAGAAGCGGCTGACGCCGCGCCCGGTGCCGAACCAGTGGATCGCCTCGGTGACCGCGGTGACGTCGTTCGCGACCACCACCTGGGCCTCGGTGCGGTCGGCGACGAGTTGCCGGAACGGTACGTCGGTCCAGGCGAGGAAGTCGCCCCGGAGTACGTCGCCGGCGCGGTTGATGTGCCCGCCGAGGCTGATGCCGATGCCGCTGATGTTGAACTGCCCGCCGGCCAGTGAGCGGGCGAGATCGACGATCAGGTCGGCGACGGCCTCGGGCTTGTGGTCGGGGAGCGGGCGTTCCTCCGTTGCGATCACCTCGGCCCGCAGCGTGGTCAGCACACCGAGGGCCACGTCGCCGGTGACCTTCACGCCGACGAAGTAGTGCGAGGTCGGGACGATGTCGAGCGGCTGCGAGGGACGTCCGACGCGCGGGTCGCTGGGCCCGGCGGAGACCTCGACCAGCAGGCCGGATTCAAGCATCGGCTTGGTCAGGCGGGTCAGGCTGCCGGCCGACAGGTCGACCCGGCGGGCCAGCTCGGCCCGGGAGAGCGGCCCGTCGAGCAGTATCTCCAGGGCAAGCTGGTGCGAAGGCCCGGTCAGAGGCTGCCAGGCACCTGCGCCCACCCGTATCTCCTTCCACCAGCCGCCGCCGAGCTTACCTCCGCCGGCTCAGCCACTCGCGGCAATTAACCGGCCCCGCCCATCAGTCGCTCCACCGCTGCCTCCATCTCACCCCGTCTCCTCACGCACCGACCGGTACCGGCGCGCTCTGCGGCTCCTGGGGTCGTCCTGCGGGCGGGGGTGGAGTATGGGCTAGTGGGGGAGTCTGCGGGTGTCGATCAACTGCTGTGCCACGTCGCGGAGCTTGGTGTTGGTGTCTTGGGAGTAGCGCTTGAGGATGGCGAAGGCGCGGTCGTCGTCAACGTCGAAGCGCTCCATCAGGATGCCCATCGCCTGCCCGACCAGCTTGCGGGCGTCGACCGCCTGCGCCATCGTCTCCTCGTGCCGCGCCGAGGCGACGGCGACCGAGGCGTGCCGGGCGAGGATGTGCGCGATCGCCTCGTCGTCCACGGCGAAGGCGTCCGGATCGGGGCTGTACAGACCGAGCACGCCGACGGTGGAGCGGGTGTCGCTGCCAGTCGCCAGCGGGACGTCCAGAACGCTGCGGACGCCGAGCTCCGCCACCTTGGCGGCCCACTGCGGCCAGCGGTCGTCGGTGGTGGTGTCGCGGATCAGCACCGCTCTCCGGTCGCGCAGCGCGGTCACCAGCGGTCCGCTGTCGGAGTCGAGTTGCAGGTTGTAGACGTCGGCGACGACCGGATCCGTGACCGCCGCGATCTCCGCCTGCGAGCCTCGCGCGTAGAGCGCGATCCCGGCGTAGGTGCAGTTGAGAGCCTGCAGCGCGAACTGGACGACGGCGTCGACCGTCTCCTCGACGCTTGGTGCGTCGTGCAGTTCGACGGCCAGCCGCGCGAACGCGTCCGCGGACGTCGGCGCGACCACATCGAAGTCAGCCATCTGGGCTCCAGACATGTTTCAGCGTCAGGGCACCCCGTGGCTGGAGTGATCCTTCGAGGCACATCATGCAGCCTCTCCGCCCAGTTTGGTTAGTCCGTCCCGCGGAAACTCGCGAATGTATCCAGAGAACCACAATTCGTGACGGCCTGGCAGTCCTCTGAGGTCGGTTCTGGGTTGCTCGTCCCAGTTTTTCGAGTACTCTGAGCGCATGAGTCCGACAGCGCGGCTGACGAAGAAGGGGCAGGCCACCAAGGAGCGGATCGTCAGCACGGCGGCCGACCTGATCTTCGAGCACGGGGTGGCCGGCACCAGCATCGAGGACGTCCGGAAGGCGGCCAGTGTGAGCGGGTCGCAGATGGCGCACTACTTCCAGGACAAGCGGCACCTGGTGCAGGAGGTGGTCGACTACCAGGCCGACCTGGTGCTGGGAGTGCAGCGGTCGCCGAGGCTGGAGACCTTTTCCGATCTCCGGCGCTGGGCCGCGATCAACGTCGAGCAGCAACGCGAGCGCAACTGCGAGGGCGGTTGCCGGTTCGGTTCGCTGGCCGGCGAGTTGGTCGAGGCCGACCGTGACACCCGTCGGCAGTTGGCAAGGGGGTTCGATCGCTGGGAGAGCGTGCTGCGGGACGGGCTGCAGTTGATGTACGACCGGGGCGACCTGCGCCCGGAGGCCGATCCGGACAAGCTGGCGATGACGCTGCTGGCGGCGCTGCAAGGCGGGACGCTGCTCACCCAGACGATGCGGTCGACCGACCCGCTGGAAGCCGTGCTGGACTCGGTGATCGAGTACGTCGAGTCGTTCGCGGCCGACCCGGCGTCCGTGGCGCGGGCCTGAGATGGCTGACCTCTCGGGCCGGTTGAGCGACCGGACCGCCTGGACCCGCGAGTTCGCGGCACCGATCCGCGACTTCCTGCGGACCGAGTCGGGCAGTTCGGGTGTGCTCGCGGCCGCGATCGTGCTCGCCCTGATCTGGGCGAACGTCGCCCCCGACTCGTACTCCGGGTTCTGGCACACCGACCTGTCCATCGGGCTGGGCCACCGTGAGCTCAGCATGGACCTGCAGGAGTGGGTCAACAGCGGGCTGATGACGTTGTTCTTCCTGGTGGTCGGGTTGGAGGCGCGGCGCGAGTTCGACCTCGGGGACCTGCGTGACCGGAGCCGGTTCGTGCTGCCGGTGGTGGCCGGAGTCGCCGGGATGGCCGCGCCGGTGCTGATCTACCTGGCTTTCAACTACGGCGGCGAGGGCGCGCACGGCTGGGGTGTCGCGATGTCCACCGACACCGCCCTGGCGCTCGGACTCCTCGCGCTCGTCGGCCGCGGCGTACCGGACCGGGTGCGGGTCTTCCTGCTGACGGTCTTCGTCGTCGACGATGTGATCGCGCTGCTCGTGATCGCGGTCGTCTACAGCGAGAACATCGAGTTCATGCCGTTGACGGTGGCGATCGTGGCCTTCGGTGGGCTGGTCGCCGCCGCGATATTGCGAGTCCGCCAGGCCGCCGTCTACGTTGCCCTCGGCATCCTCACCTGGGCGGCGCTGCTGACCAGTGGAGTCGATCCCGTGGTCGCGGGCCTGGCGATCGGGCTGACCGCCACGGCCTATTCACCGGGGCGTGACGAGCTCGAGCAGGCGACCGGGCTCTTCCGGTTGTTCCGCGAGCAGCCGACTCCGGAACTGGCCCGGACGGCGTCGCTGGGGCTGACCTCGACCCTCTCGCCGAACGCGCGCCTGCAGCACTTCTACCACCCCTGGACCAGCTACCTGATCGTGCCGATCTTCGGTCTGGCCAACGCCGGCATCACCATCGACGCGGGCTTCCTGGCCGAGGCCTACAGCGCTCCGATCACGCTCGGCATCCTGCTCGGCTACGTCATCGGCAAGCCCGTCGCGGTGATGACGGCGTCCTGGGCGCTGGCGCGGTTCACCGGCGGGCGGTTCCGCCCCCAGGTCGGCTGGGCCGCGGTGGCCGGCAGCGGCACGATCGCCGGTATGGGCTTCACCGTGTCGTTGCTGATAGCAACGTTGGCGTTCGAGGGTCCGGCGCTGGTCGAGGCGAAACTCGGGCTGCTGTCGGCGGTGATCGCCGCCACGGTGCTGACCTGGCTCGTCTTCCGCGCCGCCCGGCTGCTCTCACCCGCCCGCAAGGCGATTGCGATGCTCGGCGACTCGGAGGAACTCGTCGATCTGGCCGATCCCGTCGACCCCGAGTGCGACCACATCCGCGGACCAGCCGAAGCCTCGGTGACCCTGGTCGAGTACGGCGACTTCGAATGCCCGTACTGCGGGCTGGCCGAGCCCGTAGTACGGGATCTGCTCAAGGACGACGACCTTCGCTACGTGTGGCGGCATCTTCCGCTGACGGACGTGCATCCGCGCGCCCAGATCGCCGCGGAGGTCGCCGAAGCGGCGGCCGCACAGGATTCGTTCTGGGAGATGCATGACCTTCTGCTCGCCAACCAGGAGAACCTTCAGCCGACGGACCTGATGCGCTATGCGGAGGAGCTAGGCCTGGATGTTCCGCGCTTACACGACGAGGTGAAACGCCACGTCGCCGCCGCCCGCGTCGCCCAGGACGTCGAATCAGCAGACCTCAGCGGCGTCTCCGGCACACCGACCTTCTTCATCAACGGCCAACGCCACTACGGCGCCTACGACGTAGCCACCCTCACCACAGCCATCAAAACAGCCCGAGCCCGAGCCAAAATAGACCGCGCGAACCTAGGTCCCCTCGTCCAGCGCCGATCTCGCTCCTAAGCCCCTGCCCCTACCGCCTGCCCACACACCAGACCCATCCCGCTCCCGCCTCCGCCTCCGCCTCCGCCTCCGCCTCCGCCTCCCGCCTCCGCCTCCCGCCTCCGCGTCCCGCTCCGGCTCACCCGCTCCGCCCGTTCGATTCAGCCTTGGCTGAATCTTGTTGTAGCGGGTCATTTCTGCCACTGTTCCGCTCGCGCCGGCTCCGCCACGCTGGGATCTCCAAGTACGTGATCGCGAAGGAGAACCAGGATGTCGAGCGTGTTGCAGAGTTCACCCGCCAAGCAGGACGAGGCGATCGCGCACTTCACCGCCCGCCTGGCGTTCGAGACCGACGTGTCCGACGTCGCCGCCGACATCGGTGCCGGGGTGACCGGCTGGGTGCTCGTGGACAGCCGCAGCCAGGAGAGCTGGGACCAGGGCCACGTACCAGGCGCGCTCCACCTGCCGACCCGCGAGATCGCGGCGCGCGCGGCGTCCGTAGTACCGGCTGGGGTTTCCGTCGTGACGTACTGCTGGGGCCCGGGCTGCAACGGCGCGACCAGAGCGGCGCTTGAGTTCGCCAAGCTCGGGTATCCAGTGAAGGAGATGATCGGCGGCTTCGAGTACTGGTCCCGCGAAGGCCTGCCGGTCGAGACCGCCGCAGGCATCGAGCGCCGCCCGTCCGACCCGCTCACCGCCCCGACCGGCATCGCCTGCGCCTGCTGACCCCCGGTCGAGAACGCGGCGTCGGCTCCGACGTACCCGGCATCGACGGAAGGGAGCGAAGATGACCGACCAGCCAACCGGACGCCGTGTCGTCGCGTGGACGAGCCTCTCGCTGGATGGCTGCACGAGCGGCCCGCGCGGAACGCAGTACGACACCTGGCTGTACGAGCACGCCGGGCACGAACAAACCGGCGCGTACTTCGAATCGATCTGGCGCGGAGCCGACACCGCACTGCTCGGCCGCACGAACTACGAGGGGTTCGCCAGCGTCTGGCCCGGCATCACCCGCGATCCCGCCACGGACGACCGAACCCGCGCGCTCGGCCAGTGGCTCGATTCAGTGGAGAAGGTGGTGTTCTCCCGCACCCTGACGGACGCGAAGTGGGAGAACTCCCGGATCGCGGCAGACCTGGAGCCGACGGTCCGCGAACTCAAGGCCGCGCCCGGCCGCGACATCCTCGTGCTGAACAGCGCGAGCATCATCCAGGCGCTCCTGCGAGCAGGACTGGTCGACGACCTGCGATTCGCCGTGGTCCCGACGATCCTGGGCGGCGGGCTCCGCCTGTTCAGCGACGATCTGCCCGATTCGAAATGGCGGCTGATGGAGACGACCACGCTCGCGCACGGAGCGGTCGGCCTGCACTACTCGGCTGAGGCTTGATGGGAGGCGAGGTACTCGGCGTTGCCCCGGATGGCGGCCTCGTAGCGCTTGATCTCGGCGCTGTCGACGCGGTCGGCGATCACCAGCAGCAGGGTGGCGAGCGCCTTGTCCTTGCGACCGGCCGCATGCAGCGTCAGCGCCTTGAATACGCGCAGTGAGTCCGACTCGGGGAACTCCTTGCAGGCTTGTCCGAAGACCTCGAGCGACTCGTCGTACCGCTCGAGATTGCGCAACGTGCTCCCGTACTGCAGCAGGCAGCGCCGCTTGGTGTCTCCGGTCAGCCCGGGCAGCGCCTGTTCGTAGTACGGGAGTGCTTTCTCCTCTTGGCCGGCCGTGTCGTAGGAGCCGCCCACCTCGTACAGGACGTACGGGTTGCCGGGGTGCTCGGCCAGCAGGTTCTCGAAGAAATCGATGGTCGGCTGCATGTTCTCGCGGTCCCGCCGGGTGAACGCCGCCTCGATGGTCGCGGCCAGTTCCGGCGTCAGGTCTGTGCTCACCCCTCCATCATGCCCGGTCGAAATGTCGAGCCGGCAGGGACCGCTCCGACGTGGCGGACGCAGGATCCAACCAAGGAGGAGATCGGTGATGAGTGAGTCAGTGCGGGCCGGATGGCCGCAAGCGGTCAGTGCGATCACGCTGTTCGTGGAGGACCTGGCCGAGTGCAAGCGGTTCTACAGCGCGGTGTTCGGGCTGCCGACCGCGTATGAGGACGACGCGTCCGCGGTGTTCAAGTTCGGCGACCTGATGATCAACCTGCTCGCGGTCGGTGAGGCCCCTGAACTGATTGCCCCGGCCCCGGTCGGCGGCTCCGAGGTGGGCCGGCGGTTCCAGCTCACGGTGCCGGTCGACGACGTCGACAAGCTGTACGCCGAACTGACCGCGCGCGGCGCGACGTTCCTCAACGGCCCGATGGACCGCCCGTGGGGTATCCGCACCGCCGCTTTCGCCGACCCGGCCGGCCACGTCTGGGAGATCGCGAAGTAGTCAGGACGTCCTCGTGCCGGCAGGTGCTCGGACTCTGGGGAGGATCTCGGCACCGAGGACGTCGACAAGTTCGGTCGATCCAGTGAGACTCAAGGCGGTGAAGCCAAGCTTCGTGAACTCATCAAGGCGCCCGGCTCGTGGAGGACCTGACCGAGTGCAAGCAACTCCTCAGCCCGCAACGCCACCCCAACCGGGCCGCTCCCGCCCCCGCAACCGCCGAGATCCCCCACCCGAACTGGATCTCCGGCCTCATCCACCCCACGTAGCCTCCGTACGCCAACACTTCATCGACCGACTGACCCCACCGCATAGATGCCCTAAGCAACATCGCCGATCGCGTTCTCGGCCGCCTCGAACCTGGCTGACCTCTTGACGTTGGCCGAAGGTCGGCTTTACTGAGAGCAACAGTTTTCGTGGGGGAAGCTATGCAGCACATGAGTTCCTACTCGTATGCCGATCCGGTGCTCGGCATGGTGGTGTTGCGCATACCAGCCGAAATCGCTCTCAGCAACGACCTTCTTCCCGCCGGTGCCCTGACCCGCGAGCAGATTGTCGAACTGGCCGAACGCCGCGAGCAGGTGGCTTTGCACCTGCACTCGTCACTGTTCTTCCACGAATGGGCCCATACCCTCCAAGTAGCCGCCTACCCGAACCTCTACCGGCGTGCCGCTGTGCAGGCTCGTCCCATAGGGGCGTACTGGAACACGTTGCGCGGCCGGCCACAGGAATGGCAGCTGCCGTTGAACCTGCAGCTCCGCGACGACTACGTGATGATGTCAATGCTCGGAACTGTCGCGGCGCGCCTCGAGATCAACGACCGCGGCGTCGGGCTGACCCCTGTTCCCGAAGGCACCCTGCGTCGTGGCGTTCTCACCGAGAACGATCTCGTCGAAGAGGATGCCCAGGTTCTGCAGTACCGGGTGGAGATCGGTGGCGCCGGCAGCGGCCGCTCGTACCGTCGGTGGCTTTCGGAGGGCCAGCGTTACAGTCGCGCGTTCTCGATCCTCAGCCAGCACATGTCCGATGGTCAGGCGCTCCGCCTGCTCCCGAGAATGGTGCGGGCTGCCTTCCACACCACTCGGCCGCTCAACGCCTTCGCCAGTTTGCTGGGGACGATCCTGCACGAGGGCCCGGACCTGTTCAGCGATCTGGACGACGCCTTCAGTCGCACCCTCCTCGTCGACCACTTGCAAGGTGTGTATGGCGACGTCGACCAGGAGTGGGCTGACATCCGCAAGGACGAGCCCGAGCGACTGGCCGTTGTTTCCCCCGAACGCCACCGAGCGCTGGTGGAGAACACCCCGCACCTGCCCGTCCGCTGGTACGCCGGGTGGAACGCCGACCCGGCTACGGGCGGATTCCTGGACAAGTACCTGGCGACTCCGTGGAAATACACAGGTCGTGGCGGCGACAGGCTGGACGACGAGTTGTCACGATTCCAGCCGCCGCTGCTCCTGGTCCTCGTCGACCATCCCGACCGGAACCTCGCCGCCCAGACCGTGAAGGTGTCTCCGAGCCTCAAAGACCTGGAGTCCGAGGAACTCGGGGTGTCGGTGCGGACCCTGCTGATGGAGGTCTTCCGTAGCAAGCTGCTTTCCGATACCCGGCTCGCGGTGAGGCCTCCGTTCGCCGCATGCCCGCACGCCACCTGTCCCTATCACCCCACCCGTTTGTGTGACGGGTGGATACCGCTGCCGAAGCGGCAGGAGGACTGTCTGTTCCCGGAGTACCTCCGCGGCAACACCGGGCACACCCTCGACCAAGCTGGAAAGCATCTTGTCCCACTGACGGAAAGGCCGGATTGATGAGCGACTTGATCCTTGAGGGCGACCCGGAGTTGCTGGAAGAACTCCGCAAGCAGATCGAGGCCGACCTCGGTGCCGAAGCGCGGCTCGAGCCGGTCACCTCCACCGCGGCCGGTGAGTTCCGCGAGCCGTTGCTCATCGGCCTGATCCTGGCTCTGGGCGGTCCTGCCGTGGTGAAGGGAATCGTCGCGATCGTCGACCGCGTCCTGACCAACCGGGAGCGGATGGCCGAACTGCGCTTCAAGGTCCTCGAAGGCGATCAGGAGCGATCGATCACCCTGCAAGAATTGCGAAAGATGTTCTGATGTTGCGGCAGTTCGACGTACCCACCGACATGGTCGTGGCGCGCGACGTCTCCGTACTCGTCAGGTTGCTGGGGGGTGAGCAGTTGTCCGGCCCGCAAGCCCGGCAACTGCAAGGGTCGATCTTCTTGGCCTTTCCCGGGCTCGAGCGAGACGACGCGCACCTGCTGGCCGACGATCGCATCGTGGCGTACCTGGCAAGCGCGCACGACGCCGTCCCGCATTTGTTCTACTTTCTTGCGCCGCTACCCGCGGCAGGCGCGTTGCTGGGTTTCCTCGCCGGCGCTTCCGGGACACCGGGCGTGACAGCAGACGGCTCCGCGGTGGTCGACGAGCAGGCGCTGGAGAAACTCGCCTGGCATCTGACGAAGGCCGCCGAGTACGCCGAGAGCGTGGGTGACGACTGGCATCGGATGGCCGATTCGTTCATCTCACAGCTTCCCGACGAGCATGCCTCGCTTCTCAACGAAACGCTGACACAGCACCTGGTGGACTGAGCCGACGGTTCAGGCGTCGGCCTCGAGCGGTCCGCCGCCGTAGCCGAGTTCGTTGCCGTCGGGGTCGTGGTAGGTGATTTTGCGGACGCCGTTGTCGTACGTTTCGCGCTTGGTCGGCTCGATGCCGCGGGCGCTGAGGCCGTCGACCACCGCGTCCAGATCGCTGACGAAGAACGTGTGCAGCCCATGTCCGGCCCGCTCCGGCGACTCCAGGATGTAGACGTAGCGGTGCTCGGCCACCTCCCAGACTGCCTCGGTGTCGTGCGGCACAAAGGCCGGCGGCGCCCCGAAGAACCGCTCGTACCACGCCGCCGCCGCGACGTACTCGCGTACCGGCAACCCTGCGAACAAGTCGATTGTCATCAACCCATTACAACCCAAGCTCACGCCATAGCGCATGAGCACGGGGACTCAGTAGGGTCCGGGCGTGGATGTTCCCTTCCGTACGCACATCCGCCTGGCGTGGTGGAGAACCGGCCTCGGTGTGGCCTGACCGATGACTTTTCCGCGCCGTGCCGGTCTGTACGCCAAGGACCGACTCAGGGGAGGCTGACACCATGCGAAAACTGAGCTTCGGCATGAACCTGAGCGTGGACGGCTACATCGCGGCGCCCGGCGACGACCTCGGCTGGAGCGTACCGAGCGACGAGCTGTTCCAGTGGTGGTCCGACCGGGTGGGGGCGACAGGCATGGCGCTGTACGGGCGCAAACTGTGGGAGACGATGAGTTCCCACTGGCCGACCGCTGACCAGCAGCCTGGCGCCACACCGGCGGAGATCGAGTTCGCCCGCCGCTGGCGGGACATGCCGAAGGTGGTGTTCTCCTCGACCACCAGCACCGTCGACTGGAACACCCGCCTGGTCACCGACGACGCGGTCACCGAGATCACCCGGCTCAAGGCCGAGGACGGCGGCCCGATGGACATCGCCGGCGCCACACTCGCCGCAGCGGCCATGCGGGCCGGGCTGATCGACGAGTACGCGATCGTCACCCATCCGGTCCTGGTAGGTGGCGGCACGCCGTTCTTTACGGCCCTGGACAACTGGGTGAACCTGACCCTGGTGGAGACCCGGACGTTCCCTGACGGCGTGGTCCTGACCAGGTACGAGACTAGGCGCTGAGTACCCAACCTCGATCGGCCGGTCCTCGGGCCGCCCAAGGAGCTTCTCGCACTGAGTGCGCAACCGCCGCTCGGTGTGCGACTGCCCACCATCTGGCCGCAACGAACGGTCCATCCCAGCCCTACACACGTCGTGCGACATGACACAGCATTGTCCGGTGCCGTCGCTTGATCGCCTTCAGATGTGGAGCTCAGGCGACATCCCGGTCCAGCGAAGGTCCTTCGGGAGATGCGCCGTGTCGTTGTAGATCAGTACCGATGCTGGCTTGTTCGGCGTGTAGCGGATGACAGTCAGTGCGGCGTTGCCGTGGTTCAGAGCTATCCAGCGCCATCGCGGTGCGTCAAGTGCATCGCGGACAAGCCAGCTGATGAGGAAACTGTGGGTGATGACGAGTTCGTGGCGCGCGTCGTTGCCGTCCACCGGTCCGGTGAATTGGGCGACGGCTGCCTCGGCAAGTCCCTGGCTGCCCGCCAGTGGAAACTGTGCCAGGTGCTCGAGTGTTGGGCTGGCAATTTCTGGCGGGAGCTCTTGTTTCGTGGGAAGGTACGGGACGTAGTCGCCTGCCAGTGCGGATGACCGCACAGGGATGCCGTCAAGTTGCTCGCTGACCAGTTTGGCGGTTTGTGCAGCCCGCGGAAGCGGGCCGTGATGGATGACCGACAGTGGGGCCTCCCGAAGCCGTTCGCCAAGCAGAACGGACTGGCGGCGGCCGGCGGCGGACAGTTCAGTCTCATCGACTGACGCATGACCGTGCCTGGCCAGATAGAGATAGCGCGGCGCTGTTCCCATCATGCTCGTGCTGACGAAGCTCATTCCAGTTTGGTTTGGAGCTCAGTCCAGTTACAGCCGACGTGCGCGTCCGGTCAGCGTTGTGAGGGGCAGAGGCTGGTCTGCGCAGTCCTGGGTTGTCGATACCGACTACGTGTTCACCGGGCCGGATCGCGAGGCCGGGCTGGCGGATCTGTTCGAAAGGCGCGTACTGGAACTGCACGGCCTCATGGGCGCGATCGTACGCACCGCGGATCAGTCCGGGCGACCCTTCAGCCGGCGGCTGACCGCACGCTCGGCCTCCCGGCTCGCCTCGCGCTCGGCGAGCGCGTACCGCTTGTCCCAGGTCTTCTTGCCGCGGGCCAGGGCGATCTCCACCTTCGCGCGACCGTCCTTGAAGTAGAGGGTCACCGGGACGATCGTCAGCCCACTCTCGTTGACCTTGCGCTCGATCTTGTCGATCTGGGCACGATGCAGCAGCAGCTTCCGCTTGCGCCGCGAGCCGTCGTTGAACCAGCGGGCCTGGGAGTACTGCGGGATGTGCACGCCGTGCAGCCAGATCTCCCGGTCCTCGACAACGGCGAAGCCGCCGACCAGAGACGCCCGCCCGGCACGCAGCGCCTTCACCTCCGCACCCTGCAACACGATCCCCGCCTCCCAGGACTCACCCAACTGATAGTCGTGGGCAGCCTTGCGGTTCCGCGCGATCACGGGGTCGACCTCGTGCTTCTTCACCCGGCAATTCTGCCCCGACAACCGGCCGCAGGGGATTGGGTATCGGATCCTGCGATGCTGTCGGCGAGCTCGCGAGCTGAGACCCCTGCCGGTCGATAAGCCCCACAGCCGGCGGGGCACTTGATCACTCGATGGCCAGGTGCTGGGTTACGCGGGCTTGGCGTACGCCGCGATGCCGGTGTCCAGCACCACGCAGGGCTCGTCGCCGATAGTCCAGGCGTCGTGTCCGGGGTCGAGGTTTACTACGTCGCCCGAGCCGATGGTGAGCTCAGTTCCGTCGTCGAACCGGATAGCCATCTGTCCGGAAAGACAGATGCCGGTGTGGTGGGTCTGGCAGGAGTCGGTACCGGCGATCGGCTTGACGTCGTTGGACCAGCGCCAGCCCGGCTCGAAGACGCCGCGACCGAGGGTGAAACCGCCCAGGGTCACCACGTTCATATGCCCGTGGCCCTTGAAGGGGCGCTTCTCGTGCGGGGTGTCGATGTTCTGCTTGTCGGACATGATGTCTCCCCCGTCCAGTTCTATTCAATGATTTACTTGAATAGAACGCCGGTAGTCAGGGGCTTGTCAAGGAAGGTCTTGAATGGGATGTGGCTAGAGGTGACGAGCTGATGTCGGATCATCGCGCAAAGGCCGCCCTGTACGACGCCCTGGCGGAATCGGCCAAGGCGCTCGCCAACGGGCGCCGCATGGAGCTGGTCGACGTTCTTGCTCAGGGCGAGCGATCAGTGGAGGAGCTCGCCGATGAGATCCAGCAGACAACAGCCAACACGTCCCAGCATCTACAGCGCCTGCTGCGCGCCGGCATGGTCGAGTCACGTCGCGAGGGGACGCGGATCTACTACTCACTGTCCAGCGCGATAGTCGCTGACCTCTGGCGAGTCCTGCGACGGGCAGCGCAGGAGCACGTCGAGGGGCTGGAGCAGCTCGCGGCCGACTACCTCGGCGATCGCAGCACGCTCCCCACCATCACCCGCGACGACCTCCTGGCCCGCCTACGAGACGGCGACGTCGTTGTGCTCGACGTACGCCCCGAGGCCGAGTACGCCGCCGGCCACATCCGCGGTGCAATCTCCGTTCCAATCAATGAACTGGAATCACGACTAGGGACCATCCCGGACGGCACCGACGTCGTCGCCTACTGCCGCGGCCCGTACTCCGCTTTCGCCGACCAGGCGGTCCGCGCCCTCGGCAAACAGGGCGTAACCGCAGCCCGCCTCGAAGACGGCTTCCCCGAGTGGGCCGAGGCCCGCCTCCCGATCGCCCGCCCGTAGCAGGCAGCGCTCACCTTCCGAAGTACGTCACAGTCGCACCTGGTGGCTCGACGAACTGATCCGTCCCCAGTTGATTAACCGGTCGGGCGCGGCGGCCGGAGTTGAGCTCTACGAGGCCCCAGTCGGCTGCAGTTGACGGCCCGTTGAGCTGTGCCTACCGAGGTGTTGTGGTCGGTGGCGATTCGTTTGATGGGTGGCATGGGGAGGTTGCGGCGGACGGTGTCTTCGAGGATCTGGGCTCGGAGGGCGACGGCCTCCTGGCCGAGGAACGGACGGATGTGTTTCTCGGCGTAGCCGCGGTAGACGTCCAGGGTGTTGAACTTGAGGTCTGCTTCAGCGAGGTAGCGATCGAGCGGCTGGTTGACCGTGGCGTTCGTCCGGGGTTTTGCGCCGCTCAACAGAGTGGCCTCTGACCTGTTCGCACAGATCAGAGGCCACTTGTTCACCGTAGGCCCCGTCGGACTCGAACCGACAACCCGCGGATTAAAAGTCCGCTGCTCTGCCAATTGAGCTAGAGGCCCTGGGTGGTGGGGACAGTGTGTCAGGTCGGGGGGTGGGAGTGCCAAATGGTTACGCCGGCGCCTACGGGCTGCGCCCGTGGCGACGGGGGGAGAGGGAGGGGTGGGCCGTAGCAGGGTGGGGCGGGGAAGGCAATGGATTCGGAGGGTGATTAGCGGGTGACTTTGGGTTGAACCGGATGGGTGGGTGGGCCGTTGTGGGGGGTGAGGGCATCGTCGGGAGTTGGCTGGGGAAGTGGCTGCCGGGGGTGCGTGGACCCGTCCGTTCACTGTGAGGAGTGCTTGTGAGGGTGTTGGAGCGTTGGCAGGAGCAGGTGGTTGGGGTTTTTCGGATTGTGGTGGGGTTTTTGTTTGCTACGCATGGGGTCGCTGCGTTGTTCGGGGTGTGGGGGGATGAGCGGGTGGAAGTGTTCGTTTGGCCTGGGTGGTGGGCGGCGGGGATTCAGGTTGTGGGTGGGGGGTGCGTGATGCTGGGGGTGGGGACTCGATACGCGGCGTTGGTGTGTTCGGGG
This sequence comes from Kribbella sancticallisti, assembly GCF_039530625.1. NCBI lineage: Bacteria > Bacillati > Actinomycetota > Actinomycetes > Propionibacteriales > Kribbellaceae > Kribbella > Kribbella sancticallisti. Next base: position 99,350 of record NZ_BAAAOS010000033.1, on the reverse strand, counting down.
TCTATGGCTTATGCGTACTTCAGCGTGCATCAGGCGGGGGCGTTGTTGCCGGTGGAGAACGGTGGGGAGAAGGCGGCGTTGTTCTCGTTTGCCTTTTTGTTGATTGGGTTTCTGGGGTCTGGGGCGTGGGCGGTGGAGCGGATGGCGGTGTTCGGCGGGAGGCGGAGCGGGGGAGGGAGTTCGCGGCTGCCGCTGACTGATCGGGAACGGGAGCGATCAGTGAACGCGAGCTGGTCGGTGAACGGGAGCGATCAGTGAACGCGAGCTGGTCGGTGAACCCGAGCTGATCGGTTGTGACCCTGAGACCGCCGCAGGATGATGGACCACCGAGCGAAGGAGTGCGATGGCCGACGATCGTGCGGCGTTGTTGCGGGAGTTGCACGATGTGCATGCGCCTTCGTTGTGGCGGTTTGTGGTTCGGTTGACGGGGGACGACCGGCTGGCTGAGGACGTCGTTCAGGAGACTCTGCTGCGGGCGTGGCGGCGGCCGCAGATTTTGACTGAGGATGAGGCGGGGGCCCGGGCCTGGCTGTTCACGGTGGCGCGCAATCTCGTCATCGACGATCGGCGCAGCGCCCGGGTGACCCGCGAGGTGGCCAGCGACGATCTGCCGGAGCGGCCGAGCGCGGACCACGCGAACGCGGTACTGGACGCGTGGCTGGTCTCGGATTCGCTGGCTCAGTTGTCGGATGACCACCGGCAGGTGATCGTCCGCGCGTACTACGGCCGCCGTACCGTCACCGACATCGCGGCGGAGCTCGACATTCCGCCGGGGACGGTGAAGTCGCGGTTGCACTACGGGCTGCGGGCGTTGAAGCTCGCGCTGCAGGAGAGGGGGGTGACGAAGGAATGAGCGATCCCTACCGGGAGTGGGACGCGGCGTACTTGCTCGGAGCCTTGTCGCCGAAGGAGCGGCGGGACTACGAGGAGCACCTGAAGACCTGTCCGGAGTGTTCGGCGGAGGTGGCGTCGCTGGCCGGCGTACCGGGCACGCTCAAGGTGTTGCCGGACGACCGGGCGATGGCCACGATCGCGGCCACCCCGCCGAATCTGCTGCCGGGCCTGGTGCGCAAGGTGCAACGGGAGCGCCGCCAGTGGAGATTCCGGCTGGCCGCTGTGGTGGCGGGAGTCGCGGCCACCGCGGCTGTGGCCGGCGGGGTGGTCACGGGCAGCTTGACCGACGACACGCCGCAGGGTGACACGGTGGTGCTCACTCAGACGGTCGCCAGCAAGTTGACGGCCGACGCTCGGCTGGTGGACGAGCCGTGGGGTACGACGATCGAGATCAGCTGCCGGTACGACGAACTGGCGACGCCGAGTGAGCGGGCTCGCGGATACGAGCTGTACGTGACCGACGAGGCCGGCAAGGCGACGCTGCTCGCGAGCTGGACGGCCGCACCCGGTACCACGGTGAAGCCGGCCACCACCACGAAGTTGCACCGCAACCAGATCAAAGGGCTGGACATCCGCGGCGCTGAGTCGGGCCGGATCCTGCTCGCCGTGCGCTTCTAACCGACGGCGGTGCGGCCGCCGCGGCCGCCGCTGCCGCCGCGGCCCGCGACGATCCGGCGGTCCGGCGATCCGGCGTTCGGAGCAGTTCAGGCCCGTGCGGGGTGGGTTAGCGCGCTTCCGGCGAATCGGGCGGTCAGCAACGATCCGTGGTCGGCCGGCGCCGAAAAGCTGATTGGCCCCAGATCTTTCGGGCACCTGACCAGCAAGGAGGGCCGGTCGCTCGAGAGGCCGGTCAGTCCAGGTCCCGGTGTTCAGAGACGTGCACCGGGGCCGCATCCACTCCGGGCGAGGCGATAGGATTCCGACTCGGTTGGGAAGTCAGCCGGTGGCGCAGCATGCCACCCGCGATGACCTACCGACCCCGAGGACGCACCCCGGTGAGAAGTTTTCTTCCCCGCTCGGCAGCCACCGAGTGAAGGACGAGTTGGCCCAGGACCTGGCCCGGCTGGCGCTGGTCCTGCATGAACAACCTGATGTCGAGCAGACCGCCGAGCGGCTGCTGGAGTACGTCAAGGAGACGCTCGCCGCGAGCCACGCGAGCGTAGTACTGGTTCATCGTGGTGGGCGGCTGGAGCCGGCCGCTGCGACGGATGCCCTCGCCGAAGAGGCCGACCGGCTGCAGGTCGAGACCGGCGACGGACCCAGCCACACCGCTGTCCAGGACGGGACCAGCGGCGTCGTCCTCGGGGATACCCGCGCTCGTTGGCCGGCCTGGTCGGCCCAGGTCGCCGAGATCGGGGTGCGCAGCGCGCTGAGCGTCCGGTTGCGGACGCCGACGACGACGGTCGGCACGCTGAACCTGTACGGCCGGCAGGTGGATCGGTTCACGGCCAAGGACCTTGCCGTCGCCCATGTCGTCGCCGACCACGCCGCGGTGGCGGTCGCGAACGCCCGGAACGAGTCCACCCTGTGGCTGGCGATCGACGCGCGCAAGCTGATCGGCTAGGCGCAGGGAATCCTGATGGAGCGGTTCGACCTGACCGACGAGCAGGCGTTCGCAGTACTGCGCCGCTACTCCCAGGACACCAACACCAAGCTCCGCGATGTGGCCCAGAAGCTGATCGCGACCAGGAATCTTTCGTGAATCTGTAACGCTGCTGGGGTGACGAACGATACACCGTGTGTAACGCCACTGAGGATCCCGCTCCAGGTCAACCGCCCGAAGGGCCTGGGGCGGGCTTCTCGTCTGTCGCCCGAGGCGCCCGACTCCGTCGTTACCCAGAAAGGCCCCCGGATCGCTCCGGGGGCCTTCTCAGTGGTCGTTCCTCCTACGACGCTTACTCAGTCGGTCGGTCCGGCTCGGGCAGCGCGATCCGGTTCGCCGGCAGACGTTCCGTCCGCTCGATACCGTCGTCGCCCTCGTACTGCACCAGGCCGATCCATCCCGTCTCCTCGTGCTCGCGGCCGATCAGCCAGCCGCGCCGCCACTGACCATCCGCATGGACGATCACGTGGCCGGGCAACGCGAGACGGGACACCACCTCGGTGTCGGGCTCAAAACCAGTCATGGGCGAAGGCTAGGCGCTCTCGCCGACAATTGCCCATCGGCGGCGTGTTCGTGGACCGAATCTCACGCTCTGGCGAGAAGTTCTCGCACTACGCCGACCGGAAGCCCGAGAGTTCCGACCGCGTCAGTCACTTTCAGCGCTCGCCCGCCAGTGATCCGCGTCACCCATCCCTGCTGCAAGGCGTGAGCGCACAGAGCGGCCCCGACCGCACCGGCCAGATGCGGCCGCCGCTCGGTCACATCCAGACAAGCCCGTACTGCGGGCCGCCCGCGCCGAGGTTCCACCACGACTCCGAGTTCGTCCAGCCACTGAGACCCGGCCGGCGTGAGCGCGACGCCATCGGCCCAGTCCAGCAAGCCACGTTCCGTCATCGCGTCCGTCAACGCCACGCCCAGCTTGCCGGCGAAGTGGTCGTAGCAGGTTCTCGCCCGCGCGAAAGCGTCTCGCTTGCTCGCCGCCGCCAGACTGGTCGCGACCTCCGGACGCTGCGGAGCCAGTCCGGAGAGTCCTTCCAGCAACTCGGCCGTCTCCGGGCCGGCGAGTTTCACATAGCGGTGCCGCCCCTGCCGTACTTCGCTGAGCAGCCCGCCGTCCACCAGCAGGTTGAGGTGCTCGCTGATCGTCGGCCGCGAAACCCTTGCCAGCCTGGCGAGTTCGGTCGCGGTCCAGGCGCGTCCGTCGAGCAGCGCGAGGCACACGGTCGCCCGCGTCGAGTCGGCCAGCATCTTGGCCCAGGCGGCGAGCTCCTGCCCTTCCGTCGACGTGTTCATACCCCCATCCTGCCTCCCCGACGGTTCGGCGCGGACCGAACGATAAGGTCAACAAAACAAGCCCGTTGGAGGTTCCACTTGCTCTCCCACCTGAATCCCGACGGTGTCGCCCCGGGCAACGGTTACAGCCATGTGGTGTCCGGGCCCGGCCGCTGGGTCGCGATCGCCGGACAGGTCGCGCTCGACGCCGAGGGGACGTTCGTCGGCGTCGGCGATCCGGCAGCGCAGGCGCAACAGGTGTTCGCGAATCTCGAGAAGTGCCTGCGGGCGGCCGGTGCGACGTTCGCCGACGTCGTGAAACTCAACTTCTACGTCACCGACATCGCGATCCTGCCGCACGTCCGGACCGCCCGCGACGCGCACATCGACACCGCCAACCCACCCGCCAGTACTGCGGTCCAGGTGGTCGCGCTCTTCAGCCCGGACGCCCTGCTGGAGATCGAGGCCTACGCGGTCGTCGCGGACTGAGCTAGCGAAGGTGATCGACGGCGAGCCGGGCGGCCTCGCCGATGGCGGCGTCCACTCGCGGCAGTCGTCGATCACCTCGCGCCGCGTGCGTGAAAACGGCGATCGCGTACGCATCGCCGGCCGGCAGCGTCACCACCCCGACCTCGTGCCGCAGCGCTCCGAAGGTCCCGGTCTTCCCCGCGATCCGTACGCCGTCGTGCGGGAATCCCGCCGCGATCCGATGCGCGAACACCTGCTGCTCCATCACCTTCTGCGCGAACGCGGTCTGCTCCGCCGACAACAGCCGCCCGCTCCACAACTCCGCCAGCAACTTCGTCATGTCCCGAGCCGAGGCGGCCGACATGGTTGCCGCGTCATACACCCCGGCCGGATCGGTCCGATCGTTGTCAGCCAGTACTGCGAACGCCGCGTCCAGGTCGTCCGTACCAGCCCTCCGCAGCAGCTCGCCCAAGTTCCCCGCAGCACCACGCCGTACGCGTGTGTGCTCGAGCCCGAAGGTCAGCAGCAGCTCCGCCAGCCTGTTGACGCCCACCTTGTGCAGTAGCGCATCGGCGGACGCGTTGTCAGACAGCGTCATCATGCAGACGGCCAAGTCGCGCAGGGACATCGTCACCGGGTCCATGAGGATCGATAGTCCAGTGGGGCCGGCTATGCGATCCGCTGGCTGCAGCGTGACCTGCTCACGTGGGTCGAGCTGCTGGTCGTCCACCAGCCGGCAGAACGCAGCCAGTAGCGGCAGCTTGTAGACAGAACCCATCGGTACGACGACGTCCGGATCGAGGTCGACCGTGTCGTCCGGGCGGTCCAGGGCGACGGCATGCAACCAGCCGCGCGCACCGGCGTCGTCGAACACCGCCCGGATCCTGGCGTTCACGGGGCCACCAGGGCCTGGCTGAGCTGGGACATGACCTCGGCCGGGAGCGCGTTCGGAGTACGGGACTGCGGCCAGACGAGGCGGAGGCGGATGGGGAGCGGGTCGTCGATCAGGCGATGCCGTCCGACGCCTGCGGCGGCTAGCGACGGGTCTGGCGTGACGACGATCGCCTGCCCGGCTGCGGCCATCGCAAGGCCGGCTCGCTCGTCAGTGACAACCACTGTGCCGCCACCGGGGCGATGGAGGGCCAACGTGTCTAGGAACAAGTCCCGAGCCGCAGGAGCCTCTGCACGCGGCCGCACGGCTACCGGCAGGCCTTCGAGCTTGCGGAGCGACAGGGGTTCGTCGTTGTCGGGGTAGAGCGAGGTGGGGACGAGTGCCCAGGTCGGCAGCAGGGTGACGGGCCCGGCTTCCAATCCGTCCAACACAGCCGGATGCAGTACTACGGCCAGTCCGAGCCGCCCGGCTGATACCTGAGCGACAAGCGAGCTGGTCGGCGCGGAGACCGCGGTGACTCGGCTGCCGCGAACTGCCGCGCCACAGGCGGCTGCTACTGCGGCGCCGACGGAGGCGGGCACCTCTGGAGCCAGCCCGATTCGGATCTCGGGTCCTTCGGGATCCTGGGTGCTCGCTGCGTGGTGGAACTCGTCGATGGCGTTCAGGGCGCGGCGGGCGTGGGGGAGGAGGGCGACGCCGGCCGGGGTGAGCTCAACCGCGCCCGGGCCCCGCTCGAAGAGTTTGGCGCCGACCAAGGCTTCCAGCCGGCGCAGTCCCTGGGAGAGCGGGGGCTGGGTGATTCCGATGACCCTGGCCGCGTCTCCGAAGTGCTGCTCGTCGGCGAGGGCGACAAAGATCTGCAGGTAGCGCTCAGTCAGCATGACCCAGCTGACCTGCGGCGATATCACCAGAGGATCGGCACATATGTAAGAGCATATTCGACATCGGTTCAGCCGCTCACCTTGACTGTGGTTCCACAGACGAGACGAGGAGACGGTGTGACACTGAGTCGAAGAGGTGTACTGGCGGGAGCGACGGCCACGGTGGCGGGCGCGGTGGGAGTGGCCGGCCTACGGAACGCGGCCGCAGCAGACAACCAGCAGGCAGTCGAAAGCCCGCGGGAGCCGGTGAAGTTCACCTGGTGGGGGAACCACTCCTGGGAGATCAGGTGTGGGAAGTACGTAGTACTGACTGATCCGTGGCTGACTCGGTTCAAGACCGGGACGTATGAGCCGGAGGGTGCCGACCCTACGACGCGGCTGGTGAGCAAGCCTGAGGTCATCGACCGGTACGTGAGCACGGCCGACGCGATCCTCGTGCACCACGGGCACTACGACCACCTGCCCGACGTGCCGTACGTCGCGCGCAAGACCAAGGCGACCGTGCTCGGCAACGAGACTCACCTCAACCTGCTCAGGGCTTTGCGGGCGCCCGCGGATCAGTTGTCACAGGTGACGGGCGGGGAGTACCTGCCGTTCAAGGGATTCACCGTCGAGGTGTTCCGGTCGTTGCACTCGTGTGGCGGCGAGCGGCACCAGTTCGCGTTCCCCGGCACGCGGCCCGGTGCGGTACCGCAGCGGCCGCGGACGATCGCCGACCTGGTCGAAGGCGGCACGCTTGCCTATGTGATCACCATCGGCGGTCTGCGCATCCTCAGCCTCAGTACTGCGGGCTTCGACCCGCACGCTCTTCGCGACCTGCAGGTCGACGTGGTGCTGGCGGCGCCGGGTGGCGAGCCGGGCGTGACCGATCGGCTGCTGCAGACGATCAAGCCGGTCAAGACGGTGATCGCCACCCACTGGGACAACTTCGACTACCCGTTGGACAAGCCGGCGGTGGACTGGGGTGGTCTGGACAAGCTGCGCGCCTCGGTTGCTGCCGCCGGTTCATCCTTCGTGAAGGTCGATCACCTGGAATCGATCGTTCTCTAGACAGTGCCGGTGGTCGTGGCGGGCGTCAGGCGGTAGCCCTGGTGGGCGGAGAACTCGGCGGCCAGAGCGAAGCGGTCGCCGCGGACGACCGTGTGGCGCCACTCGATCTTGCGGCCTTGAGCGTGGCCGAGCCGGTTGATGGAGAAGGCGGCGGCGTCGGCCGGGCAATGCAGCAGAGCGCGTTCCGCTGGAGTCGGGTTGACCGCGCGGATGTCTTCGCGGCCGTGGTCGAGCCGTAGCCCGGTCCGCTCCGCCAGTTCGTTGTAGAGGCTGGTGTGGCCGAAGTCGGCGTCCAGTAGCCCCTTCGCCAGGGAGGCGGGCAGCCACACCCGGTCCAGCGCGAGCGGCTCGTCGCCCGCGAACCGCACCCGCTCCAGATAGACCAACGGGATCGACGCCTCCAGGTCCAGCCTGCCGGCGATCACGCCGTCCGCCCGCAGGTCCAACGCCCGTACGACGCTGTGCTGCGCCAGGCCGGACGCCTCCACGGACGAGAACAGGCTGTACAGAGCGCCCATCGGCTGGCGGATCTCGGGTGAGGTGGCCACCCGGGGCTGCCGGCCGCGCTCGGCGACGATCAGGCCGTCGGCGCGGAGCTTGCCGAGGGCCTGCCGGACGGTGTGCCGGCTGACCTGGTACTCCTCGACCAGCGCGAGCTCCCCGGGGAAGAGGTCGTCGAACTCCCCGGCCCGCAACCGGCGGACCAGTTCGTGCTGCAGCTGCTTCCACAACGGCTGCCCGCCGCTGCGATCCAGCTTGCGCTCGCTCATCGGTGGTCGACTCCCAGGTCTCGATTCTTGCCAAATGTCCGGTCATCTCTTAACTTAAATGTACGCACATTTAAGCCAAGGAGGCTCCGGCTCATGCCGCACACAGAGGTTAGGTCACCGGCCGCGGCCGAGACTCCTCCAGCGGCAGACGCCACTCCCATGAAGTTCCGGTGGACGGATCGGCTGCCCGGTCTGGTCGTAGTGCTGTTGCTGGCGGCCGTCGCGGTGCCCCTCGGCCGGCTGGTGCCGGTGGTGGGCGGGCCTGTCTTCGGGATCGTGCTGGGCGTCCTGGTCGGCCTGCTGGTGCCGGTCGTGCGGAGCGAGGGATGCCGGCCGGGGTACGACTTCGCGTCGAGGCATCTGTTGCAGGTGTCGATCGTGGTGATGGGGACCGGGCTCTCCTTGCAGCAGGTGGTTCGTGTCGGTGGCGGGTCCTTGCCGGTGATGCTCGGGACGTTGGCGGTCGCTCTCGGTGGCGCCTGGCTGTTCGGGCGGCTGCTCGGCGTACGGGGTGACACTCAGACGCTGATCGGCGTCGGTACTGCGATCTGCGGTGGCTCGGCGATCGCCGCGGCGACGGCCGCGATCGGGGCGAAGCGGTCCTCGGTGGCCTACGCGATGGCGACGATCTTCACCTTCAACGTGGTGGCCGTGCTCGCCTTTCCGCCGCTCGGGCACCTGCTCGGGTTGAGTGCCGAATCGTTCGGGCTCTGGGCCGGTACTGCGATCAACGACACCTCGTCGGTGGTTGCCGCCGGCTACGCCTACGGGCCGGAAGCCGGCGATCAGGCGCTGGTGGTGAAGTTGACCAGGTCGCTGATGCTGGTTCCGATCGTGCTGGGCCTGGTGATCCTCAAGTCCCGTCGCGAGGCCCGGGCGAACGTGTCGGTCGGCGCCACGAAGGGTCTGCCGTGGCGCCGGATGGTCCCGCTCTTCCTGCTCGGCTTCATCGCCGCAGCCGGTCTGCGCAGCGCCGGTCTGATCCCCTCCGGCTGGCAGCCCAATCTCTCGCTGCTCGGTACGTTCCTGATCACCAGCGCCCTGGTCGGCATCGGCCTCTCGCTGCGCCCCGCCGAACTCCGCAGCGCGGGCGTCCGCCCGCTTCTGCTCGGCGCGATCCTGTGGATCTCGGTGGCGCTCAGCAGCCTCGCGCTGCAATGGGCGACCGGAACGCTCTGAGCAGAGTTGTCAGGTCGTGAATTCCAACGTTTACCTGACAAAACATCATTCATTGGGCGAGACGGCACTAGTAAAAGTCTCTTCGTAAGTCCTATCTTGCAGATTCCCGGTTCTGCCGGGCCGGGTATCGGATGACGGCGCCCCCCGTCACGATCGCAAGGAGTACACCATGGTGGAAACTGCCCAGCGCGAAGCCTGGATCGCCCCTGATTTCGTCGAGTTCGAGACGCCGACCGAGGTCACCTCCTACGCCGCCCGGGTCGACTGACCCCGCGGCTCGGGCGGGGCCGCGCAGCCCCGCCCGAGTCGCGAAATACGCCGGGAATAGTTCCGTCCGATGGGCCGCATTTCCGGCAGGTTCCATTTGCGACGTTCAAATTGCTGACGTTCAAAAGCGGAGGCGCGTGTGTCCAGACTGAATGCCGATGAATTCAGCACCGCATTGCGCGGGCTGTCGCATCGCTACTGGGGAACGCATCCCTTTCACCGGCGCCTGCACGAAGGGGACCTGGACGAGCGGGAACTGCGGATCTGGGCCGCCAACCGCTGGTACTACCAGAGCATGATTCCGCAGAAGGACGCGGCGATCATCAGCAACTGCCCGCTGCCGCAGGTCCGGCGCCAGTGGCTGGACCGGATCGTCTACCACGACGGCAGGACCGAGACCGACGGCGGCCTCGAGCGCTGGCTCCGCTTGTGCGAGGCGGTCGGTCTGAGCCGCGAGGAAGTGCTCGACCAGCGCCATCTCGCGCCCGCAGTACGGTTCGCGGTGGACGCGTACGTGAACTTCGCCCGGACCAGACCGTGGGTCGAGGCAGTCGCGTCCGGTCTGACGGAGATGTTCGCCGGCCATCTGATGAAGCAGCGCGTCGTCGACATGCTCGCGGCGTACGACTGGATCCGGACCGAGGATCTCGCCTACTTCACCAACCGGATCGACGCGGTCTCGGGCGAGGGTCAGGCGACGCTCGACCTGGTGGTGGAGCACTGCGTTACCCGCGAGCAGCAGGACGCCGCGATCGCCGCGCTCTCCTTCAAGTGCGACGTGCTCTGGTCAATGCTCGATGCGATCGAGCGAGCGGCGGCCAAGCAGTGAAGCCCCGGCTGAGACGCGGCGTGCGACTCACCTACGACCACACCCGCGACATTCAGGTCCTGCTCTACCCCGAAGGCGTTCTGGTCCCCAACCCCACTGCGACCGCAATCCTCCGACTCTGCGACGGATCCAGCACGGTCGACGACATCACGGTTGCTCTCAGCAACCAGTACGACGGGGTCCAGGCCGGCCAGGTCCTCGAAGTACTGACCCGGCTGGCCGACCGTCAGGTGGTGGAGTGGACATGACCGCCGACGCGCCCTTGGGGCTGACCGCCGAACTGACTCATCGCTGCCCGCTCCACTGCCCGTACTGCTCCAACCCGCTCGAGCTCCTGACTCGCGACGCCGAGTTGAACACCGAGCAGTGGAAGGACATCCTGACCCAGGCTCGCGAGCTCGGCGTGCTCCAGGTGCACTTCTCCGGCGGCGAACCGCTCGGCCGGCCGGACCTCCCGGAGCTGATCGAGCACACCGCCAACCTCGGTGCCTACGTCAACCTCGTCACCAGCGGACTCGGCCTGACCGAGGAGCGCCTGACCGACTTGGTCGACCGCGGGCTGTCCCACGTCCAGCTCTCGGTGCAGGCGGCCGACGCCGAACGCGCGAACAAGATCGCCGGCACCAGAGCCCACCACCACAAGCTTGCCGCCGCCGAGCTGATCAAGCAGACCGGTCTGCCGTTGAGCGTCAATGTGGTCCTGCACCGGGCCAACCACGACCAACTGGCCGGCATCATCGCGCTCGCCGAGCAGATGGGCGCCGACCGCCTGGAGCTCGCGAACACCCAGTACTACGGCTGGGCGCTCCGCAACCGGGACCAGTTGATGCCGACCAGGGAACAACTCGCGGCCGCCGAACCCGTCGTACGGGCTGCCATCGATCGGCTGAAGGGGCAGATGCAGGTCATCTACGTCATCGCCGACTACTACGAGGAGTATCCGAAGCCGTGCATGTACGGGTGGGGTGCGCGGCAGTTGACCATCGCGCCGGACGGCACCGTACTGCCGTGCCCGGCGGCCGGTGCGATCGAGACGCTGAACCTCGACAACGCGGCCCTCACACCGCTCCACCAGATCTGGTACGGATCCGAGTCGTTCAACGCGTATCGGGGTGAGGACTGGATGAGCGACACCTGCCGCAGTTGCGATCGCCGCGGACTCGACTTCGGTGGGTGCCGCTGCCAGGCCTTCCTGCTCACCGGCGACGGCGCGGCCACCGATCCGGTCTGCAAGAAGTCGCCGGATCGTGCTCTGGTCGACCTGATCCTCGGCACCCCGAAGAAGCAGGCTGAGTTCCTGATGCGCGGTCCCCGGCGATGAAGGTGATCTTGCTCGGGACGGCCGCTGGTGGTGGCTTCCCGCAATGGAACTGTGCCTGCGCGACCTGCGCCGATCCGACACTGCCGCCGCGGACCCAGGACGGCCTGGCGATCAGCGCGGACGGCAGCAACTGGTATCTGGTGAACGCCTCACCGGACATCAGGACGCAGATCCTCGCCACCCCGGTACTGCGAGCCGGCCCGGGACTGCGGGAGACGCCGATCCGGGGCGTGTTCCTGACCGATGCCGAGCTGGATCACACGCTCGGCCTGATGATGCTGCGCGAAGGCGCCGGACTCGATGTGCACGCGCCGCCCGCAGTACTGGCTGCCTTGCGGGACGACTTCGCCGTTCGGCCGATGGTCGGCAGGTACGGCGCGTGGACCTGGTCGACGGTGAACTCCGACCAGTACGTCGGGGGCCTGCGCGTGAAAGTACTTGCTGTCAGCAACAAGCAGCCGAAGTACGTTACCGGCGCCGCGGCCGGTCCCTGGGTGGTCGCCTACCGGTTCGAGGACCCCGCCACCGGGGGAGTGCTGGTTTACGCGCCCTGCCTGGCTTCATGGCCGGAGGGCTTCGACGAGTTCGTCGACGGCGCGGCGTACGTGCTGCTGGACGGCACCTTCTACGACGGCGGCGAGCTGGCAGCCAAAGCGGACGCCACCTCGAAGGCCCAGACGGTGATGGGCCATCTCCCGATCGAGGCCAGCCTCGACCACATCCGCAAGCTCAGCGCGGCCCAGCCCGGCACGGCCTGGTCCTACACCCATCTCAACAACACCAACCCCGCCCTGAACCCGGCGACCGTGCAGTACGCCGGGATCAGGGCGGCAGGAGTGAAAGTCCCACCGGACGGGACAGCCCTCGAACTGTGAGGTCAGTCCTTCTCGAACGCGGCGGCGCGGGTCTGGATCTTCTGGATCCGCGGCACGTCGAGCTTCGTACTGCGGTCGAACCGGTAGATCCCGTTCTCCTCCTGGAACACGTCCGTCAACTGCGTGTAGCAGTAGCCGAACATCAACGGGTCGTCGAGCAGCACGTCGACGAGTCCGGCGAAGCGGTCGTAGAACTCGGCCTCGTCCTTCACCCGCTGGCCGTAGCCCCACGACTCGGTGGTGTTGTTGCCGGCGGCTGCCGCGGCCGCCTCCGGGTTCCACCAGATGCCGCCGAACTCACTGCAGAAGTACGGCTGCCCGTTGTAGTCCTGCGAGATCGGCGCCTGCTCGTGCCCACCCCGGTTCCCGTACGGCGTACCGTCGGCGAGGCCGGCCATCTGCCGGCCGAACTCCGCCGGGTCCTGCTCGTAGTTGTGCGAGTCCCAGATGTCCGTCTCCGGCACCCGGTGCGAGTAGCCCGACGAGTCCAGCACCGGCCGAGTCGTGTCGGCCGCCTTGGTGGCCAGGAACATCGCCCGGGTCACGTCGTCGAGTTGGGTGATCCGGTCGTGCAGCAACTGGTGCGTCTCGTTCAGCGGGCACCAGCCGACGATGGACGGGTGGTTGTAGTCCCGCTCGACCGCCTCCAGCCACTGTGTCACGAACGACGCGGTCGGCTGCTGGTTGTCCTTCTGGGTGCCCTCGGCAACGCCCGCGCCCCAGTCGCCGAACTCGCCCCAGAGCAGGTAGCCGAGCCGGTCCGCGTGGTACAGGAATCGCTCCTCGAACACCTTCTGGTGCAACCGGGCGCCGTTGAACCCGGCCGCGAGGCTCAGTTCGATGTCTGCGACCAGCGCCTCCTCGGAAGGCGCGGTCATCAGGCTCTCGGGCCAGTAGCCCTGGTCCAGCACGAGCCGCTGGAAGACGTGCTTGCCGTTGATCAGCACCGCCTGCCCGTTGATCGACACGGACCGCAGGCCGGCATAGCTGTCCGCCGAGTCGACGATGTTGCCGTCGGCATCCACCAGTTCCAGCCGTACGCCGTACAGGTGCGGGTCGGTCGTGTCCCAGAGTCGGACGCGGTCTGCCGGCACCTGGAGCACCAGCCGCGGCGCCAGATCGAGGTCCGCCCGTACCTCGGCGGTGGTGACCTCGCCGGCCGTGTCCGAGAGGATCGCGCGGACCTTCCAGCCCGGCCTGTTCGCCGAGAGCGGCACGGAGACGTGGAAGGCGGAGCCGGCGACGTCCGGGGTGATCCGGGGGCGGCGCAGGTGGACCGCCGGGACAGCCTCGAGCCAGACGGTCTGCCAGATCCCGGTGGTCCGGGTGTAGTGGCAGCCGCTGTTGAAGTAGTTGGTGGTCTGCTTGCCACGAGCCTGTACGCCGTACCGGCTGTCGCGGGCGCGGACCACGATCGTGATCTCCTCACCGGGCGCGGCGACGGCGGACAGGTCGGCGCTGAACGGGGTGAAGCCGCCGCGGTGCCGGACCACCTCGACGTCGTTCACCCAGACGGTGGCGTCGTGGTCGACGGCCTGGAAGTGCAGGACCGCGTTCTTGCCGGCCCAGTCGCCGGGGATCGTCGTGGTGGTCCGATACCAAACCGCCTCGAGAAAGTCGACGTTCTCGATCCCGGACAACTCCGACTCCGGGGCGAACGGGACGACGATCCGCTGCTGCAGGTCGCGGTCCTTGACGCCGCGCTCCAGGCCGGAGTCGGACCGGTCGATCTCGAACTGCCACTCACCGTTGAGGTTGAGCCAGTCGGGGCGGACGAACTGCGGCCGGGGGTGCTCGGGGCGGGGCAGGGTGGAGGGCATCGAGTGCTCCCGTGAGGTGGAGGGATGCGGTCGCAGAGACAGTACAACGTTGGAATGAGCGTGAGCAATGGCCTGTCTCAGCCGGCCGGAGGCTGCAAGTAGCTGCAACTGTGGTTGAAAGGTTGAGTTCGGCCAACAATCTGTCCGTCGGAGGCGTCATGCTGGATGACCACGGTGTTCGAGGCGGGGAGATGGTCGAGGGTGATGGGTGACGACTGAGCGCACGGCCGAGGTTCGCGAGTTGCGGTTGCGGGTGCCGCAGGCCGGCCTCGACTCTCTCTACCAGCGTCTTCGCGCGTTCCGGGACGGCGGCGACTACATCGCGGCCGGGCTCGACCGGATCGTGCCGAGCGCCTACGCCGACGAACTGCTCGACTACTGGGTCGACGGTTACGACTGGCGGGTGCACGAGAGCAGGCTCAACATCTACAACCACTACGCCACCGAGATCGCCGGGCAGTTCGTGCACTTCCTGCACCTGCGCTCGTCCGATCCCAACGCCCAGCCCGTCCTGCTGACCCATGCCTGGCCGAGCGGCGTGATGGACGTGCTGGACGCCGCCATTCCGTACGAGGCGCAGGGTGGCTATCACCTGGTCATCCCCTCGATCGCCTGGACCGCGTTGACCGGCCCACCGGAGGAGGGCTCCCCGAGTCGGCGGACCGCCGCGGGGTGGGATGAGTTGATGGGCCGGCTCGGGTACAGCGAGTACCGGGTGGGCGATGACCAGAACGGCCTGGCCGCGACTCCGGCGTACACGGAGGTCAGTGAGATGCAGGCCGAGCAGCGTGGTCTGGACGCGGCGGAGTTGGCCGAGGTGCGGTGGTTCAACGAGAACCTCACCGCGTTCAACGAGCGTCAGCAGGTCTCGGCGCTGGTGCTGAGCACCGCATTGCTCGCCTGGAACGCCCAACTCGTCAACCTCGACCTGGACCGCGACGCCATCCTCACCGGCCTCACGCTCGCCTGGTTCGCCGCACAGCTACCCACCGAGTAGCCGTACTCCGTTGTGCCAGCAGACTGCCCGCAGCCAGTCTTCACCCAGGTCCAGCCGCTCCAGAGACTCCAGCTGTACTGCGTACTCGTACGGGATGTTCGGGAAGTCCGAGCCGAGCACTACCCGGTCCTGAAGAGCGGCGTACCGCGGGAGGAGGTCCCGGGGGAACGGCGCCATCGCCTGGGTGAACGGGGTGCAGGCCATCGTGGTGTCCAGGTGGACGTTGGGGTAGGTCTCGGCGAGCTCCAGGTGCTCGGCGTACTCCGGCATCCCCAGGTGTGCAATCACGGCGGTCAGGCGCGGGTGCTTGCGTAGTACCTCGGCCATCGGGCCCGGGCCGGTGTGGCGGCCAGGGATCGGGCCAGAGCCGCAGTGCACGACTACCGGCACTTCAGCCTCGGCCAGCTGACCCCACACCCCGTCGAGTTCTTCGTCGCGCGGGTCGTAGTCGCCGACCTGGACGTGCACCTTGAAGATGCGGGTGCCGAGCTCCAGAGCCTCCTTCACGTACTGCGCTGCGCCGGCCTCCGGGTAGAACGTGCCGCTGGGCACGCAGCCGGGGGTCGCCGCGGCGAACTCCCTCGCCCAGCCGTTCAGCCACGCGGCCATGTCTGGTTTGTGTGGATAAACCAGCGCGGGGAACTGGCGCACGCCTAGCTCGCTGAGCGTGTTGATCCGCTCATCCACCGAGGTCCGGTAGTTCACCGGCCAGGCCACGCCGTAGTGAGCCTCTGCCTGGTCGAAGTACCCCCAGACCGCGTTCATCACCGCGTCGGGCAGGAAGTGCACGTGCACGTCCACCAGCCCACTCAACCCCAGCCGCTGCCACCACGCCGGCACCTCGTCATCACGCACCTCGCCACTCTAGAGAATCTCAGTGCTTGCAATACCTACGTAACTACGTACTATCCACAATGTGGAGAACCCTGTGGATAACCGGCTCGCAGAGCTGGAGAGGCGCATAGCAGCCCTCGAATCCACAACCCACGCCCCCCAACAACCGTCCCCGCCGGACGACGATGCGTTGGAGGCTTTGGCTGGGCGTGAGGACTGGTCTCGCTGGGCCACCTCACTGGCCGCTCTCGGGAATCCCGTCCGGTTGACGTTGCTCCGGGAGATTGTTCGCGGCAACAACACCGTCAGCGCGCTCAGCGCCGTCGAAGGACTCGGCACGAGCGGGCAGATCTATCACCATCTGCGGCAGTTGACGGCTGAGGGCTGGCTCCACAGCCCGAGTCGCGGCATCTTTGCCCTACCCCCGACGCGGGTGGTCGCGCTGCTGGAGATTCTGGTCGCACTGGAGAGATAAGGCCCCATGAAACTGATCGCCGTACTGGTAGCGATTGCCGTGGCCGCCGCAGGGTGGCTGGTCCGCCCCCGCAGCCTTGAGCTCGACCAAGCCCGAACCGGTGACCTCCAGCTCCAGAGGTTCATCGACGAGCGCTACGACGGCCCCGGGCATCGCCTGGCCGTCGCGGTGATCAGGGCGGACTCGATGACGTTCGCGGGGCGAGGTGCCAACGAACACAGCCCTTTTGAGATCGGCTCGATCAGCAAGGCGATGACGGGCCTGCTGCTGGCCGACGCGGTACGCCGTGGCGAGGTGACGCTGGACCAGGAGGTCGGGTCGCTCCTGCCACTCGGCGACACCGAGGTCGCCGGCGTGACGTTGGAGGACCTGGCGACCCACTACTCGGGACTGCCCTCGACTTCGAGCAAGCTGTTCGTCGCCGCCCGCTCCCTGCTCGCCAGTCTCAGCGCAGGCAACCCCTACCCGTACGACGTCGACGATCTGCTCGCGCAGGCCCGGGCCGCTGGAACGAGCGGACGCGGCAAACCGGAGTACTCGAATCTCGGTGGAGCACTGGTCGGCCAGGCCTTGGCGCGGAAGGCCGGCAAGAGCTACCCCGAACTGCTCGACGAGCGACTCCTGCAGCCTCTGCTGATGAGCGAGACCCGCGTGCCGAACACCGAGGTCGGGGCGGCGCCCGAGGGCTACAGTTCCGGCGGCCGCAAGGAGGCGCCGTGGATCCAGGACGGCTACGGCCCGGCCGGCGGTGTCGTGTCGACGTCAGGTGATCTGGCGTTGCTGCTGCAGTCCCGGCTGCGAGGAGCCGGGGTCGAGGCGCTCGCACCGAAGCGGGACTTCGAGGACGGCGACCGGATCGGCTTGTTCTGGATCACCAGCCCGCTGAACGGGACCGACCACGACATGGTCTGGCACAACGGTGGTACCGGCGGTTACCGCTCCTTCGTCGGGCTCGACCTGGAACGGAAACGAGCCGTCGTGGTGCTGTCCGACGTCGCCGCGGACGTGGACGCGTTCGCGACCAAGCTGCTGGCGGAATCATGAGGAACGTCTTCGTCCTGGCGCTGGCCCTCGGCTACCCGCTGCTGGCGATCTGGCAGATCCAGGCTCGCAAGCTCCGGGACCGTCTCGATCTCCTGATCGTCCTCGCCGCGGGCGTGCTCTTCCTCCTGTTCGCCCGCGCCACGACCGACTGGCAGGCCGTGCCGCCGTGGATCTGGCTGATCGGCCTCGTCCTGCTGGCCGTCGCCACCGCCTTGGCCGGCTGGGCGTGGCCCGCTCTGCGCTGGATCGGCTCCGGCCGTCCCAGGCTGCGAACCACGTCAGTCGCAGTCCAGTTGGTGATCGCCGCCGTCCTGGTCGCCGTGCTGGTCTGAGCCCGGCGAATTCCACGCAGGCGCGATCGCGAGGCTCACTTCGACTGGTCGAGCACCCACAACCCGGTGAGGCCGCGGAAGTGGGCGAGGAACTTGTCCTGCTCGTGGGCGGGATAGGTGGCGGCGACGGTCTCGCGCAGGATCCGGTCGAAGTCCTCGCTCCCGGCCCACTCGACGAGTTGCTCGTCGAAGTGCGGCAGGTGGGTGGCGCACCACTCGTGGTACTTCGCGGTCTCGAAGTATTCGTCGGCCAGCGCCAGGTATCCCTCGATCTTGGCGTCGTAGTCGAGGGACTCGTCGTCGGCGATCGCGAAGTACCGCTCGGTGTGCAGGTCGACCTTGGTCCGCCGGCCGGTGGCCAGCGAGAACACCGACCACTTCACCAGCGCGCCGATCGCCCACGGGAAGTAGTAGTGCAGCGAGGTGATCGCGACGTCGGGGCAGGCGTTCGCGTAGTCGATCGGGTGGACCGAGTCGCCGTGCACGAGCATCTCGCAGGAGTTGAACTCCCAGCCGAAGAAGGCGTTCACGATCCGGCTGATCGCGACCGCCTGGTGGCCGGCCGACGGGCTGAGGAAGTCGTGCGAGACGGCGTACCGGTTGTGCATCGGTTCGTCCGGCCGGAAGTCCATCACCATCGTCTCGGCGCCGATCGACAGCGCCCGGGCGAACTTCTCGTAGTCGACCGTGGCCTGCAGGTGCATCAGCATCTCGCCGGACTCGTCGTAGGCCTGATGCAGGTCGTCGCGGTTCTTGATCCGGGACACGCCACGCCAGCCGCCGCCGTCGAACGGCTTCATGTACATCGGATAGCCGAGGTCGTCGGCGATCGCGTCCAGGTCGAACGGCTTGTTGTACTTCGCCGCCGTGTACGCCCAGCGCACGTTGTCCACCGGGTTCTTGTACGGCACCAGCACGGTCCGGGGGATCTTCAGGCCGAGCCGCAGCATCGCGCAGTACGCGCTGTGCTTCTCCATCGACTGGAACGTGAACGGCGAGTTCAGCAGGTACGTGCCGTTCATCAGCGCGGCCTTCTTCAGCCACTCGCGCGGGTGGTAGTACCAGTAGGCGAGCCGGTCGATCACCAGGCCCACCCGGACCGGGTCGTTCAGGTCGAACGGCTCGATGGTCAGCCGGTCGGTGCCGAACTCGTGGGTCGTCCCGGCCGCGTCCGTGACCGGCCCGACCCGCCGCAGCAGGGCCTCGAACGCCTGCGGCCAGTCCTCCTCGGCGCCGAGCAACAAGCCGATCAGATGCTGAGAGCGGTCAGCCATAAGAGCTCCAAGGGAAGGAGAGGAGGGTGGTCAGGAGAATCGGGGCAGGTGGTGGGCGATCTGCTTGCGCCACCAGGGCCAGTCGTGGGCGACGTCGTGGCCCCAGAGGTCCAGTTCGTGCGGGATCCCCTTGGACGCCAGTACTGCGGCCGTGGCGCGGGCCGACGGCAGCGAACCGGTCGGGTGGGTCTCCCAGTCGCCCTGGCCGACCGTGAGCACCAGGAAGACCCGGCTGCGTATCCAGTCCAGGTGTTCGCCGTCCAGGTTGGGCAGGTAGTCCGCCGGGTTGTTGAAGTACGTCGCGTCGCCGCGCTCGCCCCAAGCGTGCCAACTGGCGGCGTCGTAGTTGCCGGACTGGCAGATCGCGATCGGGAACAGGTCCGCCCGCTTCAGCGTGAAGTTGAGCGCATGGAACGCCCCGAGGCTGCAGCCGGTGGTGATGATGTCGGCGGCGCCCGGGGTGTCGCTGCCGATCGCCGGGACCACCTGGTTGAGGATCCACGCCTCGTACCGCCCGTGGTGGCGGGCGCGGTCCTCCAGCGAGATGCTGCGGTCGGACCAACTCAGGTGGTCGTAGGAGTCGACGCAGTACAGCTTGACCCGGCCGGCGTCGATCAGGTCGGCCACGGCGTCGACCATGCCGTTGCTCTCGTAGTCCCAGGCGCGGCCCTGTTCGCTCGGGAACACCAGGACCGGGCGGCCGTAGTGGCCGTAGCGGATCAGCGTGCCGGGCCGGTCCAGCCCAGGGGCCTCCAGTTCGACCTGTTCACGCTCCATCCGGCGTCACCCCTGTCCTGAGTCAGGCACTAGTGTCCCGCGGCCCACCTTTACATGTCTCTACGTCGTTTGCCTCGTCTGTGCGCGTCCCGCGACCGGACCGAGCACGGCGACGAGCACCGCCAGTACTGCGACGCCACCCAATGCCGCGGGCAACGACCACGCGCTGGAGGCGGCGCCTACCGCGGCGGGGCCGAGCAGGAAGCCCAGGTAGGCGATGGTGGTAACGGTGGAGATCGCCCCGGCCCGTCGCTCGGGTCCGGCCCAGGCCCCGGCCATGCCGATGATGGTCGGTGCGCATACCGACGTACCGAGGCCGGCTACCGCGATCCCGATGAGCGCTAGCCAAGCATTCCCGGCTGCGGCGGCTATGACCGTTCCTACGGCGGCTACTGAGCCTCCGACGATCAGTAGCTGGACCGGGCGGACACGGCTGAGTAGGGCGTTGCCACCGATCCGCCCAGTCGCTGCGGCCGCTGCGAAGACAGCTGGAGCGCTGGAGGCGAGGGCAGGGGCCGCGTGGAGGGAGGTGTCGAGGTGGACGGCGCCCCAGCTCTGCCAGGCGTTCTCCACCACGTAGGCGAGGGCACAGAGGCCGCCGAAGACCAGGAGGGCGGGTTCTAGCCTCCGCTCCGCCTTCTCCTTGACTACCCGCTCGGTGGCGGCTCTCGAGCCCGGCGCGAGGAGGGCGACGGCGATGATGAGGACCACAGCGAAGACGCCACCTAGCACCGGGAGGGCGTCGGCCCCCGCGGCGCGCAGGCCCGCAGTACTGAGGCTGGCTGCTACTACGGCTATGGAGAAGAGGCCGTGGGCCAGGTTCATCAGCGGCTTGCCGGTGGTTGCCTCCGCGGTTGAGCCGGTGGCGTTGATCGCTACGTCGGTCGCGCCCGAGGTAGCGCCCAGCAGGAACAGGGCCGCGCTGAGGGTGGCCGCTGAGTCGGCGAACGCCGGGAGCACGCCGCAGAGTCCGAACAGGACCATGACCGCCGGCAGCACCTGGCCGCCGTACCGGTCGATCAGGTAGCCGGTGAACCGCATCGAGACGAGGGCGCCGAGGCCGACCATCAGCAGAGCAAGGCCCAGTTGCCCGTCGCTGACGCCCGCTTCCGCCTTCACCGCAGGCAGGATCGCGCCCCACGCACCCCAGAAGAGACCGAACGCGCCGAAGCCACCGAGTGTCCTGAGCACCCGCCCTAGCCTAGGTCCAGACGCGGTTCAGGAGGTCAGTCAGACTGGGGTCGAAGACATCGCGCCAGGCGGTGAAGTTGTGCATGTCGGGGGTCTCATCGAAGGCGACGTCCAAGGCGAGGCCGGTCAGGTGGGCGGCCATCACCCGGTTGTTGTGGACGTTCTCCTCCGGGGTGCCGGCTGTCATCGCCACGGCAGGTTGCGAGGGGGCGGCCGTTGCCTGGAGCACCTGCTGGACAAAGCCGGTGACCTCCGCGTAGTACTCGAAGCCGGACTCCTGGGGGTCGGTGTCGAGGGCGAAGAACGACCCGGACTGCAGGAAGAGCCCGGCGAACGTGCCGGGGTGGTTCCATTCGGCGTACAGGGCGGCGAGGGCACCGAGGCTCGCGCCCATCATCACCGGCAACTTGCTCTTGTACTGCGCCTGAACCGCCGGCAGCACGTGCTCCGTCAGAGCCTCCGCGTACTGCGGGTTGGCGGCGTACCAGAGGTTCCGCGAGCCCGGCCGGAGCAGCGCCAACCGGAACGGCGGCAGCGTGCCGTCGGCGACCATGGCGCCGACGTAGTGCGTCAGGCCCGCGTACGACGCGAACTCCGGCCCGTCGTGCGCCAGCAGCAACGGCAACTCGAAGCCCGGCGCGATCCCCTCCGGCGCCCAGACCTGGACGTCGACCGGTCCGACGGGTGTCGGGTCGACCGCGAGCGCGGTCAGGTCGGCCGCGATCGGCTCGACCGTGATCCAGGCGGGCTCGACATAGCCAGGCAGCGGCAACCAGGAGTGCTCACCGAAGGCGCCGCCGACCACCCGCGGGTTGGTCGGGTCGGTCCGCATCCCCGCGTCGGGGATGTCGAACAGGTACTCCATCCGGTGCACGGACGGCCGGGGCAGCCGCAGCTCCCAGCCGTAGTCGACCGGCTTGAACTCCAGCAACTCGGCCGCCAGCCCGAGCTCCTCCCACAACCGCACACCGGGCAGCGCGTGCTGCGGGTCCGCGAGGCGAAAAACCACCTCGGCACCCTCAACCGCGCTCACCACCGCCTTCTCGGACATCAGACCACCGTACCCGCGCCCTCCACAGAGCCTGCAGGGAAGGCGCCAGGAAGACTGACAGACCCTGTCAGGAATGACGGGTAATCTCGATGAGATGGTGGACCTTGCCGACATCCGCGCCGCGACCGAGGGCTTGCCGCGGAGCTACGAGGTGCTGGTCCGGGACCAGATCAAGTTCCGGGTCGGCCAGATCGTCTATCTGGCGGTGGCGCCGGACGAGAAGTCGATGGGCATCGGGTTCCCGAAGGAGGAGCGCGACGCGATCATCGCGGCCCAGCCGGACAAGTTCTTCCGGCCGCGGCCGTCCGACGAGCGCTTCCGGTGGATCCGCGTGCACCTGGACGCCATCGACACCGACGAACTCCGGGAACTGGTGCTGGAGGCCTGGCGGATGTGCGTCCCCAAGAAGGTAGCCGCGGCGTACTTCGACCGGCCGGACTGAGTACCGGAAGCCTGAGTACCGAGGCCCGAGTACGGAGGCCCGAGTACGGCCCGAGTACGGGAGGCCTCGTCGGGGAACCGGGAAGAGGTGATCGATGGTCCGGGTAGGCCGCAGAGTGCGCTTCGGCTCCGCATGGTGCTGGCGCTGATCGGCGTCGTGCTCTTCCTGCTCCTCGCCGTCCTGGTGTCCACGATGGACGTCCCGGCGGCGCTGGTCGTGGTGCCGATCGCGCTCGCCCTGGTCGGGGTCTTCGATCTCGGGGTCGTGGTCAACCGGCTGCGCCGGGAGCGATGACCCGGCGATGACCCAGCGATGACGCAGCGCGGCCGGACAGGGGCCTAGGGCAACATTCCGGGCCCGGATCATCCTCAGGTATGACGGACGCGCCGCCGAGGGGCGACTCAGGTCACATCCGGACCCTCCCTGGGGCCGATGTCCGGCGGCCGGCCGCGCAGCACCCTTGACGGTATGACCGGAGACTTCCTACCCAACCGCCGCCAGGCGTCGGTCCGTACCCAACTGCTCGCCGTCGTCGTCCTGGTCGCTGCCGTTGCTGGCGGCATCTACCTGCTGTCCTAGGGATCAGCCTTCCCAGCGGACCTCGGCCTCGCCGGGCCGTACGACGCCGGCCTCGTAGGCGACGACGACAGCCTGGACCCGGCTGGACAGGCCGAGCTTGGACAGCACGCTGCTGACATGGGTCTTCACTGTCGTCTCGCTCACGAACAGCTTGGCGGCGAGGTCGCGGTTGGACAGCCCGCGAGCCATCCACACCAGGATCTCCCGCTCCCGATCGCTCAGCAGCGCGAGCGGCCCGGTCCAGCGTGCCGCCGCCGGCAGGGCGGGCTCGGCCGGACCGTTGCCGACCTGCCGCTCCAGCTCGACGCACCGCTCGAGCAGCACCCGGGTCGAGGCCGGATCGACCAGCGAATCACCCCGGTGCACCGCCCGCACGGCCGAGACCAGCAGGTCCGGATCGGTGTCCTTCAGCAGGAACCCCGACGCCCCCGCCCGTACTGCGCTCAGCACGTACGCCTCGTCGTCGAACGTCGTGAGCACCAGGACCGCGGGCCGGTTCCGCCCACTCTGCTTGGCGGCGGCCGTGATCCGCTCGGTGGCGACCAGCCCGTCCATCACCGGCATCCGGATGTCCATCAGCACCACGTCCGGGTCGTACTGCTCGACCAGCCGCAGCGCCTCCTCGCCGTCGCCGGCCTGCGCCACGGTGGTCAGGTCGGGCTCGTGGTCGAGGATCATCGCGAGCCCCATCCGGATCACGCCCTGGTCGTCGGCCACCAGGACCTTGATCTGGTCTGTCACCTCTGCGGCGGCAACCATGCCTGCACTCTCCATCCACCCAGTGGTCCGGCGGTGACGGCCAGCGTGCCGCCACTCGCCTGCGCCCGTTCGCGCATTCCGATCAGTCCGTTGCCGCGACCGCTCTCGCTGCGCCGGGCGCTCTCCAGCACGTTCGCCGGCGGTGGCCCACTGCCACCGTTGTCGTCGATGGTGAGCAACTCGCCCCGCGGTCCACTTTGCCAGGCCACCTGAGCCGCGGTGGCCCGCGCGTGCACCATCACGTTCGTCAGCGCCTCCTGGATGATCCGTACCGCGGTCAGGTCGGTGGCCGAGGTGAGCTGCCGGGTCCGGGTCGGCAGGTTCATCGTCACGTCGATCCCCACAGCCTTCAGCCGATCGCCCATCCGCGCGACGTCCGCGAGTTCGGGCACCGGCGCCCGCTCGCCGTCGGCGCCGGGAGCCGCGTTGTTGAGCACCCGGACGGTCTCGCGCATCGCGGTGAGTGCTTCCTTGCCGCTGGCCGCGATCCAGCGGACGGCTTCGCGCAGTTCCTCTGGTTTCTGGTCCGCCACCCGGTCGGCCGCCTGCGCGCGGATCACCACCGCGCTCATGTGGTGCGAGACCACGTCGTGCAGGTCGCGCGCGATCCTGGTCCGCTCGGCGGCGGCGGCGCGCTCGGCCTCGATCGTCCGGAGCCGGACCAGGGCGGCGTTGCGCTGCTCGAGCACCAACAGGCTCTTGCGGCGGCGCAGCGAGTTCGCGCCGAGCAGGACCATGCCGCAGATCAGCGCCTCCGCGAAGACGAACAGGGAGACGTCGATGTAGCCGTACAGGCTGGGCAGGTCTCTGGGCAGGTTCTGGTACCGCGCGCCGTAGCGGGTGATCTCGGGCGGGCTGTAGCTCAGCACGATCGCGACGACCGTGGGCAGCCCGATCATCAGGCCGGCGAGGCTGCCCATCGTGAAGAACAGACAGGTGAGTCGGCGGACGCCGGCGGACGCGGCCAGGTAGCCGACGACCAGCAGGGGGACCAGGTGCAGCTCGGACTGCAGCGCCGCGTCGCTGATGGCCGGGGCCCGGAAGATCCTGAGGCCCAACTGCTCGGCCAGGCCGGTGCCCGCGGAGGCGTACACGAGCGGGTACAGCAGAGAGACCAGGACCAGCGTCGTCCGCGGGATCTGGCGGACCAGCGCCACGGTCAGCACCAGGAAGATGCCGGTGACGACCGACACACTAGGGTTGGCCGGCCGGTATCCACTGTTGTTGATCAGCGCCAGCCCGGAAAACCACCCGACGCCGATCAGCGCCGCCAGCAGCAGGTCCTGCTGCAGCGACGGCAACCTACGCCAGAAGCTCACTTTGCTGAGCGTAGTCGCGGATGGCAATCTACGGCTCCTGCACGCGAACGGACGGCCTCTCCAACTTTAGGAGGAGACCGGGCGTCCGACCTCGTACCCAGGTCCGACCAACGGCTGCCCCAGACGGTCCCTGGGACCGATGTGGCGACCCCCGCCGACCCGAGAGGCTGTACCCCATGAGCAACCACCTTCCGCCGCGCCGCCCGTTTCGGGTGCGAACGTGGTTGCTGTCCGTGACCGGTCTGGTCCTGGTCGGCTCGCTGATGATCTGGCACACCCAGGTGATCGAGCTGCTCGACCTCGACTCCTCGGGCGACAAGCAGCCGGTGGTCGCGGGTGCGCCCAACGGGGAGGCACCGCAGCCGGTCAAGTCTCAGCTGACGACCCCGCCGCCGACGCCGAGACCGAAGCCGAAGAAGACGCCGAGCCCGACGCCGACGAAGAAGTCCACCAACTCCCGGGCGTCCGAGACCGGCGGGTACTCGGAGGAGGACATCAACGGTTTGTCCTCGAAGCTCCGGACCCGGCTGAAGAAGGCGATCAGTGCCGCCCGGGCGGACGGCGTACGGATCAGCATCACGTCGGCTCGCCGCAGTGAGGCCAAGCAACGGCGGCTGCTCCAGGAAGCGATCGAGCGGTACGGCTCGTACGAGGCGGCGACCCGGTGGGTGCTGCCGCCCGAGCAGTCCGCGCACGTGCTGGGCAAGGCCGTCGACATCGGTCCGCAGGCCGCGATGACGTGGCTGAACAAGAACGGCTGGCGCTACGGAATCTGCCGCCGCTACGACAACGAGCCCTGGCACTTCGAGGCGCTCACCACGCCCGGCAAGAAGTGCCCGCCGCGCGAGGCCCACTCGGGCGCCACAGCAGACTGACCCATCGATGACAGCACCAGGGGAGCGCAACTCATGACGATGACATATGCCCAGCCGATCACCCGGCGAGCGACCCGCGGCCGGCACGTCGTACCGGCGTTGTGGCGGCAGGTCGTGCGCGCCGGAGCCGGAGCCGGAGCTGCCGAGCAGGCGGTGCAGGCAGAGCAGGACCGGTCGGCCTTCACCCAGCTGGAGATCTACGACGGCGTGCTGACCGCGTTCGACCGGCGCGTCGAGGTGCTGGACGCGATCGCCGCGTCACCCGACCGTGAGACCTCGGTACGCCGGGTGCGCGAGCTGCTGGATGTCTCGCACCTGCAGGCCACCGCGATCCTCGACCTGCCGCTGCAGCGCTTCACCACCGAGTCCCGCGACCGGATCGCCCACCGCGCCGCCGAGCTCCGGGCCGCGCTGTCACGCTGACTTTCCCTCCCAGGTAGGTCCGACTTGCCGGAACGATTTCGGGAAAGGAGGATGTGCCACCGGCCGCGGCCGGCCAGGTAAGAGCGTCGCTGAGGGGCCCCGCTCATACCTGGCCGGCCGTGAACCGTTTCCGGCGCATCAACCCTTTCCGGCGCATCAACCGTTTCCGGCCGGCGCATCAGCCGTTCAGCAGGTCGAGGAGTGCTTCGGCGTAGGCCTGCTCGGCGTCCTCGGCCACGTGCCGGGTGTCGGTGAGCACGACGGCGTAGCCCTCCTCGACAGCCTCCAGCCGCTGGAAATGCCCGCCGAGCAGCTTGCGCAACTGCTCCTCACGCGGCAACCAGATCACCTCGCGCTGCTCGATGCTGTCCAGCGCCCACTCGGTCGTGCCGTTGAACCCGATCACCTTGCCGCCGGGATAGTCGTGCACCTCGACCGTCATGTCGCTGACCACGAACACATCGTCATCCATCTCCCGGTCAGGCACCACAAACCGATCCCCGGCCGCCGGCACCCACAGTGCCCCGGCCTTCCGCAACCTCCGCGCCTGCTCAACTGTGATCACCATCCCATCGTGCCCACCCCCGGCAAACGCTTCACATCCCCCGTCCACCCGCCGGACAGCCGAACACCCAAGAGAACAAGAAGAGAAGAAAAGACAGAGATGAAGTTAGGTGAGCTGGGGCGGAGGTGGGCGAGCAAGCTGAGGTCGGTGGCGGTTGGGGTGGGCGAGCTGAGGTCGGCTGAGGCGAGCGAGCTGAGCTGGGTGGGTGGGTTGGGGTTAGGCGAGCCGAGCGCTTGCGGGCCTGAGCTGAGCCTCGGGTGGGGGATGGCTGAGGCGGGCTGCGCTGAATGGCCTGCTGCGGTAGTTCTGCGAGCTTGCTCGCGGGCTCAGGGGCGACATGCTGCGACAGCTAAGCCCGGGAGCAGCGAGGGCCAGCGGTGCAGTTTGGGTTCTGCGAGCTTGCTCGCGGGCTCAGGGGGCGGGGCGGTCAGGGGACTGCTCGCCAGTATTGGTGTTTTTCTTTGTCTTTTACTGCTACGTCCAGTTTGGCTAGCTCTTGGCGGAGTTCTCGGAGGTCGGACTTGTCGCTCTGGGTGAAGGCCTTGGAGCGGGCTCGGAGGATGGCGTTGGCGGCGGGAGGGAGGTCGGGGTCGTCTTCGACCCAGCGGCGGAAGGCATCCGCGTGAGGGTCGCCGTCGTCGGACCAGGGGTAGCTGTGGGTGCGGAAGGCCTCGGGGATCTGCAGGGCCTCGGACTTCAGTTGGTCGTGCCGTTCCCGCGCGAGTTCCGCCGAGCGGGCGTCCTGGAGGACGATCTCCCGGCCGTCGAGGAACGCGACCGCCACCTGGTTCCGCGGCACCCGCGTCGTCACCTTGTTCTTGACGAACTCGACGTCGGTGTTGGTGATCGTCACCTTGAGGGTGTCCTCCAGCGCGATCGCCGCCAGCAAGACGCCCGCCAGCGCGCCGACCACGGTGAAGATCGCCACGACCCACCACCCGTCCCACCGCGAGATCAGTTCGAGTGGACCCTGCAGCGGCAACCACGGCTGCTCGACCGCCCAGTCGGCGATCCGGGGCAGGAAGAAGCCGAGCGCCAGCCCGAGCAGCGGCAGCCCGCCGTACAGGAGCAATTTGTCGGCGGCGGAGTGACCAATCGTGGTCTGGCCGGCGGTGTCGGCGCTCATGAGATGCTCCTCGGCTGCTGCGTGGCGAGACCGAACAGGGTGACCAACTCTTCCCCGTACGCCGTCAGGTCCGTGCCCGGGTGGTCCGCCCAGTAGGTCAGGGCGCCGTCGATGCCCTGGGTGATCGTCATCGCCAGCACGACCGGGTCGAACCCGCGGAACTCGCCGGCCTGTTGCCCCGACCGGAGTAGTTCGACGAGTTCGGCGACCGGGGCCGCATCACGCTCGGCGAAGACGGGCCTGCCGTCGGGGCCGCGGTGGTTGACGATGATCTCGGCCACCGCGACCAGCCTGGTCTGGTTGTCGCGCATGTAGGCGAGCCGGGACCGGATGTACGCGCTCAGCCTCCCGGTCGCGGTCGACTCCGCCTCCAGGAACGGCCGCATGAACGCGGCCCAGTCGTCCATCACCTGGGCGACCACCTGCTCGAGCAGTTCGTCCTTGTTGGCGAAGTGGTACGAGATGACGCTCTTGCTGATCTCGGCCTGCTCGGCGATCCGGGCCAGCGACGACTGCCCGTACCCGACGGCTGTCACGGTCTCGATCGCCGCCCCGATGATCTGTCGCCGCCGCGCGGCCTGGATGAACGACACTCGACCGCCCGCACCGTTTTTAGACCGCATGGCCTGATTTTAGCACGAACCAACCTCTTCGGACTGAGGTTGGACGGTCGCAGGGCGGGGTCGACCCCGGCTGCGACGATGCTGGACATGGCGCACAGCGAAGGAATCTGGTTGCGGTTCCTGTCCGGTCCGGAGATCGACTCGCTGGGGCTGACCCGGCTGGAGATCGTCGACGCGGTCGAGGCCGCGGTCCGCGACCACGGTGAAGGCGAGACGAGTTTCGAGCCGCGGGTGCACCTGATGCCGGACAACGGCGGCATCGGGCACTTCAACGTCCTGCGCGGTCACCTCAACCGGCTCGGCGAGCACGGAATCAGCGGCGTGAAGGTGGTCGGCGACTTCGTGCCGAACTACCAGGTCGGGCTGCCCAGCGAGTTGGCGATGGCGACGCTCTTCGACCCGACCACCGGCGTCCCCTTGGCCGTCCTGGACGCGACGATGATCACCGCGGCCCGGACCGGCGCGATGACGACGGTCGGCGCCCGCTACCTGGCTCGCCCGGACAGCAAGATCCTCGCCCACGCCGGCTCCCGCGGTACCGCCTGGTGGAACGTCACCATGCTCGACGACCTGTTCGACCTGGACGAGATCCGGGTGACGTCTCGCCGGCCCGAGTCGGGGGAGAAGTTCGCCGCCGACCTGTCCGCTGAGCTGTCCACCCCGGTCCGGGTCTTCGCGACCGCCGAGGAGGCGTTCGACGGCGCCGACGTGCTCGTCGAGGCGACCCGTCTGACCGAACCTGAACCGCTACTGCGAACCGCTGCCGTCAGGCCCGGCGCCTTCGTGGTGCCGTACGGCACGATCAGCGCGGTCGAACTCGATCTGCTGGACGTGATGGACAAGGTGGTCGTCGACGACTGGCGCGAGGCGCAGTCCGGCCGGTTCGGCTCACTCCGCCGGCACGTCGACACCGGCCGGCTCTCGCCCGAGACCCTGTACGCCGAGCTCGGCCAGATCGTCGCGGGCCGGCGGCCCGGTCGAGAGAACGATGCCGAGCGCAACCTCTTCTGGCATCGCGGGCTCTCCCTGCTCGACGTCGCCATCGCCCACCTGATCCTGCGTCGGGCCGAGGCCGCCGACGTCGGCACGATGCTCAGATTCCACTGACATGCAGATCGGCGAACCAGCAGACCTGGGTCCTCGGCAGCTGACCGGTACGGACCCGATCGAGCTCTCGCAGTCCCTCCTCGACCGCCTCCGAACCACCCGGTACGCCGTACTGGCCGCGCTCAGTGGCGGTGATCCCGTCTACGGCGTGAACACCGGGATGGGTGCCATGAGCAAGCGTCGTCTCGACGAGGACGAGCAGCGGGCCCATCAACGCAATCTGCTGCTGGGTCGAGCCGCGGGAGGGCCACCGTGGCTCCCGCCGGACGAGGCGCGGGCGGTCGTGATCGGCCGACTGAGGACCTTCCTCACCGGCGACGCGGGAGTCTCGCCGGAGCTGTGCCTGCAACTGGTTGCCTTGCTCAACAGCGGGCTCGTCCCGGCGATCCCGGTCGGCGGCGCCGGATCGGCAGGGGAGATCATCCCGCTGGCTCACGCGTTCGGGCCGCTCGTCGGCATCGGCAACCTCCTCGAGCCGGACGGGAAGCTCAGACCGGCCGAGGGGGTGTTGCCGGCGTTCGAGCTCGGTCCGAAGGAGGGCATCTCACTGCTGGCTGGGATTCCCGGTGCGACTGGTCGTGCCTGGCTCCAAACCGACCTCGCCCGGCGTCTGGCCGAACAGCTGAGTTTGGTTGCCGCCGGCTCCATTGCGGTGATCGGCGCCAACCGAGATCCCTACAACCCCTTGTCTGGAAGGGGAGATGAGCTGCTAGCAGCCCAACTGGAGCGAATCCTCCTGTTGGCCGGACCGGAGGGCAAGCCCCGGTCCCTGCAAGCACCGGTTTCGTTCCGAGTGGCAGGTCATGTCATCTCGCATGTCGAGAGAGCCGTCGGTCGGCTGGAAGAAGCCGTCGATCGGGCGCTGACCGGAGTGACGGATTCGCCGGCGTTCCTCAAGGGTGAGTTCGTCGGAACCGCCGGGTTCCATGGCATCGACCTGGCCGCTCACTGCGATCAACTCGTGGCCGCGCTGGCCCACGCCGCCGAGGTGTCCGCCGCGCGCATCCATCGCCTGCTCGACCCTGCGGTGACTGGCCTGACCGCACAACTGGCGCATCAGCCGGGCCCACAGGCCGGGCTGGTCACGGTGCACAAGAGAGCGGTTGCCACCTGCCACTATCTGCGTCGACTGGCATTGCCCTCGGCAATCGGTGCGGTTGAAACCTCCAACGGGCAAGAGGATGTGCAGAGCTTCTCCTGGGAGGCGGCCGGGGTGCTGGCCGAGTCGATCCGGCTCACCCGCGAGGTGACAGCCTGCGAACTGCTCGCGGTGCACCAGGCCTTCGCGTTGTCGGAGCGCCGGGTGCCCGCCGGGTTGCGGGACTTCCTGGGCGCGGCGGCGGACGTCGTACCGGCGATCGAAGCCGACCGTCCGTTCGGTGAAGATTTGACCAGGTTGATCGACCGGCTGCGTTGAGCACGGAGGGTTTGCTGATCGTCACGCCGGGTACCCGGCGGTCGAAGGCAAAGTTGCCGACGACAACCAGAACGGGGAGAACGATGAGCACCGCTCAGGAACTGGAAAGGGCGATCGGCCGGGACGTCTACGACGTGGACGGCCAGAAGGTCGGCACTGCGGCGAACCTCTATGCCTCCGACCTGTCCGGCGAGCCGGAGTGGGTGACGGTCCGGACCGGCCTGTTCGGCACCAAGGAGTCATTCGTGCCGCTGACCGGCGCGCACACCGAGCAGGATGGGCTGCATGTCGGCGCCCGCAAGGACGCGATCAAGGACGCGCCGCGGATCGACGACCAGGGTCATCTGTCGGAGGCCGAGGCGGCGGAGTTGTATCGGCACTACAACCTGCAGGCCGCGCAGTCGGGCCAGATGCAGAACCAGCAGCAGAACCGCAAGCGCGGCATGGGCGATGCGGGCTCGATGGCCGGGCAGGAGTCGATGGTCAGGTCCGAGGAGCAGTTGCGGGCCGGGACCGAGACCGTCGAGACGGGCAAGGTGCGGCTGCACAAGCGTGTCGTGACCGAGGAGCAGCAGGTCAGCGTGCCGGTCAGCCACGAAGAAGTCCACGTCACCCGCGAGCCGATCGCCGGCGGACAGCGCGATGGTGGCCGGGCTGACGGGCGGCGCGGCGAGGGCAGGATCCAGGAAGAGGACCGCGAGGTCGTGCTGCACGAGGAGCGCCCGGTGGTGGCGAAGGAGACCGTCGCCGTCGAACGCGTCGGCCTCGACACCGAGACCGTGCACGAGGAACAGCAGGTCAAGGACACGGTCCGCAAGGAGCAGATCGAGGTCGAGGACACCACCGACCCGAAGCACCGCAAGCGCTGATCAGCGCGCAAATGCTCCGCGTTCGCCTGGCCTACCTAGCGGGGTCAGGCGAACGCGGTTCCCAACGACAGACAGTTCAGGCGTCCCGGCGTTGCAGGACGAGGTAGCCACTGAAGAGTGCGGCTGCGGCCCAGGTGGCCAGAACCAACAGACCGGTCCACGGTCCGAGTGGGGTGTCGTCTCGGGGCGTGAGCAGCATGATCTGGTGCCCGGCCTGGTCGGGGAGATAGTAGGTGAGGGTCTTCAAGCCGGGGATCGTGGTCAGCAGCGTGGAGATGACGAAGAAGAACGGAATCAGGACACCCAGCGCCAGCGCGGTACTGCGCAGGAGCAGAGCCACGCCGATGGAGAGCAGGCAGATCAGCGTCAGGTAGAGGCCGGTTCCGACGACGGAAGGCGCCGGGATCGGTGAGGGAGCCGATGCGGGACGGCCGCGATCGCGGACCGGATCGTCCCGCTGTCGTACTCCGTGCCCACCAGCAGCACCCCGAACGCGATCACCAGGATCTGCCCGAGCGACACCGCGCCGAGCGAGAACTCCGTCGGATCGAAGGACTCCTGGTACGACGCACTGGTCTGGCCGAAGGTGCTCCGCAGCCGCAACCCGATCGCGACCGTCAGCCCGGCGGACACCAGAAACGTCAACCACAGCGATGAAACGGTTGACCTGATCGTCCGGAACTTCGTCCACTCCGAGAGCAGCAGATTCCGCAGCGTCACGACTCCACCCCGCCCGACCGGTACTCGACGGACCGGCTGGTCAGCTGCAGGAACGCGTCCTCCAGCGAGTCGTGCTCGGCGACGAACTCCGCCATCCCCACGTCCGCGAGCAGCCGCCCGCGACCGATCACGATCAGGTGGTCCGCGGTCAGCGCCATCTCGCTCATCAGGTGACTCGAGACGAACACTGTCCGCCCTTCCTCGGCGAAACCCTTGAGCAGGTTGCGGATCCACAGGATGCCCTCCGGATCGAGCCCGTTCACCGGCTCGTCGAAGAGCAGGATCTCCGGATCGCCGAGCAGCGCCGCGGCCACGCCGAGCCGCTGGCTCATCCCCAGCGAGAACCCGCCGGCCCGGCGCGAGGCCGCCGCCCCGAGACCGACGACCTCGATCACCTCGTCCACCCGGCCGCGGTCGATCCCGTTGGTCTGCGCGAGCCAGAGCAGATGGTGGTACGCCGTCCGGCCGCCGTGCACCGCGCCCGCGTCGAGCAGTGCCCCGATCCGGCGCAGTGGATCCGGGCAGTCCTCGTAGCGGCGCCCGTCGAGCGACACCGACCCCGCGTCCGGCCGGTCGAGCCCCAGCATCATCCGCAAGGTGGTGGACTTGCCCGCGCCGTTGGGGCCGAGGAATCCCGTCACCAGTCCTGGCCGGATGTCGAACGTGAGCCCGTCGACGGCGAGTTGCTGCCCGTAGTACTTGGTGAGATTTCGTACTTCGATCATGCCCGGCAACTGTTCCCGGGCAGGCGCCCGAGCACATCGGCCCACGGTCCGTCAGACCGTGGGCCGGGTGCCGGCGGGATCAGCGGTGGCTGACCGACAGGTTGTAGATAGTGGTCTGGCCGTAGTTGCTGGTGTCACACGGCGACGAGTTCTCGCAGTTGGCCAGTGTGTAGACGCCGGCCTTGAAGTAGCCGGTGGTGAAGCTGACCGGGATCGTGGTCTGCAGGACGCCGTTGTAGTACGCCTTGATGGAGCCGTTGCTCACCACGAACTTGGCCTGGAACCTGGTGCCCAGCACGTAGTTGCTGTCGACCAGTTTGTAGTGCGTGTCGTTGTCGCGGGTGATGTAGAGCGCCTTGCCGTCCAGCCGGAAGGTGGACCGGTCGTTGCCGTCGTGGATCTGCCCGGCGATCAGGTGCGGTTTGGTGTTCGGCAGGTGGTTGATGGCCTGGTCGATCACCATCGTGTGGGTGCCGGAGTTCGAGGACCACTTGGCCTCGGTGGTGCCGTTGGTCTGCATCTCGCGCAGCTCGGACCGCGCGTAGGTGGTGTTCGGGGTCTTCACGCCGTTGACCGCGTTCCGGAACTGGACGCCGTCACAGGCCGAGGTCGGCTTGAACCACGGCGACAGGACGTAGGTGTTCAGCCGCGGTCGCAATACCTGGAGAATTTGGGTGCCGGACTGGTTGGGGTCGTCGATCGGCAACTGGACCTTCCACCGGGTCAGGTCGAGGACTTGGGCGGGATAAGAGCAGGCGGCCGGTGCGGCCGTTGCCGGGCTGGTGGTGAGCAGCGCCGCGCTCGCGAAGAGCGCGGACAGAAGGGCAAGGGGGCGGGTACCACGCATGGTCGAACTCCTTCTGAATCGGACAGCGACAAAGACCTCCGGTTAGAACCACTTGCTCTTGTCAACGACATTGATCAGCTCGGAGCCGGCGACGAACCGCCGGCAGTTCTCCACCAGTACTGCGAACCGCCGCTCCGCCTCGTGCGGCCCGACCCCCGCGACGTGCGGCGTGATCAGTACCTCGGGTCGCCGCCACAGCGGATTCTCAGGCGGCAGCGGCTCGGTCTCGAACACGTCGAGCGCCACCCCCCGCAGCTGACCCGCCTCGAGTGCGGCGTCGAGCGCGTCAAGCCGGACAGTCGGGCCCCGACCGACGTTGACGAGGAACGCCGACGGTTTGAAGAGCCCGAGCCGTCGCGCCTCGATCATGCCCTCGGTGTCCGGTGTGTGCGGAACGGTCAGGATCACCAGATCCGCCGTCGGCAGTTGCTCGTCCAGCGCCTCCACGGGAAGAACCTCAGCAAAGCAAGGGGTCTGCCGCGGCCGCACGTCGATCCCGGTCACCTCGGTCCCGAACGCGTGCAGCAGCCGGCCGATCTCGGTGCCCAGAGCGCCGGTCCCGATCACCAGCGCCTTCACCTCGGACAACGAGACGATCGCCGCCGGATCCCAGTCCGGCTCCCAGACGGCCGACTGCTGGTCGAGGACGTAGCGCGGCAGCCCGCGGCACAGGGCCAGCACCAGCGCGAGCGTGTGAGTCGCCACATGATCGGTGTAGGTGTCCCGCATGTTCGTGACCTGCACTGGATGCGCGACCAGCTCGGGATAGTAGAACCCAGGCGGCGGACCAGCCTGCTGAGCCTGCAACCACCTGAGCCGAGTAGTTGTCTTGAGCAACTCAACCGGCAGTACTCCGTACGCCGCGTCCGCGGTGGCGAGCGCCTCCGCCGCGTCCTCCGCCGCCGGGCGGACCACCGTCAGCTCGGGGACTTCGGACATCAGCCGCGCCGGCCAATCCGCAGTACTGTCGCGCTGGGGTGGCACCAGTACCAGGGTCGGACTCATGCTGACTTCGCCTGTCCTGCTTGAAAGATCTCGTGCTGCAGCGGCTCGCCCGCGACGTAGCGGGCGAGCTCCGACGCCATCAGCTGACCTTGCCGTCGCCGTTCGGTGTTGAGCGTGCCGGCGAGGTGTGGCGTCACCACGACGTTCGGCAGCGAGAACAGCGGCGAGCCCGGCAGCGGCGGCTCGGGATCGGTGACGTCGAGGACGGCGAACAGGTCAGGCCGATCCAGCAGCACCCGCACCAGCGCGTCCTCGTCGATCAACGCGCCGCGGGCCGTGTTGATCAACGTCGCATCGTGCTTCATCGACGAGAGCAGGACAGTGCTGACGATCTTGCGCGTCTCGTCGAGCACCGGAGCGTGCAGGGACACGACGTCAGAGGTGGCGAACAGCTCCTCCAAGGAGACCAGCCGAACTCCCAGCGACGCCGCGACCGACGGGTCGACGTACGGGTCGTGGGCCTGGAGGACGAGGTCGTGACGGGCCAGCAGCCGAGCCGTCGCCTGCCCGGTGGCGCCGAGCGACATCAGGCCGACCACCGAACCGTTCGTGCCAGGCTCGTTGGTCGCCCGAGGCAGCGACTCCCCACGAGCCCGGGTGGCCAGCACATACCGCCAGCCGTGTTTCAGCGCGTAGAGCACCTGAGCCAACGCGTACTCCGCGACGGATGCCGCGATCACCGAGTTCGCGGTCGTCACCCGGACGCCACGCGCCCAGGACTCCGGTGTCACGACCGACCGGACCGAGCCCGCTCCATAGAGCACGAGGGCAAGCCGTGGCGCGGAGTCCAGCAGAACCTGTGTCAGCTGCGGACCACCCCAGGCGGTGACGAGGACGTCGACCTCCGCTAGGAGTTCAGGCGTCAGGTCGGCAGGTGTCAGGGGAGGAGCCGTGACGCGGAGATTCTTCTCGATGGCGGCTCGCTCCTCGTCGCCGTACACGTCGGGGAAGCGGGCCAGGTCCATCACGTAGAGGCCGTTGAGCATCAGGCCACCTCCTGAACCGCGGCTCTGATCGCCGCTTGGCGGGCCGGTGAAGCCAGACCGGCGTGGTAGTACCGCAGTTGCGATGCGCCGGCTTCGACGAGGCGCGTCGCCAGTGCCGACAGTTCCTCCGGACGTTCGCCCAAAGCGTTGACGTTGGCAACCAACGGCACGCCCGTCCTTACCACCGCGGTCTTCACTCTGCCGATCGCGGCTTCCTCATCGTCCCAGCACTTCAGCACGAACGCATCGGGACGGCTGCCGAAAGCCGTCAGGTCGGCGCCGACGTCCGGTCCCGTCACCTGGGGATCATCGGTTGCCATCAGCAAGAGCTCGCGATCCCCCGCCAGAGCGGCGGCGTCCCGAGCCAGCTGGGTGATGACGTGCGTTCGGTGGTCGTAGATCGCCTGCGCGCGGTCCGCCCCGAGCGCTTCGACGAGGTTCTGCCCAGCCGCTACGCCGAGTTGAAGTTCACGATCGACGGTCGTCCGGATGTCGGCAGCCAGTTGCACAGCATCAACGTCCAGTCCGCGGGCGCACGCAGGGCACAGACAGATCGACAGCAGGTCCCGCGCGGAGGCCGAGAGGTCCGCGCCCGAGGTCTTCTCGTGATGACTTCCGTGCTCGAATCCCAGCCAGCCGCACGCCTCCAGCACCAGCGCGGGGATGTCGTAGAGCTCGCAGATCTCCTGCACGAGCATCAGCGCGTACTCACGAACCGCCGGCTGCGCCGGGCACAGTGCATAGCCGAACACCTCGCCGTACGCGTTCCGCACGGTCAGATCCGGTGCGGAACTCCCGACCTTCGACGAGTGCGTGAGGACCAGCCAAGCCTCCGTCCGCAAGCCGGCAGCGGCGAGGGCGGCGGACGCAGTACCGAAGCGGTCTTCGGTTTCGACAGCCCAGGTCGGCGCCGCCGGACGGAGGCGGAGGTCGCGCCAACGCTCCGGACGGATCGGGAAGTACGCCGCCGCGTGCTCGGCGTGCACCACCCGGTGGGACGGGTGCCAGGCGGTGGTGGCCCGCACCGAGTGGTACGCCGCCTGGAGGGTCACCGTGTCGACTCCGAGCGCGGCGAAACGCTCGACCGCGGCGGGATCGCCGACGAGATCCCAGGTGTAGGCGAAGGCGCCGTGCCTCACCATCGCGGGACCACCGGATCCCAGGCCGGGTCGACCGCCAGCATCGGGGTGACGTCGTCGCGGGTGTCGAAGCCGCACTTCTCGTACTGCTCGGCCAGCCGGGCGAGCGAGTCCAGATCCAGGTCGACCCCGAGTCCAGGTGTGGACGGCACCCGCACGGCTCCGTCGGTGAAGCTCAGCACGCCCTCCTGGACGACGTCCTCCACCAGGTACGGGTAGTGGGTGTCGCAGTCGTAGGTGAGTTCCGGCGTGGCACCGGCCAGGTGCGTCATCGCCGCCAGGCTGATCCCGAGGTGCGAGTTGGAGTGCATCGACAGGCCGATCCCGAAGGTCCGGCAGATCGCGGCGAGCTCGCGGGAACGCCGCAGACCGCCCCAGAAGTGGTGATCCGACAGCACCACCTGGACGGCGTTCTCGCGGACGGCCGGCGGCAGGTGGCTGAACGCGGTCACACACATGTTGGTGGCCAGCGGCATCGACACCTCGCGGGCGACCGCGGCCATCCCGGAGATCCCGGCGGTCGGATCCTCGAGATACTCCAGCACCCCGTCCAGCTTGTGGCCCACGGCGATGCTGGTGGCAACGGTCCAGCCCGCGTTGGGATCGAGCCGTAGCGGATGGTCCGGGAACGCGTCACGCAAAGCGAGGATGACGTCGGCCTCGTCCAGCGCGGGCAGCACGCCGCCCTTCAGCTTGAGTGACTTGAAGCCGTACTCGTCGACCATTCGGCGGGCTTGCGCGACGATGCCCTCGGCATCCATCGCCTCACCCCAGCGGTCCGTCTCGTACGGCGGCGACGGCGTGTGCGCGGCCGGCTTGAAGAACAGATAACCGCTGTACGGAACGGCGTCGCGGACCTTGCCGCCGAGCAACTCCACAACGGGCCGTTTGAGTGCGCGACCCTGCAGGTCCCAGCAGGCGATCTCGAAGGCGGACAGCACGGTCGCCAGGGTCTTCTCGTCGCTCGCCTCACCGACCAGTCCGTGCGTGGCCAGGCCGGCCGCGGATCCGAGGGTGTGCCCGATGATCCGCTCGAGCCCGTTGAGGTCGAACGGGTCCAGCCCGGTCAGTCGTGGAGCCACTGCGCGCAGCGCGGTCAGGATCGCCCGATCGCCGTACGTCTCGCCGAGACCGGTCAGGCCGTCGTCAGTGCGCACCTGCAGGATCGAGCGCAGCGCGTACGGCTGGTGCACGCCCTGGATGTTGCGCAGCGGCGGGTCCTTCATCGCGATCGGGGTGATGACGATCTCGGTGATCTTCATACGGCGGCTACCTTCCGGACGAGCGACAGGCCTCGTTCCAGGATCTGGTCGAGGTGTTCCAGGTGGTCGGGCAGGGGGTCGGTGAGCGGTGAGCGGACCGAGCCGACATCCGTCCAGCGCCGCCGTACGGCCGCCTTCACCAGCGACACCGCGTACCCCGCACCCTGGTCGCGAAGCTTGACGAGCGGCAGGTAGAACTCCGGCAGCAACTCGTCCAGCCCGGCTTCGTACGCGTGCGCGATCTCCGGCGCGAAGCAGTGCACGGCAGAGGAATAGGCCCGTACTCCGATGGCCGCGTACGAGCGCGCCGTCACCTCGGCCGTCGGGAGTCCGTTGAAGTAGGTGAGCCCGGGGGCGACCGCCATGATCCGCTGGAGCAGATCGAGATCGCCCAGGCCGTCCTTGAACCCGACCACTCCGGGGATCCGGGCCAGTTCGGCGGCGCCGTCCGCGGTGAAGATCGCGTTGTCGCGCTGGTAGGCGATCAACGGCAGGCCCGCGGTCGCCGCGAGCCCTCTGAAGTGGTCGAGCAGGCCTTGCTGCGAAGGCTTGACCAGGTACGGCGGCAGCACGAGCAGGCCGTCCGCGCCCGCCTCCCGTGCGGCTGCCGCGTACTGCTTCGCGACTGCGGTTCCGTAGCCGGTGCCGGCGAAGACAGGTAACGCCCCGGCGGCTTCCTCCACCGCGGCGCGGACCGCGGCGGAGTACTCGTCGAGGGTGAGCGAGAAGAACTCACCGGTGCCGCAGCAGGCGAAGATCGCCGCCGGACCCGCGTCGATCTGGTGCCGCAGGTGCTCGCGGTACGGCCCGAGCGCGAGCGCGCCGTCGGCGTCGAACGCCGTCACGGGAAAGGAGGAAAGCCGGTCCAGTTGCATCAGATCACTCCTTGGTAAGCGCTTGCCAAGGGAGCGTAGCCCGCGCCGGCGTCACCGGCAAGGGCTCGTGTGAAAGCGGTTTCAGAAGTGATCCTTGCCATCTGGACCGTTCTGAGTCACGCTGTGCAAGCGCTTTCTGGACAGGGGAGGGGTGCGTGCAGAACCGCCCGGGCCGCTCGCCGCGGATCACGATCAACGACGTCAGTACGGCGGCCGGCGTTTCCCCGGCCACCGTCTCGCGGGTCCTGAACGGCACCGCGAAGGTCGACTCATCGCTGGTCGACCGGGTCCACGACGCCGTCCGCAAGCTCGGCTACCGCCCGAACGCCGCGGCGCAGGGCCTCGCCCGCGGGGAGTGGGGCACGATCGGCGTGCTGGTGCCGGACCTGGCGAACCCGTATTTCCCCGACGTGCTGAAGGCGGTCTCCTCGGTCGCCCGGGCACACGGGCGACGGATGATGGTGATGGAGTCCGACGAGGATCCGGCGGTCGAGCACGATCTGGTCGAGGACCTGATGCGCTGCTGCGACGGAGTACTGCTCTGTTCGCCCCGGATGCCACGCGCCGAACTGGCCGAACTGCTCTCGCGCGAACACCCGATGGTGCTGTTCAACCGGGTCGTGCCCGGGCTGACCGTGCCGTCGATCTCGGTTGACTTCCACGGTGGGATGACCCAGGTCTGCGGGCATCTGGCCCAGCTCGGCCACCGGCGCGCGGCGTACCTGAGTGGTCCGTCGGCTTCGTGGGCGAACGCGGAACGCATCCGTGCCTTCGAGGGTGCTCGTGCTTTCGGGCTCGAGGTCAATGTCATCGAGTGTGGAGCCGGCAGCCAGGCCGGGTACGACGCGGTCGGGGCGCTGCTGGAGTCGGAGGTGACGGCGATCCTCACGTACAACGATCTCGTCGCGCTCGGGGCGCTGTCCCGGTTGAACGAGCTGGGGGTGTCGGTGCCGGCGCAGTACTCGGTGGTGGGCTTCGACGACATCTCGCTGGACCGGGTCGCGCACTCCAACCTGACCACCGTCTCCGTGCCCCGCGACGAGCTCGGCCGCCGGGCGGGGGAGATCCTCGAACAACTGCTGGTGAACGGCTATGACGCCGACCCGCTGTACCTGCCGATGGCGCTGCACGTCCGCGACACCAGCGGGCCACCTCGGCGTTGACTCGCGGGGTTCCTGGACCCGGCGTAGCGCCGTACGGTTGCGCCATGAACTCGATGGCCGAACCTCCTCCGGAAGCGGAAGCGGCACCGAACTATCCGGTCCCCGGCGAAGCGTCGCCGCTTCTCACTCCTGGGTTTCCTGAAGCGGCGCCAGAGGTGACCCCGTGGCCCGGCCGGCCGCGGCACTCCGGTGACGAGTCGGCGGTGTACTACCCCGATCTGTACCAGGCGGCGACCAACGGGCCGGCGACCTTCCGGCATCTCCTCCAGGCGCATCAGCTGGCCGCGTCCTCGGAGCAGCTGGCCCGAGATGCCGGCGACTGGCTGATTCCCGCGCTGTCACAGCGATTCGCGGAGTCCCACGGCGGGATCGAGAAGGAGTACTACTGCAGTGCGGTGGTCGGTGGTTGCCTGCTGGCCAAGGACCGCACGGTCTACTCGATCCTCAACTCCCCGCCGCCGGAACTGATCGACGCCGAGATCGCCTGCAAGGTGGTCGCGAAGGAAGCGAGCTACGGCCTGCGCGGCAAGAGGGTCGTGCAGCAACTCGAAGAGGCGACCGACCATGCGTACTCCGGGTTGACGCGGATCATGGTCGCCGCCGATCTCCTCGGCGGCGGCGGTACTCAGGAGCAGGTCGCCACCGCCGTCGCGGCCGCCAGGAACGAGGTGAAGGTGGTGACGGCCCGGGTCGAGATCCTGCTGCAGCGGCAGGCCCGGCTCGAGTACTTCCAGGGAGTGCTGGCCGGGATCGTGCCGACGTTCGTGCTGGTCATCCTGTTCGGTCTGGCCGCCGACGCGTGGTGGCGCAGCGCCTTGGTCCCGTCCGCGCTGGTCGCGGCGATCGCGATGTCGGCGCTCGGCGCGACGATCAGCGTGGTCCAGCGGATGTCCAAGGGGACGCTCGTGATCGACCACAGCGCGTCCCGGTGGCAGCGGATGATGCTCGGCGCGTTCCGGCCCGGAGTCGGCGCGATCTTCGGGTCGCTGGCCTACTTCACCTTGCTGGCGGGCATTCTCGCGGGCGGCTCGACGGTCGGGAGCCCGGCGTCGGTCGCGGTGTTCGGGCTGACCGGGTTCGCCGCGGGCTTCAGCGAGCGGTTCGCCACCGACATGCTCGACCAGGCCGGCAAACTGATCGGGAAATGATGTACATCCCCAAGCACTTCGCGGCCGACGACGCCGTAGTACAGGACCTGCTGGTCAACCATGGGGCCGCCAACCTCGTCACCAACACCGCGGATCCGGCCTGGCTGGACGCACTCGTCCGGCGGCTGACCGGCAAGCACGAGGCCGCCTTCGCCGAGCAGTGGTCGGTGGACGACGCGCCGGAGGCCTTCGTCGCGGGGCAGTTGCGCGCGATCGTCGGGGTGGAACTGGTGATCAGCCGGATCGAGGCGAAGGCCAAGCTCAGCCAGAACCGGCCGGAGGCCGACATCGAGGGCGTCATCGCCTCGCTCGACGCGCGCGGTGAGACGGAGTCCGCCGACGCCGTTCGCGCGGCGAAACCCAGCCACTGAAGACGACTCGCCGACAGGCCCATAGCTTTTGGCCGGGCTGGTTCGTTGGTGAGTCGTGCGGGTCTGCAGGTCTTACCTGGTGCTAACCTGCCCGGCCTGTTGATGGGTGCGGTCGATCCACTAACCTGGGTCGGGTTTTTCGTCGGCGACGTGGAGGATGCGTGAAGCGGTTCGTAGTACCGCCGAGCTGGCCCACGCCGCCCCGCCGTAGCTGGGTGCCGCCGAAGACCTGGAGTCCCGACCCGTCCTGGCCGGCCGCGCCCGACGACTGGAAGTTCTGGGTCGACGGCAAGGGCAACCCGGTCCGCGGACCAGTCGGCCGGTACGGCGGTCCCTCCCGGCGGGTGGTGTTCGCCGGCGCCGGCGGGGTGGTGTTGTTCCTGGCCGTGAACTTCTGGGCGTTGTCCTCGATCGGGCTGTTCGACGGCGACCCCTCGAAGGAGCAGGCGCTGCCGGTGGTCGACGACAGCAGCGCGACCCCCTCCGTCACGCCCACCCGGACGCCGCCGCGGACGACCGCAGTACCGTCCGCGCCGCCGCCGGTGGAGAAGACGACGGTGCAGCCGACGCCCAAGCCCACCAGGACGAAGACCACCACACAGACCGAGGAACGGCCCGACCCGACGCCGACCCGGACGACGGCCACCAGGACGCCCCGGCCGCCGCGAACCAGCCCGAGCCGCACGCCGACACGCGAGGAAGTGCTCGCGCAGTACTGCGCCGCCCGGGGCTGGCCGCAGGAGTGGTGCGATCCGGACAACTGGTCGCAAGACCCGCACAGGCCGTAGCAGTCAGGACAGTGTCAGACGATGTTCTGTTCGGCTCTCAGGGTTGAGGTGTGGAAGCGGCGGGCGTCCAGTGGTGAGACGTCTACGAAGGGCGTGCGGCCGAGGTAGAGGTCGCGGATGACTTCGCCGACCGCGGGGCCCTGAAGGAAACCGTGGCCTGAGAAGCCAGTGGCATAGAGGAAACGGCTGATCCCGTCCGCCTCGCCGATCAGCGCGTTGTGGTCGGGTGTGTTCTCGTAGAGCCCGGCCCAGCCGCCGGCCAGTCCGACCTCCAGCAGGCTCGGTGCCCGCTGCTCCATCGTCGCGGTCAGCCGTGGAAGCCAGGCGTCCGAGCGACCCAGGAAGAACCCAGGTTCCTCCTCCGGATCGGACATGCCGACCAGCAGGCCGGGCCCTTCGCGATGGAAGTAGAACGTGCTGCTGAAGTCGATCGTCATCGGCAGGTCCCGCGGCAGTCCGGGGATCGCGTCGGTGACGACGATCTGCCGGCGCAGCGGAGTCACCGGCAGGTCCACGCCGACCATCGCGGCCAGCGGACCCGACCAGGCGCCCGCGGTACAGATCACTGTGGAGGTCTCGACCACCCCCCGGCTGGTCCGGACCGAGCGAATCTCGTTGCCAACGGAATCGATACCGAGCACCTCGCACCCGGTGACCAGCTTGGCCCCCAATCGCCGAGCGGCCGACGCATACCCCAGTACTACGGACTCCGGCGTACAGTGCCCGTCGTTCGGTGAGAAGCAGGCGGCGGTGAGTCCGTCGGGAGACACGATGGGCGCGAGCCGGACGGCCTCGGCGACGTCGATCATCCGGGTCGGCTGGCCGGCCGCGTTCTGCAGCCGGGTGCTCTGCTCGAACAGTTCCACCTGCTCCGGCGACGAGAGCAGGAACAGGTAGCCGACCCGATGCAGGTCGATCTCCTGCCCGGGGCGTTCGCCGAACCGCGCGAACGCCTCCAGGCTGCGTGCGCCGAGGGTGATGTTCAGTTCGTCGGAGAAGTTCGCCCGAACCCCGCCGGCCGCCTTCGAGGTCGAACCGGCGCCGAGTTCGTCTCGTTCCAGCAGCAGGATGTCGGTGACCCCGGTCTCGGCGAGATGGAACGCGATACTCGTCCCCATCACACCGCCGCCGATGATCACCACCTCGGCGCGGGCCGGGATCACGGCAGCCGGAAGGTGTCGTCGGCCTCGACGGTGACGGTGTCCATCTGCGCCTTCTGCAGCTTGCCGGAGTAGTCCCAGTTCATCGACTGCCAGCGGGTGAACTGGT
This sequence comes from Kribbella sancticallisti, assembly GCF_039530625.1. Taxonomy (NCBI): domain Bacteria; kingdom Bacillati; phylum Actinomycetota; class Actinomycetes; order Propionibacteriales; family Kribbellaceae; genus Kribbella; species Kribbella sancticallisti. The sequence continues at coordinate 54,852 of NZ_BAAAOS010000033.1, read as the reverse complement.
CGAGCACCCAGATGCCGCTCTGCCGGGAGCCGTTGCCGGACTTGCCGTTGCCGCCGAACGGCAGGTGCGCCTCGGCGCCGGAGGTCGAGTTGTTCACGCTCACCATGCCCGCCGAGATGCCCTGCGCGAACCGGAACGCCTTGTTCGGGTCGGTGGTGTAGATCGAGCTGGACAACCCGTACCCCGGCTTGTTGCCTAAGGCAATCGCCTCGTCGAGGCCGGCATAGGTGGTGATGCCGACGACCGGGCCGAACGTCTCGGTCAGGAACAGTTCGTCGTCGGAGCGGACGCCGTCGACGATGACCGGGTGGTAGAACAAGCCGGCCGCGGGGTCGCCGACGAATCCGTCCCGCGGGCTCTGCGCCGAGACCCGGCCGGTGGCGCCGATCACCGTGTGGTGCGCGGCGATCCAGCCGAGCGACTTCTCGAACCCGGCCGCGAACTTCTCGTCCAGCAACGGGCCGAACAGCACGTCCTGGGTCGGGTCACCCATCGCCGCCGCCGCGACGGCCGCGCTGAAGCGGGTGACGAACTCGTCGTGCACCGACTCGTGCACGATCACCGTGCCCAGCGACGTGCACCGCTGACCCGCAGTACCGAAGCCGGAGAACAGCGCGCCCTCGACCGCGAGGTCGAGATCCGCGTCCTCGGTGATCACCATCGGGTTCTTGCCGCCCAGTTCCAGGCACGGGGTCTGCAGGTGGCGGCCGCAGAGTTCGCCGATCCGGGTGCCGACCTCGCTCGACCCGGTGAAGCCGACCTTGTCGATCAACCCGGCCGCGAGCGCCTGCTCGAGCCCCGCGAACGTGTCGGGGCCGTCGGCGTACACGAGGTTGAAGACCCCGGCCGGTACGCCGCTGTGCGCGAAGATCTCGTAGAACGCGTCGGACACGACAGCGGAGTACTCGGCCGGTTTCCAGACCACGGTGTTGCCGCAGAGCAGCGCGGGCACGATGTACCAGGACGGGACGGCGACCGGGAAGTTGCCGGCCGAGATCACCGCCACCGCGCCGACCGGGCGGCGGAAGGTGAACAGTTGCTTGTCGGACATCTCCGACGGCACGGTCTGGCCGTAGAGCCGACGGCCCTCGCCGATGAAGAAGTCGCAGGTGTCGATGATCTCCTGCACCTCGCCGAGCGACTCCGCCAGTGGCTTGCCGATCTCGCGGGTGACGAGGGCGGCGAGGCGGTCCTTGTTCGCCGTCATCAACCGGCCGACGTTCGCGATCACCTGCCCGCGCTGGGGGGCCGGCAGCGCCGCCCACGCGGCTTGCGCCTGTCGCGCTGCCTCAGCGGCCCGCACGAACACGTCCGGCCCGGCAACGCCGATGGTGCCGACCACGTCGGCGGTGTTCGCCGGGTTGGTGGACGGGGTGGTCCGGACGGGGTTCGCGACCCGCTCTCCGGCGACGACGGACAAGATCACGGACGACACAGGTGGGTCCTCTCGTTGCACGGCCACGCTGCTGCCACCCTCTGCCATCCACCCCACCCTTGCCAACCCCACCCGGAGCGGCGGCCGAGCTTGTGACTGCATTCACAAGGCGGTAAACTGGCGGCCGTACAGCAACCACGTCGGGATGACTGGGAGGGCGTACATGACCGAGCGGAAGCCGCCCGGGATGAAGATCCAGGACTGGGTCGAACTGCAGATCCGGCAGGCCCAGGAACGCGGGGATTTCGACGATCTGCCGGGCGAGGGCAAGCCGATTCCGAAGCTGGCACAGGCGCACGATCCGGACTGGTGGGTGAAGGACTTCATCCGCCGGGAGAAGATCGAGACGGACGCGCTGCTGCCGCCGTCGGTGCAGTTGCGCAAGGAGAAGCAGCACCTGCCGGAGCGGCTGGCGAAGCTGCGGACCGAGCGGGAGGTTCGGGAGCATCTGCAGGAGTTGAACCAGCGGATTCTGGTTCAGATCCGGGATGCGACCGGGGTGGTGGTGCCGGTGGGGACTGTTGACGAGGAGTACTTCGTCGAGCAGTGGCGGGTGGAGCATGCGGCTCGGGAGGCTCGGCGGGATGCTGTGCCGGAGCAGCCTAAGAGCAAGCGGTCGCTGTGGCAGCGGTTGTTCTCTGGCTGATCGCAGGCTTCGGCCGGGCACGCGAGCAAGCTCGCAGGTGTGGGTGAAGGCCGGTTGTCGAGGAGCCGGATGAGCTGTCGAGGAGCCGGGGCAGTTGGCTAGGAGCCGGGCAGGTGTCGAGGAGCCGGGGCAGTTGGCTAGGAGCCGGGTCAGTTGTCTAGGAGGGCTTGGGCTGCTTGTTTGATGGTTTGCTGGCTCAGGAGGACCTGGTGGGCAGCGTTGCCCAGGGGGACGAAGGTGTCTTCGCTGGTTACTCGGGTCAGGCGGCCGGTGTAGCCGGCGTCCAGGAGGGCGGCGAGAACGCCTTCGGAGACTCCGCCGGAGCGGCGGGTTTCGTCGGCCACCAGGACCCGCCCGGTGGCGTTGGCTTCGCGGAGCAGGTCTTCGATGGGAAGCGGCGCGAGCCAGCGGAGGTCGACGACCCGGATGCCGGGAAGCTCGGCGGCGACCCGCAGACTCATGGGCAGTGCGTTGCCGAAGGTGATGATGGTCAGTTCCGCGCCGTCGCCGTACGTGCGGGCCTTGCCGATCTGCACCGGTTCGGCCGGGTACTGCGCCAGCCACCGCTCGTCGCCCGGCTCGTACAGATCACGCTGGTGGTACAGCGCGATCGGCTCCAGGAACACGCAGACGGCTCCTTCGGCGCGGGCGGCCGCGGCGCAGGTGTGGAGCATGGCGGCGGCGTCGTCCGGCCGAGCAGGTGACGCGATCACCAACCCCGGGATGTCCCGTAGTACGCCGATCGCGTCGTCGTTGTGGAAGTGACCGCCGAACCCCTTCTGGTAGCCGTAACCCGCGATCCGCAGCAGCATCGGGTTGCGGTACTGCCCCTGGGAGAAGAACTTCAGCGACGCCGCCTCGCCCCGCAACTGGTCCTCGGCGTTGTGCAGATAGGCGAGGTACTGGATCTCCGGCAGCGGCAGCAGCCCGGACACCCCGGCGCCGAGCGCGAGTCCGAGGATCGACTGCTCGTCCAGCAGTGTGTCGAAGACCCGCGCGGCCCCGAACGTCCTCTGCAGTCCGCGGGTGACGCCGTAGACACCGCCTTTGCGGCCGATGTCCTCGCCGAACGCGATGGCCTCCGGGTACGACGCCAGCACGTCCGCGAGCGCGCGGTTGATCGACTGGCCGAGCGTGAGCGGTTCGGTCCGGCCCGGGGCGACGTGATGACCGGGCAGCGACTTCGCCACGATCTCCGGGTCCGGCATCCGCAGCGGCGCGGCGACCGCGGCGGCGGAGTCGAGTTGCGGGAGTCCCGCGACCTCGCGCGCGATCGCCATCACCTCGGCGCGCTTGCTCTCGTACAGTTCGATCACGTCGTCCGGCTGGTAGCCCGAGCCCAGCAGCAGCCGCGCGGTACCGAGCAGCGGATCGAGTTCCTCGTCCGCCATCAGCTCGGCGGGACTCCGGTACGCGGCCTCCACGTCCGACCCCGCGTGACCCATCAGCCGGACGGTGCGCAGCCGCAGGAACGCGGGCCGGCGGTTGCGCCGGACGAAGGTCGCGGCCTCGGTCGCCATCGTCAGCGTCGCGGCGAGATCGGTGCCATCGGCATCGAAGTACCGCAGGCCCGGCCGCTGTCCGTAGGCCTGCTTGATCCAGCCGTCCGGGGTGCGCACGCTGATGCCGATCCCGTTGTCCTCGCAGACCAGCAGCAGCGGCATCGGGATGCCCTGGTACGACGTGTGCAGGGCCGCGTTGATCGCCCCGGTCGCGGTCGAGTGGTTCGCCGAGGCGTCGCCGAAGCTGGTCACCACGACCGCGTCGGCGGGCCACGGCGACGGTACGCCGAGCTTGGCCGCCCGGGCGATCGTGAAGGCGACGCCCATCGCGCGGGGCAGGTGGGACGCGATCGTGGAGGTCTGCGGGATGATCGCCAGGTCGTGCCGCCCGAACACCTTGTGCCGGCCGCCCGCGATCGGTTCGCTGGTCGCCGCGGCCACGCCGAGCAGGATGTCCCGGATCCCGTCCTTGTCCTGGTGCTGCGCCGCCCTGGCCAGGTAGAACGCGCCGGAGCGGTAGTGCAGGAGGGCCGGATCCGTCGGGCGCAGAGCGGCCGCGACCCCGGCGTTCCCCTCGTGGCCGGAGGAGCCGATCGTGTAGAACCCCTGGCCCTGGGACTGGAGCCACCTGGCGGCCAGGTCGGAGTGCCTGCTGCCGAGCTGAGCGTCGTACAGGGGGAGCAGGACGTCGGCCGGGTGGTCGCACGGCACCGGCTTGAGGGCGCGGACGCGTTCGGCGAACAGTTCGTCGACCGCGGTCACGAGTCAGAATCCGCAGTCGAAGCCGTCGTCGTTCGGGTTGGCGTCGGCCAGCAGGTCCAGGATCCGGGCCGCGCGTCGAAGGTCCTCACCCGAGACATGATCCGCGAAGAAGGTGGAAACCACAGCCTCGACCACCGGTTGGGCGGTTTCGAGCGCCTTCCGGCCGTCGGGGGTCAGCTCCGCCCAGGTCGCCCGGCGGTCGTCGGGCGACGACTTCCGGACCACCCAGCCGTCCTTGTCCTCCAGCTTGGCCACCAGCCGGGTGCCACCGCTGCGGGAGATCATCAGCTCCTTGGCCAGCGGCGCCATCCGCAGCCGGCCGCCCGCCTGGTCGAGCACGCGCAGTACCTCGTGCTCGAAGTAGCCCATCCCCGCGCTCCGGCGCAGTGCCTGGTCCAGGTGGGCGAACAGCAACGTGTCCGCCCGGTAGAGGGCCCGCCACGCGCCGAGTTGATCGGTGCTCATCGTCCTCGTCGCCATAAACAAAGAGTATATGGAGCAACTGTTGACATGTGAACTGTTGATCTGTGTATGGTGACCGGGAAGCGTCGACGATGGGGTGGGGAGACGGTGAGCGAGGTCCGCTGGAAGGCAGTCCGGCCGTTGCGGCATCGGGACTACCGGTTGCTGTGGACGGGTCTTGCCGTCGCGCTGCTCGGGAGTGGGCTCTGGCTCGTCGCGCTCGCCTGGCAGGTGATCGAACTCGGCGGCGGTCCGGTCCAGCTCTCCGTGGTCACGACCGCGTACAGCGTCGGCCTGGTCGTCTGCGTGCTCTTCGGTGGTGTCGCCGCCGACCGGCTCCCGCAGCGATCGGTGATCGTCGCGGCCGACACCGTACGAGGGGTCGTGCTGCTGGTGGTCGCGGGGCTGGCGTTGTCCGGGCTGCTGGAGATCTGGCAACTGGCGGTGGGGGCCGTGCTGATCGGAGCCGGGGAGGCGTTCCTGATTCCGGCGTACACGGCGTTGGTGCCTCGGTTGTTGCCGCCGGACGAACTGCTGGCCGCCAACGGGCTGGAGGGGACGCTGCGGCCGCTGGCCCAGCAGGCGACCGGTCCGGCTCTGGGTGGGCTGGCGATCGCGGCGCTGTCTCCCGGTGTCGCGATCCTGGTGGCCGCGTTGACGTACTTCTTCTCCGCGGCCTGCGTGCTGGCGATGAACGTTCGGTCCGAGCCTGCCGTGGTCCAGGACACCGAAGGTGCTGAGACCGATGTGCCGACGGGCGCACGGCGATGGTCGCCGACCTGCGGGAGGGGTGGAGCTACGTCCGGAAGACCCGGTGGCTGCTCGCCTCGCTGCTCTTCGGCACGGTGTTCGTGCTGCTGATCCTGGGGCCGCTCGAGGTGCTGCTGCCGTTCGCGGTGAAGGACCAGTTGGGTGGTGGAGCGCAGGACTTCGGGCTCGTCCTGGCGGCGTTCGGGATCGGCGGTGCGCTGGGGGCGCTGCTGATCTCGTCGCGCAAGCTGCCGCGGCGCTACCTGAGCGTGATGACGCTGATGTGGGGTCTGGGCTCGATACCGTTCGCGGTCCTCGGCTTCGCCACCGAGTTGTGGCTGATGGCCGCGGGTGCCGCGATCGCCGGTGCGACCGGTTCGGCCGCGATGGTGATCTGGGGAACGCTGTTGCAGCGACGGGTGCCGGACCATCTGCGCGGCCGGATCGCCAGCCTCGACTTCTTCGTCTCGCTCTTGCTGATGCCGGTCTCGATGGCACTGGCCGGCCCGGCCGGCAACCTGTTCGGCGTCAGCGCGGTCTTCGTCGTCGCGGGCGTCGGCCCGGCGTTTATCTGCCTGGTGGTGATCTGGTTCGGCCGGATGACCAGCGACGAGATCGCCAACCCGCTGGATCAGGAGGAGCCGGCCGTCACGGCCGTCTGAGGCGATCCCGGCCCGGCAGTCACGCCTCCACCGTTTCCCGGCACGAGCCTGATAATGATGAACGAATGAGATGGCTACGGCTTCGCGCGCTGCTGACGGTGAACCTGGTGCTCTTCTTCGTCTTCATGATCGGCGTGCTGCTGACCGGGCACGCGCACGAGAACGACGAACTCGCCGAGCACGGGGAGCCGACCCAGAGCCTGGTCGAATACGCCGGGTCGTCGTCGTTCGGTGAGACCGTCTTCGAGAACTGGGAGAGCGAGTTCCTCCAGATGGGGATGTACGTCCTGCTGACGGCGTTCCTGGTGCAGAAGGGGTCCGCGGAGTCGAAGCCGATCGACACCCCGGCGGAGCAGGACGAGGATCCGCGCGACCATCGGGACGACCCGAAGGCTCCCTGGCCGGTCCGGCACGGCTCCGAGTTGGTGCTCAGGCTCTACGAGAACTCGCTGGCGATCGCCTTCGGGGCGGTGTTCCTGCTGTCGTTCTGGCTGCACGCCTGGACCGGTGCCGGAGCGTACAACGAGGAGCAGCAGCAACATGGCGGGGAAGTCGTCAGCGCGTGGCAGTACGTGACCACCTCGCAGTTCTGGTTCGAGTCGTTCCAGAACTGGCAGAGCGAGTTCCTGGCGGTCGCGGCCATCGTCGGCGGCTCGATCTTCCTCCGGCAGCGCAACTCCGCGCAGTCCAAGCCCGTGCACGCACCGCATTCCGAAACGGGTGGCTGACGAGTCAGGAACCGTTCGCGGACGCCGATCGTTGTTGGGGATGTCGGCTCTCGGTGGCGAGGCGCACACTGGGGCGAGAGCCTGGTGTTTGTCCCCCCGATCACGAGTGAGTGCCGCGAGATGCAGTTTTCCCCCAGGGTTCAGCGCACGGCGACCGCGGCCGGCGTGGGGGTCGGCACGGCCGGGCTCCTGGCCGGCGTGCTCCTGCTCGGCCCGCTGGCGGCGTCGGTGCTGCTCGTCGTGGTGTTCGTTCTCGTCTGGCCGCTGGCCGCGGTGATCCGGCACGTCGCCGACGACACCCCGTACCAGTCGTCCGCGCTGGTCGCCGCCTGCGCGGCCGGGGCGGTGCTCTGCGTGCCGGGCGTGGCCCGGCTGCTCACCGGCGGCGCGATCGGCCTCATCCTGGCGATGATCGCGGCCGGCGTCTTCGTGCTGATCGATCTGGCCTTGCCGGACGAGCCCCGAGAGCGCCGCCGGCGCCGCGACCGCCACCCGCGCCACCTGCCGCAGTACGGGGGGCTGATCGAGCTGAGCCGGGAGGAACAACTCGAGGACGAGAAGCTGATCGCCTCGCTCCAGTGCCCGCTCAGCATCGAGGAGTTGTGCGGGGTCTGGGGCGAGACGGCGATGACGCTCGCGGAAGGCGCCGGGCCGCGGGACCGGCAGGCGGTGGCCGAAGTACGGCGGATCTGCCTGGACGAGTTCGAGCGCCGCAACCCGGACGGCTTCCAGCGGTGGATCGAGGCCGGCGCGCCCCCGGATCCGAGCGACTATCTGCTGCCCGAGGCGGACGAGCCCCCGAAGGCCGACTAGCCCTTGAGTAGCGCGGTCACCGCGGTGGCGGCGGACCGAGCCGAGGCGGGGTTCTGACCGGTCACCAAGCGCTGGTCGGTGACGACCTGGTCGGTGAAGTCGGCGGCGGGCCGGTGGTTGGCGCCGCGGGAGGTGAGCTCGTCGGCCAGCAGGAACGGGACCACCTCGGTCAGGCCGACGGCCGCTTCCTCCGCGTTGGTGAACGCGGCCACGTTCTTTCCGTCGACGAGGTAGCGGCCGTCCGAGAGCCGCAGTTCGACCAGGGCGGCAGGGCCGTGGCAGACCGCGGCGACCACGCCGCCGCGTTCGTAGATGGCGGCGGCGAGCGCGGCCAGGTCCTTGGCGCCCGCGAAGTCCCACATCGCGCCGTGCCCGCCCGCGTAGAAGATCGCGTCGTAGTCGGCGGCGTTCAGTTCGGCCGCGGTCCGGGTGTGGTCGAGGTCGACGGCCTCGAAGAACCGCTGCTGCACCGGATCGGCCTCGTCGACCCCGTCCACCGGCGGCTTGCCACCGGCGACCGAGACGAGCTCGACCTCGAAGCCCGCGGTCCGGAAGACGTCCCACGGCTCGGCGGCCTCGGAGGCATAGAAGCCGGTACTCCGGCCGGTGTCGCCGAGCTCGGAATGGCTGGTCAGGGCAATCAGTACGCATGTCATGTGCACCATCATGGCCAGCTATAACCATCGGAGACCAATAGCCAATGTTCGGCGAGGCATAGGATTCCTGATGTGAGTCTCTCCTTGGACCTGTTGCGCAGCTTTCTCGCGATCCACCGCGCCGGGTCGATCACCGGGGCTGCGGACACGCTCGGGCTGTCCCAGCCGACCGTGACCGCACACCTGAAGGCGCTGGAGGGCGCGCTCGGGCGGCCTCTGTTCGAGCGGCAGGCCCGGGGTGTCCGGGCGACGGCGGCCGGCGACCAGTTGGCCCGCCGGGTCGCTGAACCGATCGATGCTCTGCACGGCCTGGTCGTCGACGAGTTGGCTGAGCCGATCGCGGCCACGGTTCACCTCGGCGGACCCGCCGACTTCCTCAGCCACCAGGCGCTGCCGGCGCTGGCCGGTCGGCTGGCCGATGGGCTCCAGGTGCGCGCCCGGTTCGGCCTGCCGGACGAACTGCTGGACGCCTTGGCCGCGCGAAGTCTGGATGTGGTGATCAGCTCCGTCCGGCCACGGCGGCCCGGGCTGCGAGTGACCCCGCTGTACGACGAACTGTTCGCGCTGGTCGCCGCGCCCCGCTGGTATCCCGGTACTCCGGTGACCTCGCCCGAGTTGTTACGGGACGTCCCGCTGGTCGCCTTCGCGGAGGAGGCGCCGATCCTGCGGCGGTACTGGCGCAGCGTGTTCGGAGTACGGCTGACTCGGACGGTGGCGCTCGTCGTACCGGATCTGCGCGGGGTGCTGGCCGCAGTACTGGCTGGGGCTGGGGCGAGCGTGTTGCCGACGTATCTGTGTGGTGACGCGATCGAGGCCGGCCGGTTGAAGTTGCTGGCCGAGCCTGAGGTGCCGCCGTTGAACACGGGCTATGTGGTGACGCGGTCGGACGCGGGGCCGCGGAGTGCCGCGACCCTGGTGCGCGCCGAACTGCTGCGGGCGTTCAGGCCGCCTTCTTAGCCGTCTTCTTCGCGGTCGTCTTCTTGGCTGTGCTCTTCTTGGCCGCAGCCTTCTTAGCCGTGGTCTTCTTCGCAGCAGTCTTCTTGGCGGTGCCCTTCTTGGCAGTGGTCTTCTTGGCGCCGCCACCGCTCTGGCGGCGCTCGCGGGCCTCCTCGACGCTGGCCCGCAGCGCGGCGACGAGGTCGGTGGTCGAGGTGGCCTCGGGCTCCTCCTCGTTGAAGACGATCTCCTTGCCCTTGCCCTTGCGCTTGTCGGCGACCAACTTCTTCACCCGCTCGGTGTAGCTGTCCTTGTAGTCGCTCGCCCGCCACGGCCCACTCATCGCCTCGACCAGGTCCACCGCCATCGACAACTGCTTGCCGCTCGCTTTGGACGGCAGGTCGTCGACCTCCTTGGCCGGGTCGCGGATCTCGTCGGCGAAGAACATCGTCTCCAGCACCAGGACCTTGCCGTCGGCCCGGATCGTGGCCAGGTACTCCTTGCCGCGCATCACGAACGACGCGATCCCGGCCCGGTTGGTCTTGGCCAGCGCGTCGCGCAGCAGCCCGTACGACGACGCGTTCTCCTTGTCCCGAGGCCCGAGGTAGTAGCTCTTCTGGAAGTGGATCGGGTCGATCTCGTCCAGATCGACGAACCGGGAGATCTCCAGCGTGCGGGACCGGCCCGGCGCGACATCCGCGAGTTCCTCCTGCTCGACGATGACGTACTCGCCGCCGCCGACGTCATGGCCCTTCACGATCTTGTCGTAGTCCACCTCACGCCCGGTCCGCTCGTTCACCCGCTTGTAGCGGATCCGGTCCGACGTACCGCGCTGGAACTGGTGGAAGTCGAGCTCGTGCTCCTGGGTCGCGCTGTACAGGCCGACCGGTACCGACACCAGGCCGAAGCTGATGTAGCCACTCCAGATCGCGCGCGCCATGTTCGCCGTCCTTTCGAAAGCCGCTGTGCGGCACCGGTACCCAGATCAGAGGCGGTTGTAGCGTTTGCGCGCTTCCCGGCTCTCCTTCTGGGCCGCTCGCGCCGCCTTCCGCGCCTCGTCCAACTCCTCGCCGATCCGGTGCACAGCCTCCTGGGCGGCGACGAGGGCGTCGCGGGCCTCGGTGAGTTGGGTGTCGAGTTCGGCGACGGTCCCTTCGGCCTCCTCGGCGGCGGCGACCGCGTCGTCCAACTCCTGCCGGGCCTCGGCCTTCTCGGCGGCCTCGCGTTCTTCCTGCTCGCGTTCGGCCTTCTCCCGCTTGGCCTTGGCGGCGGCCGACTCCTCGGGCTTCTCGTCCTTCTTCGCGGTCTTGACGTCGGCCGACCGGGCGCGGCGGCGCTCCTCGGCGCGCCGGCGACGTTCCTCGGTCAGCGGTGTCACGTTGGACGGTGCGCCGGTCTCGTCGACCACCCCGAAGCCGACATGCCGAAGCGCGCTGTCCAGACGGCCCTCGCGGACCGCCTCACCCGCCGCCGGATCGACGAGCGCCGCGTCCAGGGTCTCGCGAAGCTTCTGGGCGACGTCCGCGCTGACCTTCTGGCCTTCGCGATCGGCCAGTTTCGCCGCCGACGTGGCCAGCTGATCGAGGATCTTGTGCCGCTTCGGCGTCAGCTCCCGCAGGCGGTCACCGTCGAGATCGGCCGTCGCCTGGCGGAACTCGTCACCGAGCGCCAGCAGGTCGTCCAGCTCGTCGGGCAGTTCGCGGGCGACCAGATTCGCCAGCCAGGCGGCCACCGTCGGTTTCCGCAGCGCCTTCAGCCGGGTGGAACCGAGTTGGTCACCGTCCGCCTTCAGCTGCTTGGCAAGCTCGTTGCGGGTAGCAATGAAGTCGGCAGCCGACGACGCATACAGCGTGCCGGCCGCCTCCTCGAAGTCCACCCGCCCGACGCTACAGGAACTCCCGGAGCCGTTGAACGAGTTCAGCCGGGGCATTTTCGGCGACGTGGTGCGGGGAGTCGATCCCGGACCCGACCAGCTGCTCCCGGCACCAGGGCGTCCAGACGGCCGCCGGATCGCCGTAGATGTCCTCCATGTCGTCCTTCGTCGACCACAGAACCATCGTGGGGCAGATGATCTGCCGCCCGGCGGCCCGGTCCGCCTCGTCGTTGCGGCGGTCGACGCCCAGGCCGGCGCGGTAGTCCTCGACCATGGCGTGCACGGTGGCGGGGTCGCGGATCGCGGCCAGGAAGTCGGCGTGGTTCTCCGGCCCGAGGGCGTCCGGCGAGTTCCCGGCCCAGGCCTCGTACCAGGTCTCGGGATCGGCGCAGATCACCCGTTCGGCGGGCTTGGCGGTCTGCGCGAAGAACCACCAGTGCCACCACCGGGCGGCGAACCGGTCGTCGCAGCGTTCGAGCGCCTCGACCAACGGCACGCTGTCCATCACCACGAGCTTGGTGACGGCCTCGGGGTGGTCCAGGGCGGTGCGGGTAGGCGACGTACGAGCCGCGGTCGTGGCCGGCGACGGCGTACTGCTCGTGGCCGAGGGCAACCATCAGGTTCGCCACATCGGCGGCCATCGCCCGTTTCGAGTACGGCGTGTGGTCGTCGTCGCTGGCGGGTTTCCCCGACTGGCCGTAGCCGCGCAGGTCCGGACAGACCACGGTGAAGCCGGACTCGGCCAGCGCCGGAGCGACCTGGTACCAGGTGGTGTGCGTCCGCGGATGCCCGTGCAGCAGTACTACGGCCGGCCCGCTTCCGCCGTACCGGACTCGCAGGCCGACCTCGCCGACGTCGATCCGGTCCAGCGTGAACCCTTCGAACATGCTGGTGCCTCCCGGGCAGCGGAGTCCCCACCGGCCCGGGGGCTGGTGGGGACTCGACGGATCTGGTCTTGCGACTGTCAGTCCTTGAAGGCGTCCTTCGCCTTTTCGCCCGCTTGCTTCAGGTCGGCGACGGACTTGTCCGCCTGGCCCTCGGCCTGCAGGTCCTCGTTGTCGGTCGCGTCGCCGGTCTTCTCCTTCATCTTGCCCTTGGCGGAGTCGGCCGCGTTCTTCATCTTGTCCCCGATACCCATCGGTTCCTCCTCTGTGGTGTCAGGATCTGACCCGGCTCCGGTGCCCAGCCGGTCGCGGTCTATGCGCCGACCTCTTGTAATCGTTTACGTAAGCGATTACAAAGCTGCTATGCGCATCCACCTGCCGGTCCTGGCGGCCGCTGTCCTGGTCAACTTCCTGCTGCCGTCAGCAGACCCGGCCGATACTCCGGCGCCCGCCGAGCCAGGCACGATCACCGCCGCGAGCGTCCGGTCGGCCACGCTGGGTGAGGAGCTGGCGTACAACGTCTACCTCCCGGCCGGCTACGAAGGCTCCGCCGATCGCTATCCGGTGATCTATCTGCTGCACGGTCGCGGAGACTCGATGTCGGCCTGGACCCAGGTGAAGAGCCGGCTGGACGAGTTGATCGGCAACGGTGACATCCCGCCCACCATCGCGGTGATGCCCGACGCTCCGTGGAGCAGCCGGGCGAGCTACTACGTCGACTCGGCGTACCGTGGGCCGGACGCCGGGCGACCGGTGGAGACGGCGTTGATCCGCGATCTGGTCCCGCACGTCGACACGACGTACCGGACGGTCGCGGACCGGACCGGGCGCGCGATCGCGGGGTACTCGATGGGTGGTTCCGGGGCACTGCGCTACTCGATGGTCCATCCCGAGATCTTCGGAGCGGCGGTGGTGCTCAGCCCCGCCGTGTACTCGCCGCAGCCGCCGATCGACTCCAGCGCCCGGGAGTTCGGCGCCTATGGGAAGGGCAAGGACCTCTTCAGCGAGGCGGTCTACCGGAAGCTGAACTACCCGGCCGCCTTCACCTCCTTCGCGGCCAAGGGATTGCCGTCACACCTGTTCATCGCGGTCGGCGACGACGAGTACAAGAACCCGAAGCCGGAGGACTACCGGCACGACCTGGACCTCGAGGCGCATGTCGTCTTCAACCAGGCCGTCCGGGTGCCGAACCTGACGAGTGAGTTCCGGGTGGTGAACGGCGGTCACGACTGGGACGTCTGGGGGCGGACGTTCGCCGAGGGCGCGAAGTACATCTTCCGGTTCATCGGCAAGCCGCCGGTCACCCCGATGGAGGCCACCCTGTCCGGCACCGCGGGCGAGGATCGGGCCGGCGGCATCGCGGTCGACCAGGCGGGCAACAGCTACGAGGCCATCGCCGCCGAAGGGGCGATCGAGGGCCGGCCGTACGCCGGCGGCAAGGACGTCGCGCTGACGAAGTACGCGCCGGACGGCAGCAGGCTCTGGACCCGCCAGTTCGGCACCAGCGGCACCGAACGCGCGTACGGCGTCGCGCTGGATCCGCAGGGCCGCCCGGTCGTCACCGGCTACACGACGGGCAATCTCGACGGGAACCACCCGGGTAACACGACCGACGACGTGTTCGTGGCGCAGTACGACGCAGCGGGCAACCGCGCGTGGCTCACCCAGTTCGGCACCACCGCGGCTGATCGGGGCTACGGCGTCGCCACCGGAAGCGACGGGTCGATCTACGTCGGCGGGTACACCAAGGGCAACCTGTCCGGGACCAATCACGGCGACAAGGACGTGTTCCTCGCCAAGCTCGACCAGGACGGTCAACAGGTGTGGTTGCGCCAGGTCGGCACAGCCTCGGAGGAGAAGGGCATGGCCGTCGCCACCAGTGGTGACGGGATCTACCTGGCAGGCATGACAGCCGGAGCGCTTGGCGAGGCCGTCGGGGAGTTGGACGGTTTCGTGGCCCGCTTCGACCAGGCCGGGACCAGCACCTGGCTCAAGCAGGTCGGTACTGCGGCGTCGGACGAGTTCTGGGGGCTCACCGGGGACGGCTCGGGCGGGGTTCTCCTCACCGGCTACACCGCGGGGAATTTCGCCGGCGACCTCGCGGGCGACAAGGACCTCGTCGTCGCCCGGGTCGACGCCTCGGGTGCGGTGGTCTGGAAGGACCAGGTCGGTACGCCGGGCAACGACAAGGGCGCGGCCATCTCCCGCGACGAGACGGGTTTCACCGTCGCCGGCTTCACCGACGGGCCGCTCCAGACCAACCTCGGCAAGTTCGACGCCGTGCTGCTCAAGTACCACCTGGACCAGACCCGCGCCTGGACGCGTCAGTTCGGCACCACCGAGGACGACGGCGCGGACGCCTTCGCCGAGGCGAACCTGTTCGTGGCGAGTCAGGACGGTACGGCGTACGTGTCCGGGCTGACCGCGGGGGAGCCGGCCGGCCGGCAGGCCCTCGGCAACGGCGACGTCTTCCGGATCAGTTTCGACGAGTAGTTTCCCGTCGGGGTACAGGCCGCCCGTGCGACTGAGACGGAGCTACCCCGACAAGCCCGGCCTGACCAGGCGTCGCCGTGGCAAGGGGTTCAGCTACCTCGATGCCGACGGCAACGTGATCGCGGAGGCCGAGGTGATCGAGCGGATCCGCGCGCTGGTCATCCCGCCCGCCTGGAAGGACGTCTGGATCTGCCCGCACCCGAACGGGCACATCCAGGCGGTCGGCACGGACGAGGCCGGCCGTCGCCAGTACCTGTACCACGACGAGTGGCGGGTCACGCAGGACGCGGACAAGTACGACCGGGTGCAGAGCCTGGCCCGCCGGCTGCCCGACTTCCGCGAGGCGGTGGACCGGGATCTGTGCTCGAAGGGCCTGGGCCGGGATCGGGTGCTCGCCGTCGCCCTGCGGATGCTCGACCACGGCGTTTTCCGTACCGGCAACACCCGGTACGCCGAGGAGTCCGGCAGCCGCGGCGCCGCGACGCTGCTGCGCAAGGACGTCCAGGTCCGCAAGGGCAGGCTGGTCTTCGACTTCATCGCCAAGGGCGGCATCCAGCGCACGCTGGAACTGAAGGACGACAAGCTCGCGGTGGCGGTGGTCGCGCTCAAGCGCAGCCGGCACGACAATCCGCGGCTGATGGTCTTCCGCGACAAGGCGGGCTGGCACGAGATCGATGCCGGGTTGATCAACACCCGGTTTCAGGAACTGGTCGGCGACGGCTACACGGTGAAGGACCTGCGGACCTGGACCGCCACGGTGCATGCCGCGGTGGAACTGGCCGAGGCCGATCCGCCGGAGACGAAGACCGCCGCCAAGAAGGCCGTCCGCAAGATGCTCACGGAGGTCTCCGAGCACCTCGGGAACACCCCGACGGTGGCCCGCAGTTCGTACGTCGACCCGCGCGTGATCACGCAGTACGAAGAGGGCCGGACGATCGCCCGGGCGGTCAGCCAGACCGGTTCGGACGACCTGGAGCGTCAGGAGGTCCGGGAGAAGCTCGAGCCCTCGGTCGCCCGGCTGGTCGACGACGCGAAGGAATAGAGCTTCTCGGCCGGGGCACCGGGCTGATCCACGAGTGAAGGAGCTGGGGTATGCGGGCGTTGGTGCTGAACTGCACGTTGAAGGCGTCGCCGGCCAAGTCGAACACCGACTCGCTGGCCGACGTGGTCGTGGACGCGCTGGAGAAGGAAGACGTCGAGGTCACCCGGGTCCGGCTGGCCGACGTCGCCATCAAGCCGGGCGTGTCGAGCGACGAGGGCGACGGCGACGAGTGGCCGGGGATCCACGAGCAACTGCTGGGCAGCGACATCCTGGTGGTCGCGACCCCGACCTGGGTCGGCCGTCCGTCGTCGATCGCGCAGCGGATGCTGGAGCGGATGGACGCGATGATCAGCGAGACCGACGACGAGGACCGGCCGGTCGCCTACAACAAGGTCGCCGGCGTGCTCGTCACCGGGAACGAGGACGGCGCGCACCACGTGATCTCGGAGATCGCCGGCGGGCTCGGCGACATCGGCTACACGATCCCCGGCCAGGCGTGGACCTACTGGAACAAGGGCCCGGGGCCCGGTCCCAGCTACAACGAGACCGGCGAGGGGCACGACTGGTCGGCCAAGACGGGCCGGGCGATGGCGAGCAACCTGGTCGCGGTCGCCAAGGCGCTCACGGCCAATCCGGTGCCCGCGCCGCCGGGGTGATTGCCCGATAGGCCTTGGGGTACCGGTCCTGCAGCCTGAAAGGAGCCGGAAAATGCCCGCAGGGTCGAGCAAGAAGCGTGAACGGCAGTACGAGCACATCAAGGCCGGGTTGAAGAAGAGCGGCCGCAGCGAGGACGTCGCCGAGGAGATCGCCGCCCGCACCGTCAACAAGGAGCGCGCCCGGTCCGGTGAGGCGAAGCAGAAGAGCCGCAGCTCAACGCACGACATCTCCTCCGGCCGCCGCGGCGGGCTCCGCTCGCACAGCGGTTCGCAGGGGCGCACCAAGGACCAGCTCTACAACGAGGCCAAGCAGAAGAACGTCAAGGGCCGCTCGAAGATGTCCAAGGCCGAACTGGAGAAGGCCGTCGGCAAGCGCTAGAGGAGTGACGTGAAGGCACTGACCTGGCAAGGCAAGCGGAAGATCGCGTACACCGACGTCCCCGATCCAACGATCCAGGAGCCGACCGACGCGATCATCAGAGTCACCTCCAGCGGCATCTGCGGGTCCGACCTGCACTTGTACGAGGTGATGGCACCGTACCTGGATGCCGGCGACGTGCTGGGTCACGAGCCGATGGGGATCGTGGCCGAGGTCGGGTCGGAGGTGACCAACCTGGTCCCCGGGGATCGCGTGGTGGTGCCTTTCCAGATCGCCTGCGGGCACTGCTTCATGTGCGGCCAGGGGCTGCAGACGCAGTGCGAGACCACCCAGGTCCGGGACCAGGGGATGGGTGCCGCGCTGTTCGGCTACACCAAGCTCTACGGGCAGGTGCCGGGCGGCCAAGCGGAGTACCTGCGGGTGCCGCAGGCGCAGTACGGGCCGATCAAGGTGCCGGTGGAGCCGCCGGACGACCGGTTCGTCTACCTTTCCGACGTCCTGCCGACGGCCTGGCAGGCGGTCGAGTACGCCGACGTGCCGGCCGGCGGGACGCTCGTGGTGCTCGGGCTCGGGCCGATCGGTGACATGGCCGCCCGGATCGCACTGCACCGCGGCCACCGGGTGATCGGCATCGACCTGGTCGCCGAGCGGCTCGAACGCTCCCGGGTGCGCGGCGTCGAGACCCTCGAGTACGCCGACGACGTGGCCGAGGCGGTCCGCAACCTGACCGATGGGCGCGGAGCGGACTCCGTCATCGACGCCGTCGGGATGGAGGCGCACGGCTCGCCGGTCGCCAAGTTCGGCCAGCAGTTGGCCGGGCTGTTGCCGGGCAAGCTCCAGGAGAAGGTGATGGAGACGGCCGGGGTGGACCGCCTCGCTGCGCTGTATCTCGCGTTCGACGTCGTCCGCCGGGGCGGGACAGTCTCGCTGATCGGGGTCTACGGTGGGATGGCAGACCCGATGCCGATGATGACGATCTTCGACAAGCAGATTCAGCTCCGGATGGGGCAGGCGAACGTCCGCCGCTGGGTGGACCAGATCCTGCCGCTGCTCGGGGACGACGATCCGCTGGGCGTGGACGAGTTCGCCACTCATCGGCTGCCGCTGGCGGACGGGCCGGCGGCGTACGAGATGTTCCAGAAGAAGCAGGACGGCGCAGTCAAGGTTCTACTCACTCCCTAGGAGCGCGACGTGCAACTGATCGACGCCACCCCGTTGAGCGACGAGGAGTTGCAGGGCCTCGACGCGTACTGGCGAGCAGCGAACTATCTGTCCGTGGGACAGATCTACCTGCTCGCCAACCCGTTGCTGTCCGAGCCGCTGCGGCCTGAGCACATCAAGCCGCGACTCCTCGGACACTGGGGTACGACGCCCGGCCTGAACCTGGTCTACACCCACCTGAACCGGCTGATCCGGCAGCGTGAGCGCGAGTTCCTGTACGTGATCGGTCCCGGCCACGGCGGTCCCGCGATCGTCGCGAACAGCTGGCTCGAAGGCAGTTGGACGTCGACCTACCCGAACACCACGCAGGACGAGGCCGGGATGGCGCGGTTGTTCAAGCAGTTCTCCTTCCCCGGCGGCATTCCGAGCCACGTCGCCCCGGAGGTTCCCGGCTCGATCAACGAGGGTGGCGAGCTGGGCTATTCGCTCAGCCACGCCTACGGCGCCGCGTTCGACAATCCCCGCCTGGTGGTCGCCTGTGTGGTCGGCGACGGTGAGGCCGAAACGGGGCCGCTGGCAACTTCCTGGCACTCGAACAAGTTCGTCGACCCGCGCCGCGACGGCGCGGTGCTGCCGATCCTGCACCTGAACGGCTACAAGATCGCCAACCCGACGATCCTCGCGCGGATCGGTGACGAGGAACTGACCGCCCTGCTGCAGGGCTATGGCCACGATCCGTATCTGGTCGAAGGGTCGGACCCGGCCGCCGTCCACCAGGCGCTGGCCGCCGCGATGGACCGCTGCCTGGAGCGGATCGACGAGATCCAACTGGAGGCCCGCACGGCTGCCGGCCCGCTGCCTCGCCAGGCCTGGCCAATGATCGTACTGCGTACTCCGAAGGGCTGGACCGGTCCGCACACGGTCGACGGCCAGCAGGTGGAGGACACCTGGCGATCCCACCAGGTCCCGCTGAGCGGAGTACGGACGAACGAGGAACACCTTCGCCAGTTGGAGGACTGGCTGCGCAGCTACCGGCCGGAGGAACTCTTCGACGCGGCCGGCCGCCCTGACGCCCGGTTGCTCGAACTGGCTCCGAAGGCCTCGCTGCGGATGGGATCGAGCCCGCACGCGAACGGCGGACTGCTCACCCGGGATCTGGAACTGCCGCCGGTCGCCCAGTACGCAGTACCGGTGAAGGCGCCGGGGGCTGAGGACGGGGAGCCGACGAAGGTGTTCGGCACCTACCTGCGAGACGTCGTCACGGCCAACGAGACGCACCGGAACTTCCGCCTGGTCGGACCGGACGAGACCGAGTCGAACCGGTTGTCAGCGGTCTACGACGTGACCGCCAAGGCCTGGAACGCGGATCGCCGCGACACCGACGAGCACCTGGCGGTCGACGGGCGGGTCCTGGAGATCCTCAGCGAACACACCTGCCAGGGCTGGCTCGAGGGGTATCTGCTGACCGGCCGGCACGGGTTGTTCTCGTCGTACGAGGCGTTCGTGCACATCGTCGACTCGATGGTGAACCAGCACGCCAAGTGGCTGAAGACGGTGAACCGGCTGGAGTGGCGGCGGCCGATCCCGTCGCTCAACTACCTGCTGACGTCGCACGTCTGGCGCCAGGACCACAACGGCTTCTCACACCAGGATCCCGGTTTCATCGACCACGTGGTGAACAAGAAGGCCGAGGTCGTCCGGGTCTACCTGCCGCCGGACACGAACACGCTGCTGTCGACGATGGACCACTGCCTGCGGACCAGGAACTACATCAATGTCGTTGTCGCCGGCAAGCAACCCCAGCCGAACTGGCTCGACTGGGACGAAGCCGCGCTGCACTGTGCTCGCGGGATCGGTGTCTGGGACTTCGCCACCAACGACGACGGTGAGCCCGATGTGGTGATGGCGTGCGCGGGTGACGTCCCGACCCTGGAGACGCTGGCGGCGGTCGATCTGCTGCGGGAGCACCTGCCGTCGTTGAAGATCCGCGTGGTGAACGTGGTCGACCTGATGCGGTTGCAGCACGAGAAGGAGCACCCGCACGGCCTGAGCGATCCGGACTTCGACGCGCTGTTCCCGCCCGACAAGCCGGTGATCTTCGCGTACCACGGCTATCCCTGGCTCATCCACCGACTCACCTACCGGCGGAACAGCCACCCGAACATCCACGTCCGCGGCTACATCGAGGAAGGCACCACCACGACGCCGTTCGACATGGTCGTGCTGAACAATCTGGACCGGTTCCACCTGGCGATGGACGTGATCGACCGGGTGCCGTCACTCCAGAGCCGGGCGGTCTCGGTGCGGCAGCACCTGGCTGACCAGCGGACTCGGCACCGCGCGCACGTCACCACCTACGGCGAGGACCTGCCGGAGGTTCGCGACTGGCGGTGGGGTCGGCACACGTAAGCCTGACTGGATCCGGCCCCGGGTCTCCCGGGGCCGGATCTGCGGTCGTCTGGGGATCAGGCGTGAGCGGCGCGGCCGGCGGCGCTGCTCTGGCTCAGTTCGGTGCGGAGGTGCTCGAGGATGCCGCGGAGCAGGCGGGAGACCTGCATCTGGCTGACGCCGAGTTCGTGGCCGATCTCTTCTTGGGTGAAGCCGGCGCAGAACCGCAGTTCCAAAATCCGACGGTCGCGATCGCCGAGTTCCGAGACCGCCGGCGTCAGCGTGTGGACGTTCTCGACCAGTTCATAGCCGTCCTCCGCGTTGGCGACCGCGTCCAGCAGCCGTGAGCCGTTGTCGGCGGCGGCCGGGGCGTCCAGCGACAGCGTGCTGAAACAGCCGCGCACGGACGACGCTTCGGCGATCTCGCCGGGGTCGGTTCCCAGCGCCTCCGCGGTCTCCTCGTCCGTCGGCAGATGCCCCAGTCGCTGCGTCAACTCCGGCTCGGCGGCGGCGATGCTGCCCTGCATCTCCTGCACCCGGCGCGGCGGCCGCACGGTCCACGCGCAGTCCCGGAAATAGCGTTTCAGTTCGCCCCGGATAGTCGGTACGGCGTACGCGAGGAAGGCGGTGGCCTCGTCCGGGCGGTAACCGTTCGCCGCCTTGACCAGGCCCAGGTAGGCCACTTGCTCGAGGTCGTCGGCGTCGACGCCCTTGCGGCGGTAGCGGGAGGCGATGGAGCGGGCGATCGGGGCGTTCAGAATCACCACGTCGTCGAGCAGTTGCTGCCGGCGTGGCTCGTCGGCCTGATCGGCCTCGACCAGAAGGTCCTGAGTGGTTTCAACGATGCGCTGCTTGGATTCAGTGCTGCTGACAGGTGCGATGGTCACGGTGAGAAACCTCGTCGTGGTCGGCCTGCGGTAGGTGGCGTCATTGCTGAACCACTTGCCCTCCACCAGATCAAACTCAGCCGCTCGTTTCAAGCCCCCGCGTGTTACAGGTGTTTGAACTCGGGAACCTGACCCGCATGGAGAAGTTCCCCGGAGCCGAGGAGTGGGTCCCCCGCACCGGTGGAATCGCCAAGCTGGCAGAGGCTCTGCCCTCCTGCCGCGGCTGCGATCTCTACCAGGAAGCCGAGCAGGCGGTGCCGGGAGCCGGCCCCGCACGCTCGCGGATCCTGATGGTCGGCGAGCAGCCCGGTGATGTCGAGGACCGGGAGGGACTTCCCTTCGTCGGACCCGCCGGGCGGCTGCTCGACAAAGCGCTGGCGGAGGCGGGGATCGATCGTCAGGAGATCTTTCTCACCAACGCGGTCAAGCACTTCCGGTTCGAATTCCGCGGGAAGCGCCGGATCCACAAGACCCCGGCGGTCGGCCACATCGTTGCCTGCAACCCCTGGCTCACCCGCGAACTGGCGGTCGTCAAGCCCGCCCTGGTCGTCGTCCTCGGTGCGGTGGCGGCCCGGGCGCTGCTCGGCACCTCTTTCAAGGTGACCGAGCAGCGCGGGCGACCGGTCGAACTACCGGATGGCACCGCGGCGATCGCTACGGTGCACCCCTCCTCAGTGGTCCGGTCACGCGAGTACCGGCGGGACTTCGCGCTGCTGGTCGACGACCTGCGAGCCGCCGCCGCCCTACTGGCCTGAACGACTTCTACCGGCCGGAGCGGCGCAGTTCGGGAAGCACCTCGTCGCGGTACAGCTTCATCATGTCGACGACGTGCGGTCCCATGTTCGCCACGTAGATCTCGTCGAACCCGGCGTCGACGTACGGCTGGAAGGCCTCGAGATGCGCGTCCGCCTTCGCGCCGCAGGTGACCGACTGAGCAGTCTGCTCCTTCGTCACCAGTTCGCTGGCCTGCTCGAAGTGCCGCGGCGAGGGCAGCACCTGGGCGAGTTCGCCCGGGAGACCCGAGTTGCCCCAGATCCGGTGCGCCTGCTCGATGCCTTCTTCCTCGGTCGGCGCGTAGCTGACCTTGAACCCGGCCTGCGCCGGCTTGTCGCCGCCGCCGTTCTTGCGGAACCGCTCCAGCAGTTCCTTGTCCGGCGAGGTGGTGATGAAGCCGTCCGCGATCCGTGCCGCCACATCCGTTGCCTCCGGCCCGAATCCGGACATGTAGATCGGCAGCGGAGTGTCCGGCCGGGTGTAGATCCGGGCGGTGTCGACGGTGTAGTGCTTGCCGTGGTGGTTGACGAAACCGTCCTCGGTCCACAGCCGGCGCATGATCTCGACGGCCTCCTCGAGCATCTCCAGCCGGACGTCGACGGTCGGCCAGACATCGCCGAGGACGTGCTCGTTCAGCGCCTCACCGGTGCCGATCCCCAGCGTGAACCGCCCGTTGAGCAGTACTGCGCTGGTCGCCGCGGCCTGGGCGATCACCGCCGGGTGGATCCGCACGGTCGGGCACGTCACCGCCGTCGTCACCGGCAGCTCGCAGACCTGCGAGATCGCGCCGATCGCGGACCAGACGAACGCGCTCTGTCCCTGTTCGTCGTTCCAGGGATGGAAGTGGTCGCTGATCCAGAGCCCGTCGAAGCCGGACTCCGCTGCCAACCGCGCCTGCTCGATCAGCTGGGCGGGCGTGTACTCCTCGCAGGACAGAAAGTATCCGATCTTCACGACGTCTCCTTTGCCGACGGTGGTCTGCCGTTCTCGCACCGGTTCCCAGAACGGGTCCGGGCATTCGGAAATTTGGTCGGAGGAGGGACCGTTTGCGCTGATCGGGGGTCGGGAACCAGAGGATCACGACGTCGGGAGGGGTCCTCGGCGCCACGCACAACCCACGGGGTCAGCCGCCGGATGCCTGGACGGATCCGGCCAGTCGAGAAAGGAACGGCCATGGGCTTAGTGCTCTGGATCATCGCGGCGATCCTCGTCATTTCAGGAATCGTCTCGCTTGTTCGCGGTCAGCTGTTGATGGGCGCCGCACTGATCGTCGTCGGCCTGTTGGTGGGCCCGGGCGGCGTCAGCATCTTCACGTAGCCCACAACCGTCCCGCAGACCCCGGCTCCGGCCGGGGTCTGCGGTCTGTGGGGGTACGACGCCCCGCGCCCCCTACCACTCAGCCTGCGCGCACCCTGCGCATCAGGGCGCGTGCTTGAAGACGCGGTCGGCGGCGCTCATCCGTAGTTCTTCCAGATGCTCGATCTGCCGGCCCGCGTGGTCCAGCAGGCGGTCGAGTTCGGCGGCGTCGAAGAGGTCCTCGTCCGCGGCGAGACTTCGCAGTACGCGCCAGCCGCAGGCCTTGCCCTCCACCGTGAGTCGCAGTGCCTCCAGTTCGACCACGTCACTCAGCGGCGACCGCCGGATCAGTTCGCCGTTCGGCTTCAGCCGGCCGAGCTTCTCCGCGAGCCAGGCGCCGGCGTTCTTCATCGGGTCCGGCTTGCTTCCGATCGCGAGCAGGAACCGCTCCAGCGCCGCCCGTTCGTCCTCCACCTGCTCCACCATGCTCGTGAGCGCAGTACGGGCGACCGGATCGGACTGCTGGTCGGCCGCTCGCCGGAACAACTCGATCTCGGCCGACGACACAGCGTAGTGATCCTGCAGGTAGTTTCCGAGCCGCTCCTTCTCGATCATCTCCGGCCGGTACCCAACGCCTTCGGGTCGACTCAAAGCGCCCGAATGCTGACATGGGCTGTCAGTGTTCAGCGGTTGACTGGAGCGATGGGAACTCCGATGGGTGATTCGCACCAGTGTTGTGCCGTCGTCGACCTGCGTCAGTACACGTTGCATCCCGGTCAGCGGGACACGATGGTCCGGGTCTTCGACGAGGCTTTCGTCGAGGGCCAGGAAGAGCACGGGATGCACATCTCGGGCCAGTTCCGCGACCTGGACGACCCGGACCGGTTCGTCTGGTTGCGAGGTTTCGCCGATCTGCCGGCCCGGGCGGCCGCGCTGAACGGCTTCTACTACGGCCCGGTCTGGAAGGAACGCGGCGGCGAGGCCAACGTGACGATGGTGGACTCCGACAACGCCTTGCTGCTCAAGCCGATCGAGTTCGGCCCGGGTTATCCCGCTCTCGACGCGCCGCGACCGCCGATCGGCAGCACCGAGGTCCCGCGGTCCGTGGTCGCCGGCGAGGTCTACCACCGCGGCTCACCGGACGACGGCTTCCCCGAGTTCTTCGCGGACCAGATCGCCCCTGCCCTGGCCGGCACCGGCGCCACCCTCGCGGCCACCTTCGAAACCCTCCCGGCCGAGAACAACTTCCCGCCCCTCCCACTCCGCGCCGAGACCGTGCTCGCCTGGTTCGCCGTCTTCCCCACCGACGCCGCGTACGCCGAGCACCGCCGCCAACTTGCCGCGTCCCCCACCTGGCAAACCAGACTCATCCCCGAGATCACCTGCCGCACGATCGCACCCCCACAACACCTCCACCTCCGCCCCACCGCCCGCTCCCAGTTCCGCTGAAACAGAAGAAGCTTGCTCGCGTGCTCAGGGGGAAGGTGGTGTCAGGCGGAGGAGACCTCGGCCGGATTGGCTCGAATTAATTCGGTTGCGGTGGCTCGGTGGGAGCCGCATTCTTGAGCCGACTGCGCAGCTACGAGTGCTGCCTGGACCTAGGGAGGGCTGACGGATGTCCATCACTGTGTTGCGGCATGCCCGCGTCAGCCTCATCTCTTCGTTCAGGAGCACACCCGATGTCTTCCGACGTCTTTCGTACCGAGCACGACTTCTCTGATCTCACCGACGAGCGCTGGGCCGCGATGGCCGGCGACGAGTCCCAACCAGATGCCGCCGACGCCTTCGTCTTCCGGTTCGACACGATCCAGGAAGAACTGGGCCCGGACCAACGCTGGTCCACCTGGCTGGATGTCGAGCGCGGTTCTCGCGGGCCGCAGCCCCGACCCGATTGGGTCGTGACGGAGCAGGCCGCGATCGACACCGAGCTCGGCATCCTCAAAACCGGCAAGGAAGCCGACGTCTTCCTGCTCGAGCGAGCAGTGGACCAGATCGGCGACAACCCCGGCAAGCGGTCGCTGCTGGCCGCCAAGCGGTACCGCGGCGAGGAACACCGCTCGTTCCACCGCAGTACGTCGTACGTCGAGGGCCGGCGTACCCGCAACAGTCGCGACACCCGCGCGATGGCGAAGAAGACCAGCCACGGCAGGTCCGTCGCGGCCGGGCAATGGGCCTACGCGGAGTGGGACGCGCTCTGCCGGCTCTGGAAGGCCGGCGTCCCGGTTCCGTACCCGGTCCAGGTCGACGGCACCGAACTGCTGATGGAGTTCATCGACGACGGCGACGGCGGCGCTGCGCCACGGTTGGCGCAGGTCCGGCCCAAGGGCGACCTGCTCGCGTCGTACTACGAGCAGCTCCGCGACGGCATGCGCGAACTGGCCAGAGCGGGTTTGGCCCACGGCGACCTGTCGCCGTACAACGTGCTGGCGCAGGGCGACCGGATCGTGATGATCGATCTGCCGCAGGTCGTCGACATCGTCGGCAACCCCAAGGGGATGGACTTCCTGATGCGGGACTGCCACAACATGTGCACGTGGTTCACCAACCGCGGCCTGGAGGTCGACGAGCACGAACTCTTCGCCGACCTCCTGACCATGGTGTTCTAATCGCGGATCGCCTGCTGCAGCAGGGGAACCAGTGGTACCAGCCGGTCGGGGTAGGCGTCGACGAGTCCGTCGACGTGGTTGCCTGCCTCGACCCGCTGGTACGTGAGCAACCTTGACCGGCCGGCCCGCGCCACCATCGCGGCGTAGACGTCCGAGTCCTGCGTGATCGGCAGCAGGCTGTCGAGGGTGCCGTGGATCGTGACGAGCGGCCGGCCGATCTTGCCGGTCAAGGCGATCCGGCGGACTGCTTGCTGCGCGGCCGGACGCCGCGCATAGTCGTAGTCGGCTTCACTGCCGGTGTACGTCGGGTCGAGCTCGGCCGCGTAGATCCGCTGCGTCAGCTTCCAGTAGACCGTGTAGTGGAAGTCCCAGAGGAAGTCCGACCGCGGGTCGAAGCCCGCCGCGACGATTGCCTGCGGCGACTGTTGCTCGTAGCCCTTGATTGCCGGAGGCAAGAAGGTGAACAGGTTCGGGCCGTCCGCCGACCACAGCGTGCCTTCGAGATCGACGCCCCGGGTGTAGAGCTCCGGATGGTTCTCGAGCTGCCACCGAACGAGGTAACCACCGTTCGAGAGACCTGCGGCGACAACCTCGCGCGCCGGCCGGCCGTAGTACTGCGTGACGACAGCTCGGGCGGCCCTGGTCAGCTGGGTGGTCCGGTGGTTCCACTCGACGATCGCGTCACCCGGCCGGACCCCGTCGGTGAAGAAGTTCACCGCGGTGTTGCCCTTGTCCGTCGCCGCGAACGCGTACCCGCGCGCGAGCACCCAGTCCGAGATCGCCTTGTCATTCGCGTACTGCGCCCGCACGCCCGGCGACCCCGCCACCACCAGCCCGCCGTTCCACTTCTTCGGCAACCGGATCACGAACTGCGAGTCGTGGTTCCACCCGTGGTTCGTGTTCGTCCTTGAGCTGTCCGGGAAATACCCGTCGATCTGCACCCCCGGGACCCCGGACTGCTGAGGCATTGCCGCGGACGTCAGGCCTGCGTAGTCCGAAGGATTCGTATGCCCCGACGCGACAGTCCCTGTCGTCGTCAACTCCGCCAGGCACGCCACCATCTGGTGCTCCGCTCCCGGCACCCGAGGGCTGCGGCACCCATGGGCTTCGGCTGGCAAGGTGAATCCGCTGGCCAGCAACAGCACGGTAGTAGACAGAGCGAGGCGGCGCATGGCATGCCCTCCCGGGATCGACTGCGCGCAACGCTAAGGCGCGCCATGACCCCCAGACAGGGCCTCCCGCCACACATCGACTCTTCTAGGAATGGGCCGCCACGACATCGCCTTGGCGGCCACCCGAGTCCGACCGCTTTCCGGCCGCGCAGCCCGTGCCTCGCGGCTAGACCGGCGTACTAGCCGACCGCCTTCGCGGCCGCGCGGCCCGCAGTACGGCCGGTGAAGAGGCAGCCGCCGAGGAAGGTGCCTTCGAGGGAGCGGTAGCCGTGGATGCCGCCGCCGCCGAAGCCGGAGACCTCGCCGGCCGCGTAGACGCCGGGCAACGGGGTGCCGTCGGCGCGCAGTACGCGGGCGTCGAGGTCGGTCTGCAGGCCGCCGAGGGACTTGCGGGTGAGGATGTTGAGCTTCACCGCGATCAGCGGTCCCGCCTTCGGGTCGAGGATCTTGTGCGGCGGAGCCACCCGGATCAGCTTGTCGCCGCGGTAGTTCCGGGCGCCGCGCAGCGCGGTGATCTGCAGGTCCTTGGTGAAGGTGTTGTCCATCTCCCGGTCGCGGGCCAGGATCTGCCGCTCCAACTCGGCGTACTCGATCAGGTCGGAGCCGGCCACCTCGTTCATCCCGCGGACCAGGTCGGCAAGGTTGTCCCGGACGACGAAGTCGGCGCCCTTGTCCATGAACGCCTGCACCGGCGCGGTCGCGCCACCCCGGGCCCGGCCGAGCACGCCCCTGATGTCCTTGCCGGTCAGATCCGGGTTCTGCTCCTGCCCGGACAGGGCGAACTCCTTCTCGATGATCTTCTGGGTGAGCACGAACCAGCTGTAGTCGTAGCCGGTCTTCATGATGTGCTCGAGCGTGCCGAGGGTGTCGAAGCCGGGGAACAGCGGCACCGGCAGCCGCTTGCCGGTGGCATCGAACCACAGTGACGACGGCCCGGGCAGGATCCGGATCCCGTGCATCGGCCAGATCGGGTCCCAATTCCGGATGCCCTCGGTGTAGTGCCACATCCGGTCGCGGTTCACGTACCGGCCGCCGGCCGCCTCGGTGATGCCGAGCATCCGGCCGTCCACGTGTGCCGGGACGCCGGAGATCATTTCCGTCGGCGGCTTGCCCAGCCGCTGCGGCCAGGACGAGCGGACCAGGTCGTGGTTGCCGCCGATGCCGCCGGAGGTGACGATCACCGCCTGCGCGGTCAGTGCGAAGTCCTCTACCTCGACGCGCGAGCTGGAGGCCCCGCGGGCGACGTCGCTCGGCTCCAGCACCTTGCCGCTCACTCCGTCGACGACGCCACCGGTCACGGTCAGCTCGTCCACCCGGTGCCGGAAGCGGAACTCCACCAGCCCGTCGGCGACGGCCTCACGGACCCGCCGCTCGAACGGCGCGACCAGACCCGGCCCGGTGCCCCAGGTGATGTGGAACCGGGGTACGGAGTTGCCGTGACCGTCGGCGGTGTAGCCGCCGCGCTCGGCCCAGCCGACCACGGGGAAGAACCGGACGCCCTGGGCATGCAGCCACGGGCGCTTCTCGCCGGCCGCGAAGTCGACGTACGCGTCGGCCCATTGCCGGGCCCAGACGTCCTCGTCGTCCAGCCGGTCGAACCCGGCCGATCCGAGCCAGTCCTGCAGTGCGAGGTCGTGGGAGTCCTTGATGCCCATCCGGCGCTGCTCGGGAGAGTCCACGAACATCAGCCCGCCGAACGACCAGTACGCCTGTCCGCCCAGCGACGCCTCCGGCTCCTGGTCGAGCAGCAGCACCTTCTTGCCGGCGTCGGCCAGCTCCGCGGTGGCGGCCAATCCGGCCAGCCCCGCCCCGACGACGATCACATCTGCGTCCATCAAGCCCATCCCCTCACCGGCACCAGTCGGTCCATGTATAGCGGACACCACCTGCTCTTGGACGGATGTGCTCAATGTTGCAAGAATCTATGCTGTGACGATCCTTTCCGCGCAAGACCTGGTGATCCCCGCCGCCTCCCTGGGGGCCGAAAACCCGCTGCCGCCGCTGCGCAGCCAGCAGGAGATGCACGTCGTCGAGAACCTGGACGAGTTGCCACCCGACCTGCGCGAGAACGTCCGGTACGGCGGGCTGTCGAGCGTGCTGCCCTGCCTCGATCAGGACGGCTACGACCGGAACCTGGTCGAGCGGGCGCTGCCGTCCTTCGTGCTGGAGAACGACCACCTCCGAGCGACCGTGCTCCCGAGTTTCGGCGGCCGGCTCTACTCCCTCGTGCACAAGGCGAGCGGCCAGGACCTCCTCTACCGCAACCCCGTCTTCCAACCGGCGAACCTTGCCCTCCGCAACGCGTGGTTCGCGGGCGGCGTCGAGTGGAATCTCGGCAGCACGGGCCACTGGACCGGCACCTGTGCCCCGATGCACGCCGCCCGGATCGAAGGCCCCGACGGTACTGCGGTGCTCCGGCTCTGGGAGTGGGAACGCACCCGCAACCTCGTGACCCAGTTGGACTTCTGGCTCCCCGAAGACTCGGACCTCCTGTACGTCGGCGCGCGGATCCAGAATCCGTCGAGCGAGACGGTTCCGGCGTACTGGTGGTCGAACATCGCGGTCGAGCAGTCCCCGGGGACCCGGGTGCTGGTTCCGGCGGACCAGGCCTGGCGGTTCGGCTATGGCAACCGGCTGGATCTGGTCGGCGTACCGGAGTACGACGGGTTCGATCTGACGTATTCGATGCGGCATCGGCGGGCCGTCGACTTCTTCTTCGAGTTGCTGCCGGAGGAGCGGCCGTGGATCGCGTCGCTTGATGCCGAGGGCAACGGGTTGGTGCAGGCGTCGACGGATCGGCTGCGCGGGCGGAAGCTGTTCGTCTGGGGCGAGGCCACGGGTGGTCGCCGCTGGCAGGAGTGGCTGTCGCCGGGGCTGGACGGTCACGGGTACGCCGAGATTCAGGCCGGGCTCGCGCGGACGCAGATGGAACATCTGAAGTTGCCTGGAGCAACTAGCTGGCACTGGCTGGAGGCTTACGGGCGGCTGGCGGTCGACCCGGCCGTGGCGCATGCGGAGGATTGGAAGGCGGCCCGGACCGGCGCGGGTGCGGTGCTGGAACCGGTGCTGACGACCTTGGAAGGGCGCGAGCAGGAGTGGCTGACCGTCGCGGACGCGGAACCGGTGGAGTCGTTGGCGACTGGCTCGGGGTGGGGCGCGTTGGAGTTGCGGCGGACGGGGTGGAAGGTTTCCGCCGGTACGCCGTTCGCCGAGGAGACGATGACCGAGCGCGAACTCGCCTGGTTGCCGGTGCTCGAGGGGCGGCTGCCCGAAACGGAGATCGCTGAGGCGCCGGACGGGACGCTGGTGGGCTGGAGGGAGTTGCTGGAAGCGGTCGAGGATGACAACTGGCTGATTTGGTACCACCGCGGCGTCGCGCGCTGGTCCGAGGGTGACGAGGAAGGCGCGATCGAGGCCTGGCGTCGATCGAACCAGGCACAGGAAAACCCCTGGGCCCTCCGCAACCTCGCGCTCTGCACGAAGACCCCCGCCGACCACGAGCAAGCGCTCACCCTGCTCAGCGCCTCCAGCGCAGCCGGAATTCTCGGTGCGTCGGACGTCTTCGACTCAGCAGCGTTTGTGCCGTTGCTGGTGGAGGCGCTTGACGCCTGCTCCGAGGACGTCGCGGCGGGGATCTTCGAGCGGATGCCGGATGAGGTCCAGGAGCACCCGCGGATCCGCCTGGCGAAGGTCCGGCACCTGCTGGAGATCGGGGATCCGGCCGGCGCCGAGGCCTTGCTGGACGAGGGGGTCGAGGTGCCCGGAGTCCGCGAGGGGGCGAACCCGTTGGCGGAGTACTGGCGGCGGGCGCAGGCCGGGCTCGGCACCGACCGGCCGGTGCCGGCGCGGTACGAGTTCGGGATGTTCGGCGACAGCTGAAACACGTTTGTCAGAACTTGGGAACCGAGTGCCCCCCGGTGGCGTCTCACCGTTGTGCGGGAAGGCCCGCGCAGGCAGTTTCGACAAACGACGACCGCGCCGCAGCGGGCGGCGCGTCGGGGGTGAGTGCCATGTTGACTATCGTTGTATTCGGTGGTTTGAGCCTGGTGCTGCTGGTCACGGCATGCATCGTGGCAGACATCGTTGCGGGCGTCCGGCGCCGCAGCGATGGGGTGGAGAAGACAGCCGGACGGGTCACCCGGGTGCGCGGCCCGGTCCGTGGCCAACTGGAAAGCGGTGCCACGGCCGAGTGCCTCGAGGTCACCGTCGAGTACTACACCCGGCACGGCGAGGGCCCGTTCCAGGTCCAGCGGATGATCCCGCTGGCCTCGGCGAGCAGTTACAGCAAGAACGACCGGGTGATCGTCTGCTACGACATCCGGGCGCCGCGTCGCGCGCGGATCGCGGGACGGGTGAGCCACTGGCCGCAGATCGGCCCGAGGTCGCCGGTCCCGCAACCCTAGAATCACTGTTGCCTGCCGGTGCTGGGCGCCGGTGATCGATCGTCCCTCGCCTGGTGGCGGGGGTCTTCTCATTCACGACGTTGCTCTGGCCCACGGCCGGCCCGGGCAACAGGCGGTCAGCGCAGCCGGCCGTCAGCGCAGTCAGGCGATTAAGGCAGGTGCGGCTCGAGCAGTCGATGCAGCGCCGGCCGCCCTTGGGCCAGCACATACTCCGCTTCCGCGGGCGGCAGCCGATCCGCCAGGTGGGCCAGCGCCTCGCCCATCGCGATCGTCAGCGTCACCGTCAGCCGGAACTCCTGACTGTCGCGGGCCCCGAACCGCAGCGTCAGCAGTTCCGCGAACTCCCCGGCATGCTGGTCGTCGAACTCGCCCGGGGTCGCCTCCAGGTCGGGATCGCCCAGCCCGCTCAGCACCACCGCCCGGAAGCCCGGATCGGTGCGGTGCATCTCGCGGAAGGTGTCGAGGGTGACATCGACGGCCTGGCGCCAGTCCGCCACCACGGCCAGCCGCTCGCGGACCGCCTCGGTGTAGCGGTGCTGGTTGCGCCGCTCGATCGCCTGGATCAGGGTCCGCTTGTCCGGAAAGTAGCGGTAGACGCTGCCGACCGCGATCTCGGCGCGACGGGCGATGCTGCTGGTCGAGGCGGCGTCGTAGCCACGCGCGACCACCTCGGCGCAGGCCGCGTCCAGGATCCGCTCCACCTGGCGGTTGGCGCGGTCCTGGGTCGGCGTCCGGCGCAGCGGGTAGGCCGTCCCGGCGTCCGCTCCCGGCTCGTCGCCGGCAGAAGTGGTGACCATGGGCTCATTGTGCCCCGCCAGAGGGACAACGTTGCCAACCCGAGCCGTTCACTTGTGTGACAGTTCGATGCAGGCTGCTGGTGACCTTGCGCCGACGAGAATCGACGCCAGGACTGCCGCCAAGCCTGTCGAGGGGAACCAAGCATGCAGATCAGCAGCAAGTGGGTCGCGGGACTCGCGTCCTTGAGCGTCGCGGCCGCCGGCCTGGCCGGCGCGACGTTGACGCCGGACCGGACCGACGTGACCACCGCGGGGCCGGGGACCGCAGACGCGGCCAAGGCTGTACAGAGCACCGACGGGAGGGGTGACGGTGGGCTCCGGCTGAACCAGTTGCAGCAGGTCGGGTCGCACAACTCCTACCACCGGGAGCTGAGCGCGGCAGAGAAGCAGGTCCAGCAGGCCCAGGATCCGGGCGCGACGAACCTGTTCTACTCGCACGCCTCGATCCCGAACCAGCTCGAGGACCAGAACATGCGCTCCCTCGAACTCGACCTGTTCCCGGACCCGGCCGGCGGGCTCTACACCTGGCCGCTGCTCCGGAAGGCGACCGGCCAGGGTCCGCTGACCGACCCGGCGCTGGTTCAGCCCGGCATCAAGGTGATGCACGTCCCGGACTTCGACTACAACACCAACTGCCGCAGCTTCGTGCTGTGCCTGCAGCAGGTGAAGACCTGGTCCGCCGCGCACCCGAAGCACGCGCCGATCACGATCCAGCTCGAGCTGAAGCAGTCCGACCCGAAGGTGGTCGCGGCCGGCGGCGTGAAGGCGCCGCCGTGGGACCTGCGCAACCTGACCAGCATCGACACCGAGATCCGGTCGGTCTTCTCCGAGAAGCAGTTGCTGTCGCCCGACGACGTCCGGCGCGCGGGCCTGACGCTGGAGCAGTCCGTCCTGACGAAGGGCTGGCCGACGCTCGACCAGGCCCGCGGCAAGGTGATGTTCTTCTTCGACAACGGCGGCGCGGGCACCGTCCGCGACCTCTACCGCGAGGGCAGGCCGAACCTCGAGGGCCGGGCCGTCTTCACCCGGGGCCCGGAGGGCGAGCCGGACGCCGCGGTGACGATGGTGAACGACCCGCGCGGCGCGAACCAGGCCGAGATCCAGCGGCTGGTCAAGAAGGGCTACCTGGTCCGGACCCGGTCGGACGAGCCGATGTCGACGGTGCTGACGAACGAGACCAGCCGGGTCGGGATCGCCCTGGCCAGCGGTGCCCAGTGGGTCACCACGGACTTCCCGGTGGCGGGGATGGCAGCGCGGTACGACAGTGACTTCGTGGCGAAGCTGCCCGGCGACGCCGCCGTACGATGCAATCCCGTGGTGGCGCCGAACCGGTGCCGGGGCAACGTCTCGGAGAGGTGATCGCAGCATGTCGGAGCACGTCGTCGATGTCAGCTGGAGCCGTGGTGAGCACGAGTTCACGTACCAGACGTACAACCGCGACCACGAGTGGCGTTTCGACGGTGGAGTGACCGTGCCCGGGTCGGCCAACCCGGTGTACCTGGGCACGGAGGCCGGGACGGTCGACCCGGAGGAGGCGTTCGTGGCGTCGCTCTCGTCCTGCCACATGCTGACCTTCCTCGCGATCGCGGCGAAGAAGCGGCTGGTGGTGGACTCGTACGTCGATCACGCGGTCGGGGTGATGGCGAAGAACGAGGCCGGCCGGATCGCGATCACCCAGGTGCGGCTGCACCCGGTGATCACCTTCGGCGGCGAGGCGCCGGACGAGGCCGCGCTGGAGCGGATGCACCACCTCGCCCACGAGCAGTGCTTCATCGCGAACTCGGTGACGACCGAGGT
The DNA here is from genome assembly GCF_039530625.1 of Kribbella sancticallisti. Lineage (NCBI taxonomy): Bacteria > Bacillati > Actinomycetota > Actinomycetes > Propionibacteriales > Kribbellaceae > Kribbella > Kribbella sancticallisti. The sequence continues at coordinate 20,892 of NZ_BAAAOS010000033.1, read as the reverse complement.
CCTCGTCGAGAAATGACAAGAACCACCCGGCCGGCTGCCCTGAGCCTCGCGCAATCGGCGTCAGGACAGCCGGCGGGTGGTTCTTCGGTGCTCCGCTGTGGCGGAGCACCGGGTGACGGAACAGGCGGCGCGCTCGCATCGGGGCGCCTCGTGCGTCATGCGACCTCCGTGCGGTCTACCTCGGTGGGGAAGACCGTCCGGGTGCGCCGCCTGTCCGTCCGTCCGGTTCGCGCCTTACTGCTCGGCGGCGGCGTCGCTCCGGTCGCTCGTGGGCACCACTGAGGCGGCCGCTGGGGCCGTCGTGTCGCTCGGGTCGTCATCGCGGCGCAGGCGGACCTGCTCGCTGGCGATGACAGTCATCAGTCGGTGGATCGTCATGCCGGTGAGACGCACGCCGTCACGGGGTATGACGCCGATTTCGGAAAACTTTCTGGTGTGAGCTACTTCTCATCCAGCCCGTCGGGCCGGAGCGGGACGAGTTCGCGCGCCTCGTCGTACGTCGTACCGGTCAGTTCGAGCAGGTCCACGACGGTGGAACGGATCTGACCCAGTACGACGACCGCCGACAGGCCCGGGGGTGTCGGCATCACCGCGGTGCGGCGGCCGAGTTCGCCCAGGACCCGGTGCGCGGCCACGTCGGCGGCGGGTTCGAACAGGGATTCCGCGATCAGCCGGGTGCCGTCGGCCAGTCGCTCCAGCAGCATCGGGTACTCGGCGGGAATCCGCTCGTCCCGCCAGACCGAGACGGCGGCCCGGCGGACCAAGACCCGGATGTTGCGGATAGCCCGGTCCAGCGGGATCACCAGGTCGGCGATCTGTTGCACCCGGCCCCGATGCCGGCGGCGGAACGGCGACAGCTGGACCACCGCGACGCCCTCCTCGGCGGCGCTGCGCAGGTCGTCCAGCAGCGACTCGCTGGCCCGGGCCCGGCGCAGCGCGTTCGTGACCGCCTCCGCGTGGTGGGCCCGGAGGCCGTCGGCGGTCTCGATCAGGATCGAGGCCAGCTCGTTCAGCACCTCGGACGCTTGTTGTCGCGGGCGCCGAATCGCGGCGGCGGGGGCGATGGTGGCCGCGGCCAGTGCGACCAGGCCGCCCAGGGCCGCGTCGATCCAGCGGCTGAGGCCGGCGCCGGTGTTGGGCAGCAAGGTGGTGACGATCGCCGCCTGGACGCCGGCCTGGGTGGTCATCAGGGTGCCCGCGCCGAGCAGCACCGCCACGCTCATCGCCAGCGCGACCACGAAGACGATCTGGATCACGCCGGTGCTGAACAGCATCACGAACACGTCGCCGATGCCGACCCCCACCGCGACACCGACCATCACCTCGACGACCCGGCGCAGGCGCTGACCGAAGCTGAACCCGAGGCAGACCATCGCCGCGACCGGGGCGAAGAACGGTTGCTCGTGGCCGACCGCATAGCGGGCGAGAGCCCAGGCCGTGGCGGCGGCGAGCGAACACTGGGCGATGAAGAAGGCCCGGTCGCGCCAGCGGTCGATCCGGCGGCGTACCGAGGCTCTGGAGCGGCGCGCGGCCCGGGGTGCGACATCGTCCCGCAGCTCCCGTAACTGCTCGAGCGTCAGCCTCACCGGGTCCATCACCCCATCATGATGGACACCACCGCGCTCTGCCTTGCTTCACACGGTCCGGACGGAGAGGGTGGGGGCATGACCGAGAACAACCGCGAGGACTACGGCAGCTACAGCGTCGACGACGAGGACCAACTGCAGCCGGGCGACACCCTGAATGATCGTGGCGTGGACGACCTCCTCGACGAGGGCTACTCGCCGCCGGAGAAGTGGTCCGCGGGCGAGGGATTCGGCACCACTGCTGAGGAGGCCCTGGAGGGGGAGACGCTGGACCAGCGGATCGCCCAGGAGGAGCCGGACATCGACCCGTACGCCGAGGAGGGCGAGAACGTCGGCGGTCCGGAGGTCGGCCAGGTGCGGTCCGGCCGGCTGGTCGCGCCGGACGAGGGCGCCCACTCCGACTCCGAGAAGGACCTGGTCGCCGAGGACGTCGGCTTCGACGGCGCCGCGGCCAGTGCCGAGGAGGCCGCGGTGCACGTGGTCGTCGACGACGAGCCGTTCGAGCTGGACGACGAGGACGAAACGGACCTGCAGGACGTCCGCGACGTGGATCTCGGCGACGTCGGCGACCTCGAGGACTAGCGCTTCGTCGCGATCAACTCGCAGCCGCGGGACGGAACCAAGGTCACGTTCCGCGGCTTTGCCGTCTCCGGCTCCGGCCGGACCGCGCGGACGTCGTACTGCGTGAGCGCGGCGCGCAGGATCTCCGTCGCCTCGAGCAACGAGAATCCCGCTCCGATGCAGCGCCTGGCTCCACCGCCGAACGGGATCCAGGTCCCGGGCGCGGGCGGATTGTCGCCGAGGAACCGCTCCGGGCGGAACTCGTTGACGTCCGGGAAGTGCTCCTCGTCGCCGTGTACCAGGCCGATCGCGGCCATTAATGTCGTACCCCGCGGCAGCCGGTAGCCGGCGAGTTCCACGGTGTCGGTGAGTCGCCGGCCGACCTGGTAGACGACCGGGTGCAGCCGCATCGACTCCTTCGCCATCGCTTCCAGGTAGGCGTCGTCGCCTTCGTCGGCAGCCTGTTGCCCGGCCCGGAGCTGGTCCGGCTTTCGAGCCAGTTCGTGGAACGCCCAGGCCAGCGCGGTCGCCGTGGTCTCGTGCCCGGCCAGCAGCAAGGTGATCAGCTGGTCCCGCAGCTCCACGTCGGACCAGGTGCCCGCGGCAAGCAGTTTCGACAGTACGTCGTTGCGCTCGGCAAGGTTCGGCTGGCTCCGCCGGGCGGCGATCTCGTCGTACAGGATCGCGTCGAGCCGGCGGTTGATCTCCAGGTAGGTGCGCCACGGCGGCAGCCGGAGCAGTCGCGGGTAGAACCCGCCGAGCATGATGATCGGCCGCACTGAGACCACCCGGTCGACCAGCGGGCGGAGCTGGGCCAGCCGGTCGGAGTCGGTCACTCCGAACACCACCTGGAGGATCACCTCCAAGGTCAGCGTGCGCATCCGCTCGTGCAGCCGGAAGGGTTGGCCGACCGGCCAGGCGCCGACCTCCTGGCGAGCCAGTTGCGCGATCATCCCGGCGTACCCTCGCAGAGCCTGGCCGTTGAAGGCGGGCATCAGCTGGCGGCGCATCCGGACGTGGTCGTCATCGTCGATCAGCAGCAGCGAGTGATGGCCGAGGATGGGGGCGAGCACGGCGTTGCCCTCGCCCGCGTGCACGATCGCGGGCGGCGTCCCGAACACCTCGCGGATGTGGTCCGGCCGGCTGAGCACGACCACCACCCGGCGGGATGGAACCAGCCGGATCGTGAAGACATCGCCGTACCGCTCGCGCAGCCTCGGGAAGAAGGTCTTGCGGTGGCTGGCGAACAGCACCGTCTGGACGAGGGTCGGCAGCCGAGGGCCGGGCGGAAGAGTACGGGCGGTCTTCCGGTCGAGGGTTCCTGCTCCCAGCAAAGGTGTCGGCGGAGTCATGCCACCTCCCGGAGTCGTCGGCACCGTCAACGCTACGTCAGCTCCGTGAACACCGCGTGGCCCGCGCCCGGCGGACCGCGGAAGCGGGCCGGAGACGGCAGAAGGACCGCCCGGGACAGGGCGGTCCTTCTGTACGTCGGTCAGGCGCGCTCGAGGCGCAGGGTGAGGATCTGGAACGGGCGGAGCACGATCGAGACGCCGCCGTCGGTCAGCTCGCGGTCGGCCAGGTGCCGCTCGAGCAGGTCGACCTCGGTCACCGACGCGGCCGCGAAGCCGGGGGTGAGGGTGGCGCGGGACCGGCCGCCGGACGACTCGTACAGCCGGACGACGACGTCGCCGGACTGGTCGTCGGCCAGCTTGACCGCCTCGACGATCACATTGCCGTTGTCGACGGCAACGATCGGGTCGGTGCCGTCTGCGCCGGTGACGACGCGCTCCGGCAGGTTGATCCGGTAGCCCTCCTCGATCGCGTCCGGGATGCCGGCGCCGACCACCAGCGCGTGGTTGACCACGTGCACGCCCTGGTCGGTCTGCGGGTCGGGGAACCGTGGCGCCCGGATCAGCGAGGTGCGGATCGTGGTCGTCGTGCCGCCGTCCTTGCGGGCGGTCCGGTTGATGTCGTGCCCGTACGTCGAGTCGTTGACCACGGCGACGCCGTACCCCGGTTCGCCGACGTGCACCCAGCGGTGCGCCGCGATCTCGAACTTGGCCGCGTCCCACGAGGTGTTCTGGTGGGTCGGGCGGAAGATGTGCCCGAACTGGGTCTCCGAGGCGGAGCGGTCCGCGTGCACGTCGACCGGGAAGGCCGCCTTGAGGAACTTCTCCGACTCGTGCCAGTCCATCGAGGTCTCGATGTCGACCCGCTTGGCGCCCGGCCGCAACCGCAGCGTCTGGGTGACGCTGGACCGGTTGAAGGACCGCTTCACCACGACGGTGGCGACACCCTCGACCGTGCTGAAGTCCACGCTGTCGACCTCGGTGACGTCGCGCACGTTGTTCTTGTAGAACGAGTCGACGTCCCAGGCATCCCACTGGTTCGGGGTGTCCACGTGCAGTTGCAGGAGGTTCGCAGTACTGCCAGGTGCGATCACCTCGCGGTCGGCGGCCACGTCGTACAGGGACGTGATCAGGCCGCGCTCGTCGATCGTGACCCGCAGTACGCCGTTGTCCAGGACGCCGCCGTCGATCGTGGCGGCCTGACCCTCGCCGGTCCCGATCCCCGCGCCGAGCCCGGCTACGCCACCCCGGTTGTGCGGCGCCGCGTTGAAGACGATCTGCGCGTCACCGGAGCCGGCCAGTGCCTGCTGCGCCGTGGCGATGATCGCCTCGAGCTCCTCGGCCACCTTCGCGTACGTCGCCTCGGCCTCGCGGTGCACCCAGGCGATCGAGCTGCCGGGCAGGATGTCGTGGAACTGGTTCAGCAGCACCGTTTTCCAGATCCGGTCCAGGTCCTCGTACGGGTAGGTGTCGAGCTTGCCCGCCACCACCGCGGCCGTGGCCCAGAGCTCGGCCTCGCGGAGCAGGTGCTCGCTGCGCCGGTTGCCCTGCTTGGTCTTGGCCTGCGAGGTGTACGTCGCGCGGTGGATCTCCAGGTAGAGCTCACCCGACCAGACCGGCGCGTTCGGGTACTCCTCCTCGGCGGCGCTGAAGAACTCGGTCGGGGACTCGATCGTCACCCGCGGCGAGGACTCCAGGTTCGCCACCCGGCGGGCGGTCGCGACGAACTCGCGGGTGGGGCCGCCACCGCCGTCGCCGTACCCGAACGGCACCAGCGAGCGGGTCGCGGCACCGTTCTCGGCGAAGTTGCGCTGCGCGTGCGCGAGCTCCCGGCCGGACAGGTCGGAGTTGTAGGTGTCGATCGGCGGGAAATGGGTGAACACCCGGGTCCCGTCCAGGCCCTCCCACTGGAAGGTGTGGTGCGGGAAGCGGTTCTCCTTGTTCCAGGAGATCTTCTGGGTCAGGAACCACTTCGAGCCGGACAGCTTCACCAGCTGCGGCAGCGCCGCGGTGTAGCCGAACGAGTCCGGCAGCCAGACCTCCTGGGTGTCGATCCCGTACTCGTCCAGGAAGAACCGCTTGCCGTGCACGAACTGCCGGGCCAGCGCCTCGCCGCCGGGCAGGTTGGTGTCGGACTCGACCCACATCCCGCCGACCGGGACGATGGTGCCGTCGGCAACGGCCTTCTTCAGCCGCTCCCAAACCTCCGGGTAGTTCTCCTTCACCCAGGCGTGCTGCTGAGCCTGGGAGAAGGCGAAGACGAGCTCCGGGTACTCCGTCGCCAGGGTGGCGACGTTGGAGACGGTGCGGGCGACCTTGCGGCGGGTCTCGCGCAGCGGCCAGAGCCAGGCCGAGTCGATGTGCGCGTGCCCGACCGCGGAGAGTTGGTGGGCGCTGGCGTGCGCCGGCCGGCTCAGTACGTCGGTCAGCTCGGCGCGGGCGTCACTCGCGGTGGCGGCGACGTTCTCGTAGTCCATTACGTCGAGGGCGCGGCTCAGCGCGCGCAGGATCTCGCGGCGGCGCGGCTCCGAGGCGGGCAGTTCCTTCTGCAGGCCGTCGAGGGCCTCCAGGTCGAGGATCAGGTCCCAGACCTCGGCGTTGAAGACGGCCAGGTCGGCCCGGGTCAGCTGGTAGATCGGCTTGCCGCCGGGCTGCGGCTTGTCGCCGAGGTCGTCGACCGGGGCGAAGGCGTTCCAGCCGAGCACCTCGGGGTTGGCGGCGGCCTCGACGTAGAACTCGATGCTGTCGCCGGGGGAGGCCGCAGAACCGTCGGGGCCGAGGATCGACAGCGGCGCGTAGGTCTGACGCGGGTGCAGGCCCTTCAGCGGGACGCCCTTGGTGGTGTGCACCAGGCCTTCCGCGGAGAAGCCCGGGCCGCCGCTGAAGCCCAGGTCGATCACGGCCTCGATCTCGCTGCCCGCCCACTCGGCCGGCACCTGGCCGCTGAAGTGGAACCAGGCGGTGCCCCAGGCGGGACCCCAGGGCAGGCCGATCTCGGCCGGCTCGTAGTCGGCCGCGAGCGCTTCGGCGGGGGAAACCGGCTCACCAGGCGCGTGCCACACCTTGATGTCCAGCGGGACGGCCGCGCCGTAGATCGCGGGGCGGATCCGCTCCCGCAGGGCGCGCTTGAGCCGCTCCTCGATGAGTTGACGGTCGTCGTGCACGAAATCATCCTCCGATGACGGGTCCTGCGCGGCCCTCGCGGCCGATGCGATGACAACGCTGTCACAACATGCCCGGGCCCGTCTAGACGCGGCCCACCCCGGCACTGTCCGTAGCACCACGATGGCGATTTGGCCGGTGCAACCTCTAGGTTGTCTCCCATGGACCGTCCCCGCCTGCTGAATCGCCGGAGTGTGCTCGGACTCGGAGCCGCCGCGGCGGGCAGCCTGATCGTGCCAGGGTGCTCCCGAGGCAAGTCAGACGAGCCGGCGCCGGGGGAGCCCGCGAAGTTCGCGACCGGCAACCTCCACGGCGTCTACGCCACGTACGGCGCCGGCCTGGCCAAGCTGGTCACCGAGGTGACCGGCGTCTCCATGCAGCCGGTCATCACCCAGGGCTCGGTGGAGAACCTGCAACTGCTGGCCGGCCAGAAGGCCGACATCGCCTTCAGCCTGTCCGACTCCGCCCTGGACGCCTACGAGGGCGTCGAGACCTTCAAGTCCGGTGCCCTGCGCTTCACCGCGCTGGCCCGGACGTACGACAACTACGTGCACGTCGTGGTCCCGACCGCGTCGCTGATCAACGAGTTCTCCGACCTCGAGGGCAAGGTCGTCAGCGTCGGCCCGAAGTACTCCGGTACCAAGGTCGTCGCCGACCGCATCCTGGCGTCCGCCGGCCTGTCCGTGAAGAAGGCGATGTACACGCTGGACCAGGCAGTCGCCGCCCTGAAGGACAAGGCCGAGCGCGGCGCGGCCAGCAAGGAGGGCATCGACGCGCTGATCTGGAGCGGCGGTCTTCCGACCGAGCCGATCAAGGCGCTCCAGGCGACCATCGGGTTCCGCCTGGTGGACATCGGCGCGGTCGCGGAGAAGATCGCCCTCAAGCGCTTCGGCGGCTACGTCCTGTCGTCGATCCCGCCGTCGGTGTACTCCCTGGCCAGTTCGGTCCCGACCCTCGCAGTACCGAACTATCTGCTGGCCCGCCGCGGCCTGTCGGACTCCTGGGCGTGGTGGACGCTGAACACGATGTTCCGCCGCCAGAACGACCTGATGGCGGTGCACCCCGAGGCAGGTTCGCTGGACGCCCGCTCGGCCATCGCCACCATGCCGATCCCGCTCCACCCGGCCGCCGAGCGCTGGTACAAGACGAACCACATCTAGGTACTGCGGGGGCCGCGGTCCCTAGACGTCGTAGTCGTCGATCAGGGGAACGCGGACCTCGATCACCAGGCCGCCGCCGATCGGCGGGCGGGCCACCACTCGGCCGCCGACCCGGGCCGCCTCCGAGCGGACGATGGCCAGGCCCAGGCCCGTTCCGGGCATCTCGCGGTGGTGGGCGCTGCGCCAGAACCGCTCGCCGACCTTCTTCAGGTCGCGCGAGCCCAGGCCGAGGCCGTGGTCGCGGACGGACAGGACCACCTCGGTGCCGTCCCGCAGGACCGACACCTCGACCGGCGGAGCGCCGTACTTGCTGGCGTTGTCGAGCAGTACGTCGAGGATGTCGTCCACCTCGAGCTCCGAGGCCACACCGCCCGGCACCATCTCGCCGATGATGAGCTCCAGGTCGTCGGCGGCGTAGACGGCCTTCCAGCCGACCAGGCGCTCCTTGACGGCCTGAGCCAGGTCCAGTGGCTCCTCGTTGCCCTCGGCATCTCCTGGGCGGTCTGAGCCCGCCAGCCGGGACAGCCGCTGGACGATGCGGCCGAGCCGGTCGATGTCGCTCAGCGCGAACCGGGCCGTGGGAGACAGTCGGGACAGGCCCTCGATGTGGATCCGCGCCGACGTCAGCGGAGTACGGAGTTGGTGGGACGCGTCGGCGACGAACTCGCGCTCGCGCTGCCGGGCCTGGTGCAGGCTGAGCGCCATCGAGTTGAAGCTGTCGCCGAGTCTCCGCAGTTCTGGCGCTCGGCCGTCGGTGGACACCCGGGTGTCGAGCGCGCCGCGGGTGACCTGGTGGGTGGCGTTGTCGAGGTCGTTCAGGGGGCGCAGTACCCAGCGGGTGACCGGCCGGACGATACCGACGACGACCGCGCCGATGCTGATCAGCAGACCGCCGAGCAACAGCAGCAGCCCGTTCTGGACCTTCTCGCGGGCGCTCTCGGTCGGCACCCGCAGTACGGCGGCGCCGAGCACCCGGCCGTTGTTCACGACGGGGCGGGCCACGACCATCTCGCCGGAGCGCCAGGGCCACAGCGCCGGCGGCTCGGTCGGCAGTCGCCCGGCCAGCGTGCTGTTCAGCGCCTTCTCGAGGTCGGGCTCTTTCACATCGACGCCGGACCGCGAGGTGGCGATCACCCGGCGGTCGACGTCCACCACGAAGACCGGGGTGCTGTAGAGCTGGTGGTAGCGAACCGCGAGCTCACGCAGGCTCGCGATGTCGCCGGACTGCAGGGGCGACTCCGCCATCGTCGCGAACCAGTCGGCGTCGTTGCTGCGGGACAGGAACAGCGTGCGGGACGTGCTGGTGGCGATGTAGTTCGCCAGCGGCACGGCAGCGAAGATGGCGAGCACGACAACCATCGGGACGAGGGACTGCAGCAGGCGACGGCGCAACGGTCAGTCCGAACCGAGGCGGTAGCCGACGCCGCGGATGGTCTGGACCAGTTCGGGCCGGCCGAGTTTGGCCCGCAGGCTCGCGACGTGCACGTCCATGGTCCGCGACGAGGCCTCGAAGACGGATTGCCAGGCGTACAGCGCGACTTGTTCGCGCGGCACCACCCGGCCGTGGTGAGCGGCCAGCACAGCTAGCACGTCGAACTCCTTGCGGGTCAGGCTGATGGGCTTGTCCGCGACCTGCACCGTCCGGGCCTCGATGTCCACGGTCAGATCGCCGACCGTCACCCGGGGGCGGGGTTGCAACAGACCGGTACGCCGAAGTACAGCATCGATGCGGGCCAGGAGCTCGGAGATGGCGAAGGGTTTCACCACATAGTCGTCGGCGCCGCTGCGCAGGCCCCGGACCCGATCGGCCGCCTCACCCCGGGCGGTCACCGCGATCACCGGGACGTCTGACACCGTGCGGATCTGCCGGCACACGTTGATGCCGTCGCCGTCGGGCAGTCCCAGATCCAGCAGAACCAGGTCTCCGGGGTCGGCCGCGAGCGCGTCCGCGGCCGTCCTGACGTGCGTCACCATCAACCCGTACCGCCGCAACGCGGGTATCAGAGCGTTCGCGATATCGAGATCGTCCTCGACCAACAAAATCCTGACAGCGCCGCTCATGCCGTGATCGTAGGGCAGGAAGGCTTCATATGTGTCAGATCTTGGTAAAGACGTAATCATGCGACTCCATGGCGTGGTCGGCGACACTAGCCTTCGACGACAGGAGGGAAGCGCTCGATGACTGTGGGTGTTGGTACGGGGGGCGGCACAGCCACGCTCTCCGAGTCCGAACTGGCCGAGTACGAGCAGGAGAAGCCGGCTCGGAGGCTGCGGCCTGCCCTCGACCGCGTGATCTCGCTCTGGTGCGCGGCGGTCAGCGTCGGCGTACTGCTCCAGGTCTTCTTCCCGTTGTCCGCCGGCACCCAGTTCTATTTAGTGATCTTTCTCGCAGCCGTCCTCCCGATCACTTTGCTGTGCTATCGGGGCTGGCGGGTGCCCGCCGTGATGAATCCCTTCAAGGCGCGCGCGACCGACGACCCGGGCATCACCGACTGGATCGTTGCCGCCCTCGCCCTGGTGGTCTGCCTCTACCCGCTGCGCGACTTCGACGGCTTCCTCGAGCGACGGCAGGCGCCGAGCAGCCTCGACCTGCTGGCCGGCGCAGTACTGCTCGTGCTGATCCTCGAAGCCTGCCGCCGTACTACGGGCTGGGTGCTGCCGCTGGTCAGCCTGCTCTTCATCGCCTACGCGTACTACGGCGGCTTCCTGCCCTACACCTGGTCCCTGGCCCACCAGGGCTTCAACTTCGACGCGATCATCGCGCAGCTCACGATGGGCACGGCCGGGTTCTACGGGACCCCGCTGGCCGTCGCGGCCAGTTACATCGTGTTGTTCACCATCTACGGCGCGGTGCTGGACTACTCCGGCGCCGGCAAGTTCTTCATCGATCTGTCGTTCGCCGCCTTCAAGCGCAGCCGGACCGCGCCGGGCCGGACCGTCACGCTCGCCGGGTTCCTGCTCGGCACCGTCTCCGGTTCCGGTACCGCGACCGCCGTCTCGCTGGGCACGGTCTCCTGGCCGATCCTGCGCCGGGCGGGCTATCCGGCCGAGCCGGCCGGCGGCATGCTCGCGGCGGCCGGTATCGGCGCGATCCTGTCGCCGCCGACCCTGGGTGCGGCCGCGTTCATCATCGCGGAGTTCCTGCAGGTCAGCTATCTGACCGTGCTCGGCTACGCGGTGATCCCGACGATCCTGTACTACCTGGGCATCCTGCTCGCGATCGAGATCGACGCCCGCAAGCACGGCACCGAGGCGGCCGAGGCATCGACACAGTCGGCCTGGAAACTGCTGCTGCGCTTCGGCTACCACTTCCTCTCGCTGTTCGTCATCATCGCCTTCATGGCAGTGAACGTGCCGCCGTTCAAGGCCGTGGTCTACGCGGTGATCCTCCAGTTCGGGCTGTCGTTCCTGGATCGCGAGCACCGGCTGACGGCCGGCCCGCTGTTCAAAGCGCTTGCCCAGGGCACCCGTTCGGTGCTGCCGGTCGCCGCCACCTGCGCGGCCGCCGGGGTGATCGTCGCGGTGACCACCCAGACCGGGCTGGGGCTGAACCTGGCCGAGATCATCGTGGACGCGGCCAAGGCACTGACGGACAACCCGACGGTCGTGCTGATCCTGACCGTGGTGCTGTCGGCGTTCGCAGTACTGGTGCTCGGGCTGGCGGTGCCGGTGACGGCGTCGTTCATCATCGCGGCCGTGATCATCGCGCCGGCCCTGGTGCAACTGGGCGTGACCCAGCCCGAGGCCTACATGTTCATCTTCTACTACGCCGTGCTGTCGGAGGTGTCGCCGCCGACCGCGCTGGCCGCCGTGGCGACGTCGGCGATCACCGGCGGCAGGGTGATGCCGACGATGTGGCAGGCGTGGAAGTACACGCTGCCCGCGTTCCTGGTGCCGTTCGCCTTCGTGCTGACCGACAACGGTGCCCACCTGCTGGGACAGGGCAGCCTGATCGGCATGGTGTGGACCCTCGGCGTCTCTATGCTCGCCGTCGCCGCACTGGCCGTGGTCACCGGCGGGTGGATCGTGATCGCCACCGGCTGGGTGGAGCGGCTGCTGTGCGTTCCGGCCGCTTTGCTGCTGCTCTACCTCGCGCCCGTAACCATCGCGGTCGGAATCGGTTTGCTACTTGTCGCAGTTGTCATCAACCTGGTCCGGCGACGCCGCAGTGTGCATGCTGACCCCACCCCTGTGCAGTCTGACCCCACCCCACCGCCCCGGTCAGGTCCAGGGCCAACGGAAGGATCCGTCACCTCATGAGAACCCGACGCCTGCCCACCGCCGTGGTGGCGCTCGCCGCCGCCGTCTCACTCGTCGCTTGCGGTGGGCAACGAGAGCCCGAAGGCGGAGCCGCCGGTACGGACGGCGGCCGGCTGACGATCGCGACCGGCAACACCACCGGCGTGTACTACCAGCTGGGTGGCGCGCTGGCCTCGGTGATCTCCTCCAAGGTCGAGGGCTACCGGGCGACCGCGAGCGAGACCGGTGCGTCGGTGCAGAACGTGCAGGGTCTGGTGGCCGGCAACTACGACATCGCCTTCTCGCTCGGTGACACCGCCGCCGACGCGGTCAACGGCGAGCACAGCTTCAAGACCAAGCAGGACGTCGTCGCGCTGACCCGGCTGTACCCCAACTCCACTCAGGTCGCCGTCCGCGCCTCGGCCGGGATCAACAAGATCGCCGACCTCAAGGGCAAGCGGATCTCCACCGGTTCGCCGAACTCCGGCACCGAGGTGATCGCCCGGCGGCTGCTGGAGGCGGCCGGCCTGAACCCCGCCCGCGACGTCACCGCCCAGCGGCTCGGCCTGCCGGAATCGGTGGACGGGATGAAGACCGGCTCGATCGACGCGCTGATCTGGTCCGGCGGCCTGCCGACCGGCGGCATCACCGACCTGATGACGAGCCTGGGCAAGGACGTGAAGCTGATCCCGATCACCGACGTGCTGCCCGCGCTGCAGAAGACCTACGGCACGATCTACGCCACCGGCACCATCCCGGCCGCGACCTACAAGCAGCCGGCCGACGTGGCCACCATCATCGTGCCGAACGTGCTGCTGGTCCGAAAGAACATGCCCGACGAGTTGGCCGAGAAGCTGACCAAGGTGATCTACGAGAACCAGGACGCGCTGGTCCAGGTGAACGCGGCCGCCAAGGGCATCAAGCTGGAGGACGCGGCCAAGACCGAACCGGTGCCGCTGCACCCCGGAGCGAAGAAGGCGATCGACTCGCTCGGCTGACACCCCCAGATCCGTCCTCCCCCGCACACCAGGCGCAGCGGGGGAGGACGTAGGGTCCCATCTCCGCACACCAGGCGCAGCGGAGGCGGGAACCAGGCCCACCCTCACAACCAGGCGCAGTGGGGGAGGGTTTCAGGCCGGGCCCGCGCCGCCGGAGGCATCCGGCGGCTGCGGGCCCGGTCGCTTTCAGTCGGGCGTGTCCTCCTCGATCGGAGTGCCGCGCAGGTAGTGCGACAGGGCCGAGTCACGTTTGGGGTGGACGTGGTACTTCGTCGGCACCACGCGTCCCTCGGCGCTGTCCCAGGTGAGGTCGGCGAGCCGCCACATCCGGTGCGCCACCCTGCCCGCCACGCCGGTGTGCGGCGAGTACGGGTGCGCCCTGGTCGGCGCCACCTCCTCGGCGCTGAGCAGCTTCTCGGTCAGATCACTGACCCGCTCGCTGTCCAGCTCCTCACCGAGCATCCGGCCGTACTGCGTCTCGAGCTGCTCGTGCTCGTCCAGCAGTTGGTCGACCACCTGCCACACGTCGCTGGGGTGCAGGTGCTGCACCCGGCCATCGCCGTACTGGCGGCCTTTGAGGAAGCGGAGCGATCTCTCCAGCTCACGCGCGTTGGCGACATACGCGGTGACCAGGTTGCGTCCGTCGGGTAGTCGCCGGACCTGCGGCAGCAGCACGTCCTCCGCCGCGGCCAGATGCTGGGCCGCGATCGCGTAGAACCAGTCCGTCTGATGCCTTCGATCCGGCTTGGCGGCGGCCGGCTCGTGCGCCGGAGCGGCCAGCTCGCGGATCATCTTGTGTTCGTACGCCAATGCCATCTCGAGGGTCGAAGCGGTCATGGCAACCACCTCCTGGGGGTACCTCCCACACTCCTCCGCGGACTGCGCCGGCGCAACCGCACCGGCACAGCCCGTCACCGAACCGTCAGATTCGCCCGCTATCCGGCACGCTCAGTTGTCGGAGCTTTTCTTCCACAGGTTGATCCCGGCCTCGACCGCGTCCGCGTCGATCGCGTCCAGCTCGTCCTGGCTGAACTCGAGGTTCTTCACCGCGGTCAGGCTGTCCTCCAGCTGGGCGACGCTGGAGGCGCCGATCAGCGCGCTGGTGACGCGGTCGTCGCGCAGCGTCCACGCCAGCGCCAGCTGGGCCACGGACTGGCCGCGCTGCTTGGCGATCTCGTTCAGGGCGCGGACGTGCTTGAGGGTTTCCTCGGTCAGCATGTCGGTGCTGAGCGACTTGCCCTGCGACGCCCGCGAGCCCTCCGGTACGCCGTTCAGGTAGCGGTCGGTGAGCAGACCCTGCGCCAGCGGCGAGAAGGCGATCACGCCGACCCCGAGCTCACCGACGGCGTCCAGCAGGTCCTCCTCGATCCACCGGTTCAGCATCGAGTAGGACGGCTGGTGGATCAGCAGGGGCGTGCCGAGCTCGTCGAGGATCTTGGCCGCCTCGCGGGTCTTCTCGGCGGAGTACGACGAGATGCCGGCGTACAGGGCCTTGCCGGAGCGGACGGCGCTGTCGAGCGCGCCCATCGTCTCCTCCAGCGGGGTGTCCGGGTCGAACCGGTGCGAGTAGAAGATGTCGACGTAGTCGAGGCCCATCCGGTCCAGCGACTGGTCGAGCGAGGCGAGCAGGTACTTGCGGGACCCGCCGCCCTGGCCGTACGGACCCGGCCACATGTCGTAACCGGCCTTGGTGGAGATCAGCAGCTCGTCGCGGTACGGCTTGAAGTCGCGGGCGAAGTGGCCGCCGAAGTTGGTCTCGGCCGAGCCGTAGGGCGGGCCGTAGTTGTTCGCGAGGTCGAAGTGGGTGACCCCGAGGTCGAACGCGCGGCGGAGGATGTCCCGCTGCGTGTCGAGCGGCTTGTCGCCGCCGAAGTTGTGCCAGAGCCCCAGCGAGATCGCCGGCAGCTGCAGCCCGCTGCGGCCACTGCGCCGATAGGTCATCTGGTCGTCGTACCGGTCCTGGGCTGCTACGTAATCAGTCACGAAACAGCAGTCTGCACCATGTCGTGACAAGTCGGGTAACCCCTTGTTTTCTTGCAGAAGTGGGGTCGATGAGTGCTAGCGATGGGCCTTCTGACTCAGGCGAGCCCGGACCAGGGTGCGGGTGGGCCGGCAGCGAAGAAGCGCAGTACTCCGAGTAGGCGGCTGGTGGGTGGTGCCGTCCAGTGGCGCTGGTTGGGTTGCGGGGGTTTGGGGATCGCGCTGACGCCCCAGCTCAGGTGGAACCAGAGCGCTGCCGCCTCCAAACCCTCTGTACTGCGGTAGCTCGGTAGGGCGGCGGCTACTTGCTCCAGGGGGAGCTTGGCGAACTCCATCCCTGGTGGACCCCACGCTGCGTCTCCCCAGTCGATCAGGGCTTCCAGGTGGTTGTCGCTGTCGCTGGCCAGGAGGTTCTGCGGAGCCAGGTCTCCGTGGAGGAGTTTGTGCGGCTGGTCTTGGGGGATGTGGACGGCCAGGCGATCGAACCAGCCGAGCAACCAGTTCGCAGTACCGGAGTCCAGGTAGCCCTCGGTCGCCAGCCGGTCGACGGTAGGTCGGGGATCGCCACCGCCGTCATCGCTGGTCACCCCTTCGAGTGGTGCCGGTTGGACCGCATGCAGCAAGGCAACCTGCCGGCCCACCTCCTCCCAGAAGCTCTTTTCCGGCGCTTCTCTTCCGACCAGATCCCTGCCGCGCACCCGCTCGACCACCATGTACGGCGCAGCTAGCAGTCGCCGGCTGGCGTCGAACTCGACGATCGCCGGAGTGCGCACGCCAGCTGCCCGTGCGACGGGGATGACCGCAGCCTCCTTGCGTAGATCGCGCTCGAAGGCGGGGCTGCGTGGAATCCGCAGGAACAACTCGTCACCGAGGAGGTAGGCGCGGTTGGCGACACCACCTGGCACTTCGCGGACCGCCTCCAGGCGTACGCCGTACCGGTCGGCCAGCGCTGCCAGTGATTCGGTCCTCATCGGGCGGATTCTGTCGCCGGATCGTTGCCCGGGTCCACCGAATTGCGGGGCGGGCGGGATACTGGCGGGCGTGCGAAGGGATCTGGATCCGGACAAGCTCGGCCGCAGGGACTTCTACGCGACACTGAACGCGGTGGTCGTGCCGCGGCCGATCGCCTGGGTCTCCTCGCTGTCGGCCGACGGCGTACTCAACCTGGCGCCGCACTCGTTCTTCACCGTCGCGTGCGTGGACCCGCCGATGGTGCAGTTCACCTCGGTCGGCCGCAAGGACAGCCTGAACAACGTCGAGGCGACCGGCGAGTTCGTGGTCAACTTCGCCACCGAGCCGCTGTTCGAGCAGGTGAACGCGACCGCGACGAACTTTCCACCCGAGATCGACGAGGTCAACGCTGTCGGCCTCCACACCGAACCCAGTGCGACTGTCGCCGTCCCGCGGGTGGCGGAGTCCCCCGTGGCGATCGAGTGCACGCTCCATACGACGCTTGAGCTGGGCGACTCCACGGTGGTGATCGGCCAAGTCCGCCACCTCAGCATCGCCGAGTCCGTCCTGGACGGAAACCATCCTGAGATCACCCGCCTACGCCCACTGGCCCGCCTAGGCAAAGACGAGTGGTCCACTCTCGGCGAAGTCCGGGAAATCACCAGAATCCGCTACAAAAACTGGCCCGGCCACTACACAAGACCAAATGACTGACTTGTAGGAGCCTTCTGAGCGGCCCGTCGCCTGGCTGCAGAAGTTTTTGAGATTCCACCCATCCGCGGCATCAGCCGGTCCGAAGCACCGGCATGACTACGATGAAGCGTCGGGCTCTGGCAGGGCTCGGAGGTGTACTCGCCGCAGGTGCAGGACTGGGCCTGGGCGAGCTGACCGCCGCCCTGGCCGGCGGTACGTCGCCGGTCGTCGGAGTCGGCACCCAACTGATCGACCTGGCCCCCGGCCCCGCGAAAGACTGGGCCGTCAAGAACCTCGGCACCGCGGACAAGCCGATCCTGATCGGCACCGTCCTCCTGGCGGTCATGGTTTTCGCTTTCCTCGCGGGGGCAATCGGCGCCTCGAAGCCCCGCATCGCCGTCGTGATGACGGTGCTTCTCGGCCTCCTCGCGATCCTCGCCGCGGCTACCGGCAGAACGCTTGCCACCAACGGCTTCGTCCAGGTCCTGCCCGGCATCATCACGTTGCTAATAGCAACTATTGGCATTCTTCTGGTCCTGCGTGCTCTGCATCTGAACCCCTTCGGGGGCGGAGGTGACCGGAAGGCCTTCGCCGCCGGAGGTTCCAAGCCCCACCAGACCCTCGCGACCGGATCCAGCACCGCCGAGCACGCAGCCGAGCGCAGCACCGAGCGCCCAGCGGAGCCCGCTGACGCACCGGCTGGTTTCGATCGGCGGCGGTTCCTCGGGACGACCATGGCGCTGGGTGTTGCCGGGGCCGGCGGACTGGGAGCGTCACTGGTTCTGCCCGAGGGTGTGAACGAAGCGACGCGGCGCGGCATCAGGATCCCCGCGGCGGCGAGCCGGGCGCGCGCAGTACCGGCTGGGGTTTCGGTCGACGTACCGGGCGTGAGCAGGTTCGTCACCCCGAACCAGTCGTTCTATCGCGTGGACACGCTGCTCACCGTGCCGAAGGTGGACCCGCGGACCTGGGAACTGCGCATCCACGGAATGGTGGATCGCGAACTGCGCCTGAACTTCGCGGACCTGCTCAACCGCCGCCTGATCGAACGCGACATCACCCTCACCTGCGTCTCGAACGAGGTCGGCGGCCCGTACGTCGGCAACGCCCGCTGGATCGGCGTACCGATCGCCGAACTCCTTCGCGAAGCCGGCGTCCAGGGCGGCGCCGACGCGGTGAAGTCGACCAGCGTCGACGGCCTCACCATCGGTACTCCGCTGCAGGCGCTCACCGACGGCCGCGACGCGATCTTCGCCCTCGGCATGAACGGCGAACCGCTGCCCTTCGAGCACGGCTTCCCGGTCCGGATGGTGGTGCCCGGCCTGTACGGCTACGTCTCCGCGACCAAGTGGATCGTCGACTTCGAGGTCACCAGGTTCTCCGAGTTCAGCGCGTACTGGACCGACCGCGGCTGGTCCGTCGAAGCGCCGATCAAGACCTCCTCGCGGATCGACGTACCGAAGGGGTTCGCCCGGATCAAGGCCGGACCCGCCGTGGCGGCGGGCGTCGCCTGGGCGCAGCACCGCGGCATCGCGAAGGTCGAGGTCCAGGTCGACAACGGCGACTGGCAACCCGCCACCCTCGCCGCCGAGGACACCATCGACACCTGGCGGCAGTGGACGTTCCGCTGGAACGCGACGCCGGGCAACCACAAACTCACCGTCCGGGCGACCGACGCCGACGGACAGGTGCAGACGGCCGACCGTGCGGCCCCACGACCCAACGGGTCAAGCGGCCTGCACAACACGGTGGTGATGGTCGAGTAACTCGCTCGTTCCGCACGCCGAATCCCAACCCAGTAACGCCGTTCGAACCTCGACGAGCAGATCTCGTCCAGGAATCCATCCGAAGGAGAAGGATCGTCATGTCCAACACCATCAAGCGGGTCGCTCTGGCCGCCTCCGCCCTCTCGCTGTTCTTCGCCACCGCCGCTTGTGGCGGCGACGACGACAGTTCGAGCAGCACCCCGTCGACCAGCACCTCGTCGTCGAACCCGGCCACCACCCCGAGCGAGACCCCCTCCATGGACAACGCCTCCGGCCTCGTCGGCCCGGGCTGCGCCGACTACGCCAAGGCCAACCCGTCCGGCGCCGGCTCGGTCGACGGCATGGCGGCCGCCCCGCTCGCCACCGCCGCCTCCGGCAACCCGCTGCTGAAGACCCTGGTCGCCGCGGTGTCGGGCAAGCTGAACCCGAAGGTCGACCTGGTCTCGACCCTCAACGGCGGCGAGTTCACCGTCTTCGCCCCGGTCGACACCGCGTTCGCGAAGATCCCCGCCGCGACCATCAACACCCTCAAGACCGACGACGCGCTGCTCACCAAGATCCTGACGTACCACGTCGTCCCCGGCCAGTTGGCGCCTGACGCGGTCGTCGGCCAGCAGGCCACCGTCGAGAAGCAGGCCGTCACCGTCAGCGGCTCCGGCGACAATCTGATGGTCAACAACGCCAAGGTCATCTGCGGCGGCGTCAAGACCGCCAACGCCACGGTCTACCTGATCGACACCGTCCTGATGCCCCCGGCCGCCTGAGCACCATCTTGATGCCTTAGGCAACTGACGGAACCACACTGACTGGGCGGCGCCACCTCTGCAGGGGCGCCGCCCAGTCGTATGCCGCCAATCAGGTTTGGCGAAGCGACCGGATGGCAGCGACCGACCGAGTGATGTCTTCCTCGGTCGTCAAGTAGTTGGAAACAGAAATCCGCATGTACCGCCTGCCTCGCCAGGTGGTACCGCCCATCCAGCAGGTCCCCTCGGCTTGGATCGCAGCGATCATCCGATCAGTCTCCTCGTCGCTCCCGAACGAGACCAGCACCTGATTGAGCACAACTTCATTGCCTATCTCGCAGCCAAGAGCTTCGAGCTGGCGAGCGAAGCTTCTAGCCAAACTGCAGCACCGTTCGACCACGTCGACCACGCCATCGCGCCCAAGCTCCCGCAGCCTCGCCCACACCGCAATTCCGCGAGCACGTCGAGACGACTCCATCGCATACTCACCCGGCTCCCGTTCACCCGACGTCACGAGGTACGACGCGCTGTACGCCAGAGCCCCCGCATGCGCATCGGGATGAGCACAGAAGACAAACCCACTGTCATACGGCAGATTCAGCCACTTGTGCCCATCGCATCCCCACGAATCCGCCAGTTCCAAGCCGTCCACCTGCTCCCGCAACAACGGACTGACAGCCGCCCAAAGCCCAAAAGCCCCGTCAACATGCACCCACCCGCCGTACTCGTGCACCACCCGGCAAGCCTCACCCAGCGAGTCCGAACCCCCGGTGTTCACATTCCCGGCCTGCAGGCAAACAATCAACGGCCCTTGGTGACCAACGAGCCGGTCCCGAAGATCGGCAAGGTCAATCACCCCGTTCTCCCTCGTTTTCACCAACTCGAGTGAGGCGGACCCAAACCCCAAGAGCCGCAGAGACCGATCAGTCGTCGCGTGCCGCTCATCCCCGGCCAGAATCCGCACCCGAGGCGCCCCACTAAGCCCATCCCTCTCAACATCCCACCCCACTTCGCCGAGCACCTGGTGCCGAGCCGCAGCCAGCCCGACGGTATTCGCCGCCTGAGCCCCAGTCGTAAACCCCGCCGACACACCCGCCGGCAACCCAAGCAACTCCTTCAGCCACTCCCCAGCAACTTGCTCAGCAGCCGCACTAGTCGGCGACAACACGCTGTTCCAAGCGTTCTGATCCCACCCCGCCACCAGAATCTCAGCAGCCGTAGCCGCCGGCAGCGCCCCACCAACCACAAACCCGAAGTACCGAGGCCCAGCAGACGCAACCAACCCACCCTCAGCAAGAGAAACAAGCTCCCCGACAACCTCCCCAGCCGCCCGCCCCTCTCGCGGCAAAGCCCCTCCGAAGTCAGCACACATCTCCCCAAACGACTTCCGAGCCCCCACCCGCCTCTCCCCAAGCTCCCCCCGATACCCCGCCGCCCACCCAGCAGCCCGACCAAACAACTCCCCAACATCCAACCCACGCTCATCCATCCCCCGACCTTCCCACCGAACCCAACCCGTCCTGAACACGCCCACCCCAAACACGCCCTATCCCGCCACCGCACCAACCCTCCGAACACGCGACCCCAAACAGGCCCACCCCGAACACGCCCTACCCCGCCCGCCGCACCCAACCCTCCCGAACACGCCCTACCCCGCCCACCGCTCCCAAACCTCCCGAACACGCCATACCCCGCCCACCACTG